>MEGM01000063.1:0-7073 GCA_001725505.1 Rubrivivax sp. SCN 70-15 | reverse complement strand
CCCGGTGCGGCGGCGCCTGCGGTCGGTGGCAGCGCGGGCATTCCGGCACGCTTGCGCGCCTCGTCCAGCGCCGCCTGCAGCTCGCGCACGAAATCGCTCGCCGGGTCGCTCGCCTGCACCGCGCGCTGCAGGTAGTCCACCGCCTGCGGGTACTGCGCGCGGTTGAAGGCGATCGTGCCCGCGAGCGCGAGCGCCTTCACGTTCTTCGGGTCGGCCTTCAAGGCCTTCATCACGTAGCTCTCGGGTTCGCCCTCGAGGTTGCGGTCGTGCGCCATCGCGAGCGCATCGGCGTAGTCGGCCATCGCCTGGGCGTCGTCGGGGCGCAGGTCGAGCACGTGCTTGTAGGCCGGCAGCGCATCGGCGTAGCGGCCCAGCGCGCTGTACGAGCGCGCGAGCATGTTCCAGCCGTCGACGTCGTCGGGCCGGCTCTTCATCCGCTCGGCGAGCTTGGTCACCATCGCCTCGATCTGCGCCGGGTCGGGCGGACGCTGGCCGTCGCCGGGGCCGGCGTGCCAACCCTCGGGGTTGCCGCGCCAGGCGTAGCCGGCAGCGCCGAACAGCAGCACGAAGGCGACGATGGCGGCCACCAGGCCGCGCGACGGGCGCGGCGCCGTCACGCTGGACGCCGACGGCGCGGCGGCCTCGGTGCGCCGGCCGAGCACCTCGCCGAGGATCTCGCGTTCGAGTCGCTCGCGCTCGCTGCGCGCGGCGTCGCCGGTGAGCGTTCCGCTGGCGATCAGGGCGTCGAGTTGCGCGAGCTGGCGCTTGAGTTCATCGATTCGCGCCGGGGAGTTCGTCATCGTCGGGGGTCTCGGGGTCGAAGGCATCGGCGCTCAGGCGCTGGCGCCGGCGCAGCACGGCGTACAGCGCGGTCAGCGCGATCACCAGCAGCAAGGCGGGGCCGAGCCAGAGCAAGGCGGTGGTGGCCTTGAACGGCGGGTCGTAGAGCACGAAGTCGCCGTAGCGGTCGGTCATGTACTGGCGGATCTGGGCCTCGGTCATGCCGCGCTGGAGCATCTCGCGGATCTCCTGGCGCAGGTCCGAGGCCAGGTCGGCCTGCGACGCGGCGATGGTCTCGTTCTGGCAGACCAGGCAGCGCAGCTGCCCGGCCAGCGCCATCATGCGCGCCTCGAGCGCCGGGTCGGCGACCGACGGCGCGGCCTCCTTCGCGGCGGCCGGCGACCAGGCCAGCATCAGCGCCAGGCAAGCCGCCAGCAGCGGTGCGAGCCAGCGGGGGGACAGGCGTTCAGGCATTCAGGCGTCTCAGCAGCGGTTCGAGCTTGTCGCGGATCGCATCCGGGGTGAGCGGGCCGATGAACTTGTAGCGCACGATGCCCTGGCGGTCGATGACGAAGGTCTCGGGCACGCCGTAGACACCGTAGTCGATGCCGATGCGCCCGTCCGGGTCGGACAGCGCCTCGGTGTAAGGGTTGCCCAGGCGCTGCAGCCAGGCCAGCCCGGCCTCGCGCTTGTCCTTGTAGTTGAGGCCGTAGATCGGCACCTCGTGGCGGCGCGCGAACTCGACGAGCAGCGGGTGCTCCTCGCGGCAGGGCACGCACCACGAGGCCCAGACGTTGAGCAGCCAGACCTTGCCGAGCAGGTCCTTCTCGCTGATGCGCCTGGCCGGGTCGGACATCAGGCTCGCGCTGAAGGCCGGGGCCGGCTTGTCGATCAGCGGCGAAGGCACCTCGCGCGGGTTCAGGTTCAGGCCGACCGCGAGAAACACCACCAGCGCGATGAAGATCGCCAGTGGCCAGAGGAATCGCATCACGTCGCCGCGCCCTCCGTCGCTGCCGGCACCGCCTGGCGCTGGCGCACGCGGTAGCGCCGGTCGCTCATCGCGAGCACGCCGCCGACCATCATGATCAGGCAGCCGCCCCAGATCCAGACGATGAAGGGCTTGTACTGCACGCGCACGATCCAGGACCCGTCGGGCAGCCGCTCGCCCATCGAGATGTACAGGTCGCGCAGCGGGTTGCTGTTCACCGCAGCCTCGGTCATCGGGTTCTGCTGCACCTGGTAGATGCGCTTCTCGGGGTGCAGCATGCCGATCTTGCGGCCGTCGCGCGTGATCTCGATTTCGCCCTGCGCGGCCACGTAGTTCGGCCCCTGGACCTCGCGCACGCCGAGCATGCGGAAGCTGTAGCCGCCCATCTCGGTGTGGTCGCCCGGGCCCATCTTGACGTCACGCTCGGTCGAGTAGGTCTTGACCATCGAGACGCCGAACGCGAACGCGGCAACACCCAGGTGCGCGACGATCATGCCGACCATCGCGGGCGGCATCTGGCGCAGCCGGTGGCCGACCTGCGCGAGCGTGCCGCCCGGGGGCAGCAGCCGCTGCTTCAGGTCGACGAGCACGCTGGCGACGATCCAGAACGCCATCACCAGCCCGCCGGTGGCGAGCAGCGATATGCGGCCGGCGAGCCAGCCCACCGCCAGCGCGGCGAGCACCGCTCCCAGAGCAGCCCAGCGCAGGCGGCGCGCCAAGGCACCGGGTTCGTCGCTCTTCCAGCGCGTCAGCGGGCCGATACCCATCACGAACACCAGCGGCACCATCAACAGGCCGAAGACGGTGTCGAAGTACGGCGGACCGACCGAGATCTTGCCCAGCCCGAGCGCGTCGAGGAACAGCGGATACAAGGTGCCGAGCAGCACCGCGCCGCAGGCGACCGCGAGCACCATGTTGTTGACGAGCAGCAGCGATTCGCGCGAGAGCACGCCGAAGCGCTGGCCGAGGCCGATCTTCGGTGCGCGCCACGCATAGAGCATGAGCGAGCTGCCGATCACGATGACGAGGAAGATCAGGATGAACAGCCCGCGTCGCGGATCGGTGGCGAACGCATGCACCGACGACAGCACGCCCGAGCGCACGAGGAAGGTGCCGAGCAGCGAGAGCGAGAACGCCATGATCGCGAGCAGCACGGTCCAGACCTTGAAGCCGCCGCGCTTCTCGGTCACGGCCAGCGAGTGGATCAGCGCGGTGCCGACCAGCCAGGGCATGAACGACGCGTTCTCGACCGGATCCCAGAACCACCAGCCGCCCCAGCCCAGTTCGTTGTAGGCCCACCAGCTGCCCAACGCGATGCCGCAGGTCAGGAAGACCCAGGCCGCGGTGGTCCAGGGCCGCGTCCAGCGCGCCCATGCGGCGTCGAGGTTGCCGCCGAGCAGCGCCGCGATCGCGAACGCGAACGCGACCGAGAAGCCGACATAGCCCATGTAGAGCATCGGCGGATGCGCGACCATGCCCGGGTCCTGGAGCAGCGGGTTCAGGTCGCGCCCGTTGGCGGCGGCCGGCAGCAGCCGGTCGAACGGGTCGCTGGTGAGCAGCATGAAGAGCAGGAAGCCGACCGACACCAGTGCCAGCACCGACAGGATGCGCGCGACGAAGGGCGGCGGCAGGCGCTTGCTGAAGCGCGCCACCGCCAGCGTCCAGACGTTGAGCATGAACATCCACAGCAGCAGCGAGCCCTCGTGGCCGCCCCAGACCGCGGCGATCCGGTAGTGCAGCGGCAGCGCGGTGTTCGAGTTCTCGGCGACGTAGCGCACCGAGAAGTCGTCGCGCACGAACGACGCGGCCAGGCAGACGAACGCAGCCGCGATCAGCAGCGCCTGCACGGTCGCGAGCGGCCGCGCCAGCGCCATCCAGTCGCTGCGGCCGCGCTGTGCGCCGACCAGCGGCAGCACGCCCTGGACCAGCGCCACCGCGAGCGCCAGGATCAGGCAGAGTTGACCGAGTTCGGGAATCATCGGCCGCCTCCTTCGGCGAGCGAGGTGCCGGCCATCTGCGCCCTGACCTTCTCGGCGCGCTGAACGGCGTCGGCCGCTTCGGGCGGCATGTAGTTCTCGTCGTGCTTGGCGAGCACCTCGCTCGCGACGAACACGCCGTCCGGCCCGAGCTTGCCCTGCGCGACCACGCCCTTGCCTTCCTTGAACAGATCAGGCAGCACGCCCGCGTAGCGCACCGCAATCGTCTTCGCGGTGTCGGTGACGAGAAAGCGCACCGTGACGCCGCTGCGCTGCAGGCTGCCGGCCTGGACCAGCCCGCCGATGCGGAAGGTGCGGCCGATCGGCGCGTCCTTGGACGCCACCTGCGACGGCGTGTAGAAGAACACGAGGTTGCTGTTGAAGGCGTTGAGCACCAGCGCGACCGCGACGCCGACCGCCGCGAGCACGCCGACGACGATCGCGGCCCGTTTGTGGCGCGGCTTCATGGCCGGCCTCCCGAGCGCAGTGCCTCGAACGCGCGCCGACGCCGGCGCACGACGAGCACCGCCTCCGCAAGCATCACCACGAGCGTGACTCCATAAGAACCCCAGACGTACAGGCCGTAGCCTCCCATGTGGACGAAGTCTTCGAACGAATTCCAGTGCATCAGGTTCCTTTCGCGCCGGTGGCGAGCACGCGCACCCATTCGGTATCGGCCTCCTGCTCGAGGACGATGGCCCGGGTTCGGGTGAACACGACGGCGAAACTGTAGGCCCAGAACGCCAGCGTCAGCAGCAGCATCGACGTGAGCATGGTCGTTGCCATCTTCGGCGCGGTCGTCATGCTGATCGTGGCGCCCTGGTGCAGCGTGTTCCACCAGATCACCGAGAAGTAGATCACCGGCACGTTGACCACCCCGACGAGCGCGAGCAGCGCGCCGGCGTTGGCCGAGCGGCGCGGGTCGTCGATGGCCTCGGTGAGCGCGATGTAGCCCAGGTAGAGCAGCAGCAGGATGAACTCGGACGTCAGCCGGGCGTCCCAGACCCACCAGGTGCCCCAGGTCGGCTTGCCCCAGAGCGCCCCCGTCCAGAGCGCGATGAAGGTGAACATCGCGCCGGTCGGCGCGAGCGCGCGCGCGTACATCGAGGCCAGGCGCGCATTGAACATCCAGCCCCAGGCGGCCCAGAACGCGAGCACGACGTAGATCAGCATCGACATCCAGGCCGCCGGCACGTGGATGAAGATGATGCGGTAGGCGTCGCCCTGCTGGAAATCGGTGGGCGCGATCGCGAAGCCGACGTACAGCCCGGCCAGCGACAGCAGGATCGCCGCAATCCAGAACCAGGGCACCAGCTTGCCCGCCAGCCGGTAGAAGCGCGACGGGGCGGCGAAGGTGGACCAGCGCAGGCGCAAGTTGTTCATCGCCGGTCAATCCAGTGAGATGCGCAGCGCCGCCGCGGTGGCCAGCGGCGCGCCGAGCGCGGTGACGATGAGCAGCGCGCCGAGGATCGAGAAATGCGCCCTCGGCGAGATCCCGCTGTCGACCGCGCCGACCGCGCCGGTGCCGAAGATCAGCGCCGGTATCGTCAGCGGCAGCACGAGCAGGAAGACGAGCGCGCCGCCGCTGCGCAGGCCCAGCGTGAGCGCTGCGCCGAGAGCGCCGAACAGGCTCAGGATCGGCGTGCCGACGAGCAGGCTCGCGGTCAGCGTCGCGATCGCCGGCGCGTGCATGTCGAACAGCAGGCCGAGCACGGGCGCGGCCAGCACCAGCGGCAGACCGGTCGTCAGCCAGTGCGCGACCACCTTGCCGACGACGAGCAGCACCAGCGACTGCGGCGCGAGCAGCATCTGCTCGAGCGAGCCGTCGTGCAGGTCGCTCGCGAACATCTGCGTCACCGACAGCATCGCCGCGAGCAGTGCGCAGACCCAGACCACGCCGGGCGCGATCTGGCGCAGCATCTGCGGCTCGGGCCCGACGCCGAACGGGAACAGCCCGGCAGCGACGACGAAGAAGCCCAGCGGCAGCAGGGCCTCGACGCGCCGGCGCCGGGCCAGCAACAGGTCGCGATGCGCGATCGCCAGCAGCGCGGAACTCATTGGGTTCGCCGCGTCTCCAGGTCGAACTCGCGCTGGCCGGGCAGCGTCAGCGGCTGGTGGCTCGTCAGCAGCACCGAGCCGCCGCGGCCGGCGTGCTCGACGAGCAGCGCCGAGAGCATCGCGATGCTGGTCTGGTCGAGCGCGTCGTAGGGCTCGTCGAGGATCCAGGCCCGCGGCCGGTCGTCGAGCGCCAGCCGTGCCAGCGCGCCGCGCCGGCGCTGACCCTGCGACAGCGTGCGAACGGTCGCGTGGCGCCAGTCGCCGAGCGCGACGCGCGCGAGCGCGGCGTCGGCGCGCGCCGGCGCGTCGTCCAGTCCGGACAGCCGGCCCAGGAACGCGAGCGATTCGCGCAGCGTCAGGTCGTCCTTCAGCGCGTTCGAGTGGCCCACGTAGACGATGCCCTCGCGCGCCTCGACGCCGGCCTCTTGCAGCGGAAGGTCGTTCCAGCGCACCTCGCCCGCCTCGGGCGCGGACAGCCCGGCCAGGATGCGCATCAGGCTCGTCTTGCCGGCACCGTTGGCGCCGCGCAGCCAGGTGATCGTGCCCGGCTCGACGCTCACGTCCAGGCGCTCGAACAGCCGGCGCCGGCCGCGCCGGCAGCTGAGCTGGCGGCCGTCGAGCCGACCCGCGGCACGCGCACTGCGGGTCGGCGTCGAAGCGGGTCGGTTGCTGTCTGCCATGAAGTCGATGACGGCTCGAATTCAAGCCCAAAAAAGCCCCTCGAGGGGCCGTGACTGGTGGACCGGGGTCACTCACATTCACCTATGAACGTGAAGGACTTTCCGACGAAGTTAATGCGACAGTTACTGCGCGGGTCGCCCGGGTCGCGATTCTGACAGGTGCCCGGCCACCTCCCCGGTCGCTCGCCCATTGGCCCCAGCAGATCACTGATCGTCTTGATCTAGATCACTGTGCCCTGCGGGGAGGTCAAGTGAACCATGAGGTCGGTGAAGGGCCAAGTTGCGACCGGCCAACCTCCAGCGGTCGCAGGTCGATGGTTAGTGTTCACCAACTTTCGAACTTTCGATCCTCCAACGATGGCTCGCGCCGGACGCCGACGCGCGCGAGCCGCGCGCTGGACCGCTGGCTGCCCGAGCCGGCAGGCGCAGTGAGGTAGGCGCACTCGACTAGGGTCCGTGTCTGCCAGCCGGCAGTTGTATGGCTAAGGCCTCCTCAGAGCCCGAGAAGCTTTCGCTTCCGAGCCGAGCGAGATTGAGGCATGGTGGCGCGGGTGAGCGCCGTTGCAGTGATGCAAGGACCAGTGTTCGCGC
>MEGM01000062.1 GCA_001725505.1 Rubrivivax sp. SCN 70-15 | reverse complement strand
CTGCAGCGCCGGGGCCTCGCCCGCGAGCGCCTGCAGCCGGTCCAGGTCGACCTGCGCGGCGACCGCGGCGCCGACCTCGGCCACCTGCTGCGCCGCGCCGGCGAGTTCGGCCGCCGGCACCAGGCCGAGGTGGCGCTCGGTGACTGCGAGCCGCTCGTCGTGCTGGATCGCGCCGAGCACCGGCAGGTCGGTGTAATGCTCGATCACGGCGCGCAGCTTGGCCTCGTGGCGCGCGCCGCCGAGGCGGTTCAGGATCACGCCGGCGATGCGGATCCCGCGGTCGAAGGCCTGGTAGCCGAGCAGCAGCGGCGCGACGCCGCGCGTCATGCCGCGCGCGTCGATCACGAGCACGACGGGCAGCCCGAGCTGGCGCGCGAGCGCCGCGTTGCTGTTGCTGCCGTCCAGCGACAGACCATCGTACAGGCCCTTGTTGCCTTCGACGAGGTTCAGGTCGGCGCCGGCCCCGTGCGCGGCGAAGCTGGCCTGCACCGCGGCCTCGCCCATCAGGTAGGCGTCGAGGTTGAAGCACGGCCGGCCGCTGGCCAGCGCGAGCCACATCGGGTCGATGTAGTCGGGGCCCTTCTTGAAGGTTTGCAGCATCAGCCCGCGCGCCGCATAGGCCGCGGCCAGCCCGAGCGCGACGGTCGTCTTGCCGGATGACTTGTGCGCGGCCGAGACCATGAAGCGCGGCGCGTCCATCGTCGTCACTTGCCGGCGTCGGCCTTGGCGGTGGGGAAGTCGTCCTGCGGCATGAAGTCGAGCACGCGCACGCCGATCGTCGTGAGCAGGAAGGCGACGCCGAGCCCGCCCATTCCGAGCAGCACCTCGGGCAGGCGCGGCACGTAATGCTCGATCGCGCCGTCGGCGAAGCTGCTGTGGACGACGTAGCCGGGGAAGATGTCGAGCGGATAGGACTGGCCGCCGATCACGAAGACATAGAGCAGCGCGAACGCACCGGCGAGGACCAGCAGCGCGGCGGCCATCACGTGGCGCGGGCCGCCCGCGCGCGGATGGAACAGCAGCACCAGCGGCAGCAGCGCGCCGAGCGCGACGTAGCCGACCCAGAACAGCGCCGGGAAGACGCCGTTCGCGCCCGCGCCGCGGCCGAGCAGGATGAAGGCCTCGAAGCTCCCCTGGCGCGCGAAGTACAGGTTGGTCAGATGGTAGACCGCGACCAGGTACAGCGACGCGGCGACGAACACGCCGAGCAGCCGCGCCATGCGCTGGCGCAAGGCATCCGAGAGGACCAGGCCGTTCCACGCGTACATCGCCGACTGGACGATCAGGAACACCGCCAGCCCCCAGCCGAAGGACAGCACGATGAACAGCGGCGCGAGCAGCGCCGACTGGTAGGCCTGACGCGCGACGAGGAAGCCGAAGATCGAGCCGGTGCCGGTGGTCAGCACGAAGCGCCAGACCAGAGCCGCCATGCCGGCGGCCTTGGAGTAGCGGTTCATGCGCCGCTCCATCATCGTCCACAGGTAGATCGCGACGATCGCGAACATGCCCGAATAGAGGAACACGTTCCACGCGAACACCGACTTGAAGTTGTAGTGCGTCGCGGCGACGATCACGCGGTCGGGGCGGCCGAGGTCGAGCATCAGCACCGTCAGGCCGCCCGCGAGCAGCGCCGCGCACAGCAGCGCCGAGAGGCGTCCGCGCGGCTTGTAGGCCGCATTGCCGAACACCGAGCCGATCGATGCGACGTTGAGCACGCCCGAGGCGGCGACGATCATGAAGATCGCGAACACGTGGGGCATGCCCCAGACGACCTGGTTCGTCATCCCGGTGACGATGTGGCCGTGCTCTTCCATGTAATGCGCCGCGGCCAGCCCGACGCCCGTGACGAGGCCGCCGATCGCGAGCAGCACGTAGAAGACGCGCTCCTCGATCGTGTAGAAGCCCGAAGGCGGCTGGCCCATGGGGCGGATGCCTGTCGATGTCGTGGCCCGGTTCATCGTCAGAGTCCCTGGTAGCGCACGCCGGGATCGAGCTCGAGGTCGGCGCGCAACTGCGTGCTGGCGACCTCGCGGATGCGGCGCGAGATCTCGCTGTCCGGATCATTCAGGTCGCCGAAGATCATCGCGTTGTGGCCCGCCTTGGTGCAGGCCTCGACGCAGGCCGGGCCGCCGCCGGTGTCGATGCGGTGCACGCACAGCGTGCAGCTCTCGACGCAGCCCTGGCCGCGCGGCACGGTGGGCTTCTGGTCGGTGAGCGGGTGGTGGACGAAAGAGCGCGCCTTGTACGGGCAGGCCATCATGCAGTAGCGGCAGCCGATGCAGAGGTGGCGGTCGACGAGCACGATGCCGTCGGCGCGCTTGAACGAGGCGCCGGTCGGGCAGACGTCGACGCAGGGCGGCTCGGCGCAGTGCTGGCACATCACCGGCAACGAGGCGCTGCGCCCGGTCTTGACTTCCGTGATCTCGATCTTGCGGATCCACTGCGAGCTCGTCGGCGTCGTGCGGCCCGACAGCCCGTTCTCGGTGTTGCAGGCGGTGACGCAATCGGTGCAGCCGCTGTCGCACTTGTTGATGTCGATGAGCAGGCCCCAGCGCACCTTGTTGCTCACCGGCCCGGTCTCGGCCTGGGCGACCTCGATCAGGTGGATGCCGGGCGCGAGCAGCACCGCGCCGGCGCCGGCCGCGGCGAGGCCGAGAAACTTGCGCCGGCCGGACAGGCCTTGCAGGGATCCGGGGGTCATGGCCGCTTGACCTCCATCCTGGCATTGGCCGGCGAATCGGCCACCGGTTCGGCCTTGCTCGAGTGGCAGCCGAAGCAGTCGATCTTGACCGCCGCGTAGCTGTGGCAGCTGACGCAGAAGTCGGTCTTCGCCTCGGCGACGCTGCCGGTCTGCGTGCTCGCATGGCAGTCGACGCAGCCGCGCAGGCTCGCCGGCGCGCCGCGGATGCCGAGGTGGACGGTCTCGGTGCGCTGGTGGAACAGCATGTCCATGTGGTGCCGCCGCATGTACTGCGGGTCGGCGATGCAGTGCTCGCCGCGCGTCGCCGGCGTGATCGTCGGCAGCAGGCTGGTGCGGGCCGACGGGCCGTCCGCGGCGGCGACGGTCGCGCCCGCGCCGGCGAGCAGCACCAGCGCGGCGGCGAACGACAGGCGCAGGGCGCGACGCGTCACGGCACTACTCTCCCAGTCCCATCTGGATGTAGCCGGTCGGACAGACGTCCTTGCAGATGTGGCAGCCGATGCACTTCGTGTAGTCGGTGTCGACGTAGCGCCCGGTCGTCGACTTCGACTTGGGCACCTTGAACACCGCCGTCTGCGGGCAGTAGACGACGCAGTTGTCGCACTCGAAGCACAGCCCGCAGCTCATGCAGCGCTTGGCCTCGGCGATGGCCTCGGCCTCGGTGAGCGGCAGCACGCGCTCGTCGAAGTTGTTCAGCGCCTGTTCGGCGGTGAGCGTGACGATCTTGCGCCGGTGCCGTGGTGTGTAGGCGAAGTGGCCGAGGAACAGCTCCTCGTGCGGGATCACGTAGCGGTCGGAACGGTTGTCGAAGTTGTGGATCGCGACGGCGCTGGCGTCGGTGCCGCGGATCGGCTCGTGCACCTCGCTCACCGTCAGGCCCTTCTCGATGAGCTTGCGCTCGATGTCC
Organism: Rubrivivax sp. SCN 70-15; assembly: GCA_001725505.1. Classification (GTDB taxonomy): domain Bacteria; phylum Pseudomonadota; class Gammaproteobacteria; order Burkholderiales; family Burkholderiaceae_C; genus Rubrivivax. The sequence goes on along the minus strand of MEGM01000062.1, from coordinate 14,089 downwards.
CAGGTGTGGACGTCGATCTTGGGCCGCTTGTCCAGCGCCTCGCCGGCGAGGAAGCGGTCGATCCCGTCGGCGGCGATCGCGCCATGGCCGATCGCGGTCGTCAGCAGGTGCGGGCGCACGACGTCGCCGCCGACGAACATGCCGGGCTGGCCCTGGACCTGGTAGTTCTTGTCGGCGTTGATGCCGCCCTTGCCGTTGTTCAGCGACTCCAGGCCGTTGAAGTCCACCGCCTGGCCGATCGCCGAGACGATGAGGTCGGCCGGGAGGTCCTCCTCGCTGCCCTCGACGTTCTTGATCTCGAGCCGCCCGCCGACCACCTTGGCCTCGCAGCGGATCACGCGCAGCGCGATCGCGCGGCCGTTGTCGTCGCGCACGACCGCGACCGGCGCGAAGCCGCCGCGGATCGAGATGCCCTCGGCCAGCGCGTGCTCGACCTCGTGCCGGCTGGCCTGCATCTTCTCGACCGCGAAGATCGAGGTCAGCGTGACCTCGGCGCCCTGGCGCGCCGACGCCGCGGCGACGTCGTGCGCGACGTGGCCGGCGATCGCCATCTCGGGGCGGTCGGCCTCGTTCATCTTCTCGATGTGGCCGAGCCGGCGCGCGACGGTGGCGACGTCGATCGACGTGTCGCCGCCGCCGACGACGACGACGCGCTTGCCGACGTGCTGCAGCCGGCCGTCGTTGAAGGCCTTCAGGAACGCGGTCGCGGTGACGCAGTTCGGCGCCTCCGATCCCGGCACCGGCAGCGGCCGGCCGGACTGCGCGCCCAGGCCCAGGAACACCGCGTCGAAATCGGCGCGGATCTGCTCCATCGTGATGTCGGTGCCGATGCGGCAGTTCGTGCGTGCCTCGACGCCGAGGTCGAGGATGCGCTGGATCTCGGCGTCGAGCACGGTGCGCGGCGTGCGGAAGCCCGGGATGCCGTAGCGCATCATGCCGCCGAGCTCGGCGCGCTCGTCGAAGATCGTCACGCCGTGGCCCTTCAGCGCGAGCTGGTAGGCCACCGACAGGCCGGCCGGGCCGCCGCCGATGACGGCGACCTTCTTGCCCGACGCGGTCGTCGGCCTGACGAAGGCGAGCTTGTTGGTCAGTGCGTACTCGCCGAGGAAATGCTCGACCGAGTTGATGCCGACGAAGTCCTCGACCTCGTTGCGGTTGCAGCCCGACTCGCAGGGCGCCGGGCAGACGCGGCCCATCACCGACGGCAGCGGGTTTGCCTCGGTCAGCCGGCGCCAGGCGTATTCCTGCCAGGGCACGCCGGCGGGCGGCTTCTCGATCCCGCGAACGATGTTGAGGTAGCTGCGGATGTCCTCGCCCGACGGGCACGACCCCTGGCACGGCGGCGTGCTCTGGATGTAGGTCGGGCACTTGTGCGAGTGGTCGGCGTCGAAGATCTCTTCCTGCCAGGCGTGCGGCTTGTGGTCGCCATCCTTGTAGCGGCGGAAGGTCAGCGGCTGGGGCTGGACCGTTTCGGTTTGACCGGACATGGCTTGTCTCCTGGTGTCGGGTTCAGTGGGGCTCGCCGAGCCGGATCGCCTTGGACACCAGCTGGTGCACGCCGCCGATCATCGACATGTCGAAGCCGTAGTAGGGCAGGACCTTGGTGAACTGGGCCTTGCAGATGGCGCAGATCGCGGCCATGAAATTCACGCCATGCCGGTCGGCGACGGTCTTCAGCGACTCCATTCGAGGCAGCGCGCCCTTGACGCGCAGCTCGAGCAGGTCGTCGGTGAGCAGCCCGCCACCGCCGCCACAGCAGAACGTGGCCTCGTGCGTGGTACCCGGGACCATCTCGTGGAAGTTGTTCGCGACCGCCTTGATGATCTCGCGCGGGATCACGAATTGGCCACCCGGCATGTCACCCATGCGCGACGCGCGCGCGACGTTGCACGAGTCGTGGAAGGTGATGATCCGGTCGTCGTTCTTCTCCTTGTCGAAGGAGATCACGCCGCGCTGGATCAGGTCGTAGGTGAATTCGCAGATGTGCTGCGGCACCGGGTAGCGCGGGTCGAGCCAGTCGAACGGGCCGATCAGCGTGTTCCAGAAGCTGTACGCGACGCGCCAGGCGTGGCCGCATTCGCCGATGACGATGCGCTTGACGCCCAGGCGGATGGCTTCCTCCTTGACGCGCATCGAGACCTTCTTCATCTGCTCGTAGTTGCCGATGAAGAGCGCGAAGTTGGCCGCCTCGCTCGCCTTGGAGCTCAGGGTCCAGCTCACGCCGGCGGCGTGGAAGACCTTCGCGTAGCCGATCAGGCTCTCGACGTGCGGCTCGCTGAAGAAGTCGGCCGACGGCGTGATCAGCAACACCTCGGCGCCTTCCTCGTCGAGCGGGAAGCGCACGTCGATGCCGGTCTCTTCCTTCGTGTCCTCTTCCAGGCCGGCCAGCGTGTCGGCGAGCGCTGGCTCGGGAATGCCCAGGTTGTTGCCGATCCGGTGCACCTTGCCCAGGATCTCGTTCGCGTACTTCTGGCCCAGGCCCACGCTGTCCATGATCTCGCGCGCGGCCATCGTGACCTCGGCGGTGTCGATGCCGTAGGGGCAGAAGACGCTGCAGCGGCGGCACTCGGAGCACTGGTTGTAGTAGCTCCACCACTGGTCGAGCACGTCCTTGGTCATGTCGACCGCGCCGACGAGCCTGGGAAAGTGCTTGCCGGCGAAGGTGAAGTAGCGCCGGTAGACCGCGCGCATCAGGTCCTGGCGCGCCACCGGCATGTTCTTCGGGTCGCCTGTGCCGAGGAAGTAGTGACACTTGTCGGAGCAGGCGCCGCAGTGCACGCAGGCGTCCATGTAGACGCGCAGCGAGCGGTACTTGTCGAGCAGCTCGCCCATCTTGGCGATGGCGCGCTGCTCCCACCCCTCGGTCAGCTCGCCCGGAAAGCCCAGGTTCGTCTGGATCGCCGCACTCGCCACGTAGGGCTTGCTGTGCGCCATCGCCCCCACCTGCACCAGCGGGATCACCGGGTAGGGCTTGAGCTTGGGGGTCTCGAAGGTGGCGGCGGCCATGGTAGCGAGCGTCCTACTTGTCGAGCGCCGCGGCCCAGGCCGCCAGGTGGCGTTGTTCGCGGGAGTTGTCGGCCTGGTTGCGGGTCGGGCTGAAGAACAGGCCCGGGGCGTGCAGCAGCTTGCTGATCGGGAACACGATCATCAGCAGCGCGACCAGCGCCAGGTGCACCAGCAGCACGGGGTCGGAAGGCAGTGGCTGCCAGTCGAAACGCATCAGCCCGAGCATGAAGGCCTTGAGCGCGATGATGTCGGTGTGGGCGACGAAGCGCATCGCCAGACCGGACGCGCCGATCGCGACGAGCAGCGCCAGGTGCAGGTGGTCCGACGGCGTCGAGATGTAGCGCACCCGGTCGACGAACAGCCTGCGCGCCCACAGGCCGCCGAGCCCGGCGACGAGCGTGAAGCCGGCGTAGGTGCCGAAGGGCTGGATCAGGAGGACCGGCTCCCACACCGGCTGCTGGAAGTAGCGCAGGTGGCGCAGCAGCACGAGCAGCAGCGAGGCATGGAACATCCAGCCGAAGATCCAGGTCCACTTGCTGGACTTGAACAGGCTCTCGAACAGCACCACCTCGCGCGCCATGCGCAGCCCGACGCCGGTGGTCGTGGTCGGCGCTGGCGTGGTCGGGATCTTCAGCGGCGCCGGCGTGCCGACGTAGCTGCGGATCTTGAAGGTCAGCCCGAACACCAGCACCGCGGTGGCAGCGTAGAAAAGCAGCGCGTAGGTGATGGTGAGGGCGGTCATCGAAGGGGCCGGTTCGAGGCTCGGTGGGATCGTCGGGTGTCCGCGGCGCGCGCAACGAACCACCGCCGCGATGCAGCGGCCCGCGCGCGCAGGCCGTTCATCGCAGTCGCCGGACCGATGCGCGCCATGGACGGCGCGATCAACTCAGACGCAGCCGGTCGGCTTGGGCAGGCCCGCGATCTTGCAGGCCTGCTTGGCCGGGCCATAGGGGAACAGCTCGTAGAGGTACTTGCTGTTGCCCTTGTCCGGGCCGAGCTGCTTGCCGATCGCCTTCGTCAGCACGCGCACGGCGGGTGCGATCTGGTACTCGTTGTAGTAGTCGCGCAGGAAGTTGACGACTTCCCAGTGGCTGGGGGTCAGATCGACGTTCTCGCTCTTCGCGATCACCTTCGCGACGTCCTCGTTCCATTCGCCGAGGTTGACCAGGTAGCCTTCCTCGTCGGTCTCGTAGGTCTTGCCGTTGACTTCGATGCCCATGTTTGTCTCCAGGAGTGTTCGGGGTGAGATTGCGTCGCCGGGCTCAGAGCCACGACTGGCAGGTGGAATGTTCGGCCACCAGATCGACGAAGCCGCCGTAGTCGACGGCGGTCACGCCCTCGGCCAGCGCGCCGGCCATGCCGCGTGCCGCCAGATCGGGCTGCAGCGCGTAGACCTTGAGCCGTCCGAGCGCCGGTGCGAGCGCGGCCGCGCCGGCCTTCGTGGCCGCGTAGACGCCGTCCTCGATCAGCAGCAGCGCGTGGCCGTCCTGGGCCAGGCGCAGGCAGCTCTCCAGGCTGGTCGTCTGGCGGTGCGATTTGTTGACGATGTGCAGCATGGCTTTCCTAGAAGCTCAGGACCACGTCCTGCTCGGCCATCAGCGCAGCCATCTCCGTGCCGGAAAGCACTTCGACGTCGACGATCAGGTCGTCCTCGCTCAGGCCGCGCGACTCGAGCGACTCGCGCTCGACGTACAGCTTCTCGACGTCGTAGCCCTCGAGCGCGCGGTAGGTCTTGGAGTGGTTCTTGATCCCTATGCCCTGGGTGTCCTGGCCCTTGACCAGCTCGTAGACGCCGTCGTCGACGAACACGAGGCTGACGTCCTGGTCGAAGGTCGCGGCGATCAGCACGACTTCCAGGCTCTCGAGTGCGTAGATCGTGCCGTAGGGCGCCTTGCGGTTGACGAACATGAACTTCTTCATCGTCAGTCCCCAAAGGTCACGAGCCGATCGGCCTTGATGCCGCTGTCCACCAGCTGGCCCAGGCCCGAGATCCGGAAGCCCGGCGCGAGCACCTCGTCCTTGATGCCGCGGCGCAGCGCGGCCGCGACGCAGACGACGAGGTCCACGCCGTGCTGCTCCTTCAGCGCCGACCAGCGGTTGACGACATGGCGGTCGTCCTGCGGCGGCTCGGTGAGCTTGGTCGCGTTGTAGACGCCGTCGTGATAGAAGAAGACGCGGTGGATCTCGTGCCCCTTGGCGATCGCGGCCACGGCGAACTGGTACGCCGTGTCGCTGGCCTGATGGGTGTACGGACCTTCGCTGACGAGCAGGCCGAACTTCATCGAATCGCCTTCAGAACCGGATGTGCGTCGACGCGTTCAGGTTCGCCCGCGAGCCGCGCCAGTCGTCGATCAGGTACTTGGTGAAGGGCAGGTCGCACTTCTCGAAGAAGCGCGGCCAGCCGATGCGCTCGACCCAGTCGGCGATGCGCTCCCACGAGCGGGCATCTTCCTTGTACGTGTACAGGATCTTCTTGACCATCGCCGACACCTCGGGCCAGCGCGGCGGGTTGTTCGGTAGCCCGGACGCGACCATCTTCATGAAGGTCGGCTTGCCGCGCGCGTTCGAGTTCTTGCCGCCGACCCAGATCGCCAGCTTCGAATGCTCGGGGTCGTTGATCTGCATCGGCGGGCACGGGGGGTAGCAGGCGCCGCAGCAGATGCACTTCTTCTCGTCGACCTCGAGCGAGGGCTTGCCGTTGACCATCGCCGGGCGGATTGCCGCCACCGGGCAGCGCGCGACCACCGCGGGCCGCTCGCAGACGTTGGCGACGAGTTCATGGTTGATCACCGGCGGCTTGGTGTGCTGCACGATGATCGCGATGTCCGCCTGGCCGCCGCAGTTGATCTCGCAGCAGCTGGTCGAGAGGTGCACGCGGTTGGGCATGTCCTCCTTGATGAACTCCGTGTAGAGGTCGTCCATCAGCGCCTTCACCGCGCCGGACGCATCGGTGCCCGGGATGTCGCAGTGCAGCCAGCCCTGGGTGTGGGCGATCATCGAGACCGAGTTGCCGGTGCCGCCGACCGGAAAGCCGCTTTCGGTGAGCGCGCCGATCAGCGGGTCGACCTTGGTCGGGTCGCTGACCATGAATTCGATGTTGCTGCGGATCGTGAAGCGGACATGCCCTTCGGCGTAGGTGTCGGCGATGTCGCAGAGCTTGCGGATCGTGTGCACGTCCATCTGGCGCTGCGTGCCGGCACGCACGGTCCAGACCTCGTCGCCGGTGTGCGACACGTGGTGCAGCACGCCGGGCCGCGGCCGGTCGTGGTAACGCCAGTTGCCGTAGTTCTTCAGCAACGCGGGGTGCATGTATTGCCGGTTGTCCGGCACCCCGCTCTCGATCGGGGTACGCATCTGGGCCATGGCTTGTCTCCCGTGGGAATGTTCGTGTCGTCGGCGGCCTGGCCGGGGCGCCGACTCAGGGCCGGCGCTCTTAGGCGGCGGCCTTCTTTGCGTTGATGCGGGCGACCTCGTCGTCCCAGCCGTCGGTACGCACGTAGGGGTTCGTGCGCGGCGTCGAGACCATGTTCGGGTCGATGTCGACGCCGATGCCCTCGAGGAAGTTGACGAGGCCGATGCGTTCGATCATCTCGCCGGTGCGCTCGTGCTCGAGCGCGTTCTCGGCGAAGAAGTCGATCACCTTCTGGCCCAGCTCGACCAGCGCCTCGTAGTCCTCTTCGGTCTTCAGCGGCTGGAACGGCACGACGACGGTGCCCATCAGGTCGCCGATCTTGAGCGTGCGCTTGCCGCCGATGAGGATCGTCGCGCCGGTGTCGGTACCCTTGGCGAGCGCGCCGGTCATCACGTTGATGCAGTGCATGCAGCGCACGCAGTTGCTGTTGTCGATCTCGAGCGCGTGCGTGTCGCTCACCTTGACGCTGGAGATCGTCGGTCCGCTCGCGACGTCCTTGATCTCCTTGAGCATGATGGTCTTCGTCGGGCAGCGCGAGATCACGTCGTTGACGAGCTCGTTCATGCCGTGCTTGTCGAACCACTTGCGCGCCAGCGCCTCGTCGGTGCGCATGTTGTCGCGCCAGGTGCCGATGACGGCCATGTCCGAGCGCTGGATCGAGTTCATGCAGTCGTTCGGGCAGCCCGAGAACTTGAACTTGAACTTGTACGGCAGCGCCGGGCGATGGATGTCGTCGAGGAAGGTGTTCAGCACCTGACGGTGCGCGCGCGCCTCGTCGTAGCAGCTCTGCTCGCAGCGCGACGCGCCGACGCAGCTCATCGAGGTGCGCACCGCGGGGCCGGCACCACCGAGGTCGAAGCCGAGCTCGTTCAGCTCGTCGAAGGCGTCCTGCACCTTGTCGGTCTTCGCGCCCTGAAACATGATGTCGCCCGACTGGCCGTGGAAGGCGATCAGGCCCGAACCGTGGCGCTCCCAGATGTCGGCCATCTTGCGCAGCACGTCGGTGTTGTAGTGCATGCCCGCCGGCGGCTGCACGCGCAGCGTGTGGAATTCGGCGGCGTCGGGGAAGACCGGCTCGCCCTTCTCGTCCTTCAGCTCGGTGAAGCGCGGGATCACGCCGCCGCCATAGCCGAACACGCCGACGGTGCCGCCCTTCCAGTAGCCCTTCTTCGTGCGGTAGGACGTCTCCAGCTGACCCATCAGGTCGACCATGTAGTCCTTGTCCTTGGCCAGGCGCTTCAGGCCGGTGACGAAACTTGGCCACGGCCCGCTCTCGAGCTGGTCGAGCATCGGCGTGTCGTGCATCTTCTTGGCCATGGCGTGTCTCCTTGAATGGGCCGGATCGTAGGGGTGGGCTGCGCTGACGCGCCATCACTCTCGTTGGGTAGCGAAGATAGACCGGTTCGGGGGGGCGGACATTACCCAAATGGCGTAGACCGGGCTTACCCGTCGCGGTGATAGACGCTGGGTCACCGGCCCGCGCTCAATACTGAGCACTGGAGACAAGCCATGACCCGCGTGACACCGCTGGAAAAGCTGCGCGTGCCAATCGGCGGGCAGGAGATCGAATTGCAGCAGATCGACCACGAGTCGGGCGGCATGAGCCTGCTGCGCACGCGCATCCGCGAGAAGAGCCGCTTCACGGTCTTCGAGATCGACGCCCAGACCGCCGAGGCCTGGGGCCGCGCGCTGCTGCGCTGGGCCGCCGAACAGCCCGGATCGCGCTGACGTGGAGCAGGCGGCCGCCGCGATGGTGGATTTGTCTTTCGCGCTGCACGGGCGCACGCTGCCGCGCGACCACCGCCTGCTGCTGGCGCGCGCGCTGGCCGAGGAACTGCCCGCCCTGAGGGACGACCCGCGCGTCGCGGTGATCCCGGTCAGGCTGGTCAGCGGCGACGCCGATCCCGCCCTGCTGTCCGCACGCTCTCGGCTCGTCGTTCGCGTTCCGCGCGGGCGTGCGGCCGAGCTCCAGGCGCTGGCCGGGCGCACGCTGCGCGTCGGCGACAGCGTGCTGACGCTGGGCGACGCGCAGCCGCGCGAGCTGCTGCCGCACGCCACGTTGTACGCCCATTTCGTCGACGCCGGCGACGCCGACGAGATCGGCTTCATCGACGCCATCGACCGGCAGCTCGCCGCGATGGGCGTGCCCTGCCACCCGGTCTGTGGCCGCGAACAGCGGGTCCAGGGGCCGGCGCAGCCGCTGCACGGCTACAGCCTGATGCTGCACGGCCTTCGCGCGCGAGATTCGCTGCGCATGCTCGAGCTCGGTCTGGGCGAGCACCGGCTGATGGGCTGCGGCGTCTTCGTGCCGCACAAGTCGGCCGCTGCGGTCGGCGACTGAATCCGAACCTGTTGGACGAGCCAAGGAGACACCTCAGATGACCTATACCGTCAATGGCAACGAACTCGAGACCGACGAGCAGGGCTACCTGCTCGAGCCCGACTACAGCGACGATTCGGTGCGCGTGATCGCGGCGGCCGAGGGCATCACGCTGACCGATGCGCACTGGAAGGTCGTCGCCTACCTGCGCGACGAATACCGCGAGCACGGCCACACGCCGAACTTCCGCAACATGCTCAAGGCGATCTCGGCCGACGTCCTGCCCGGCTGCGACAGCAAGGCGCTGTACGACCTGTTCCCGCTCGGCCCGGCCAAGCAGGGCGCCAAGGTCGCCGGCCTGCCGCAACCGCTGGGCAAGGGCGGCTACTGAGCCGGCCCGGCGCCGTCACGCACCGCATCCCATGGCCACCAAGCTGCGCATCAAGTCCCACTGGTTCAAGGCCGACCGGCCGAAGACGCCGGAGCAGACCGCGAGCGCGATGGCCTTCATCTCGTGGCGCGTCGCGCTGAACATGCTCAAGCGCATGCGCGACGCCGGCTTCGACATCGACGCCGGGCCGGCCTACTTCGGCTTCGTGCGCGAGGTGCTGGTGTTCCTGCTCGCCGGCACCGACCGCATCGCCTACGCCAGGCTCGGTGCCGACGCGCGCGTGCCGTTCACGACCGCGCTCGTGCTGCGCGTGGCCGAGATCCTGCGCGAGAACGAGGCCGACCTGCTCGGCCCGGCCGGGCTGCCCGGTGGCGGCGACGACTACCGCGACCTGTTCATCGACCAGTTCAACGAGCTCAGCGGCCATTACGCCGACTTCGACTGGACCGAAGCCGAAGGCCCGGACTTCGCGTTCACGCGCTACCTCGGCAGCCGGCTCGAGGCGGTGGTGCCGGCGAAGGACCGTCGATGGGTCATCGACCAGGTGATGGCGATCGAGGCGCCCGAGGCGGTGGCGATGCTGCAGCGGGCGATGCAGGACGTCTTCTCGACCGAGGCGCCGGGCAAGCGGCGCGCGGCGATGACCGGGGAGTGAGCATGGCCGCCGTTGCCACCCACGCCAGCCCGCTGGCACGACGCGCCGCTCCGCTACCGCCGCTGGCGCGATGCCAAGCTGGCCGCAGCGCCGCGCGATGCCGGCGCGCTGCTGGTCGAGGTGCGCGACCCGGCCGCGCTCAGCGCCGCCGAGCGCGGCGCGCTGGCCGAGCGCTGCGCACGCCACAACCTGGCCTTCTACCGCAGCGCCCGGCGCGACGAGGACAAGGCGCTGCCGCGCGAACTCGGGCGCCAGCTCGGGCTCGTGCGGCTGGACGCGAACTGGCTCGCCGACGAGGACGGCATCTCGCCGATCGCGGTGCGCGCCGGCCAGGGCCCGGCGGCCGGCTTCATCCCCTACACCGACCGCGCGATCAAGTGGCACACCGACGGCTACTACCAGCCGCCCGGGCGCGCGATCCGCGGCATGATCCTGCACTGCGTGCGTCCGGCGCTGCGCGGCGGCGCGAACCGGCTGCTCGACCCCGAACTGGCCTACATCGCGCTGCGCGACCTCGACCCGGAGCACGTGCGCGCGCTGATGGCCGACGACGCGATGACGATCCCGGCGCGCACCGACGAAGACGGCGTCGCGCGCGCGACGCAGTCCGGTCCGGTGTTCAGCGTCGACGCCGGCGGCCAGCTTCACATGCGCTACACCGCGCGCAAGCGCAGCATCGAGTGGAAGGCCGACGCCGCCACCGGCGCGGCGGTCGCGGCGCTCGAAGCGGTGCTCGACGGCGACGCGTCGCCGGTCTCGCCCTTCGTCCTCGGCCTGCGCCTGGAGGCTGGCATGGGACTCGTCAGCAACAACCCGCTGCACGACCGCGAGGCCTTCGCCGACGACCCCGGCCGGCCGCGGTTGCTGTACCGCGCGCGCTACCTCGACCGGGTCGCCGACCCGGCCGTCCTCGGCTGAAGGGGGCGTCGATGTCGCAATGGGTCACCGTCTGGCGCGCCGCGCACTTGGTGGGGGTGCCGCGCAGCGTGCTCCAGCAGCGCGTCCGCGGTGGCGAGCTGCTGCTCAGCGACGGCCTGATCGCCACCGAGACGCTGCTGCGCCTGTACCCCCAGCTGCAGCTCGAGGACTCCGGCCTGCTCGAACGCGTCACGCAGATCAAGGACCAGGCCTTCGGGCGCCGCATCCGCGAGCGCGTGCTGCCGAGCCAGGAGGTGCTCGCGCAGCGCATGTTCCGCCAGAGCCAGGAGCTGGCCGACCTGCGCCGCCACCTGCACCAGTACCACGCGCTGGTGATGGAGTTGCGCGACGCGATCCGCGCCCAGGCCGAGGCCGCCCCCGACGACGCCGCGCTGCAGCGGCTGGCCACGCAGGCCAGCACCGGCCTGGCACGCGTGCTCGCCACCGACCCCGTGAACATGCTGGATGTGATGGACGACATGCTGAAGGTCATGTGTGCGCAGGTCACGGTGCGCCCGAGCGGGCACCAGTTCAGCGTCGAGGGCCACGACACGCTGCTGCAGGCCGGGCTGAAGGCCGGCCTCAAGCTCAACTACGGTTGCGGCAACGGCAGCTGCGGCATGTGCAAGGTGCGCGTCGTCGCGGGCGAGGTGCTGCGCGTGCAGCATTTCGACTACCCCTTGTCCGAATCCGAGAAGGCGCAGGGCTACACGCTGCTGTGCGCGCACACCGCTGCGACCGGCGAGCTGACGCTGGAGACGCTCGAGGCCCATGGCCCGCAGGACATTCCGCAGCAGCAGATCGTGACCACGCTGCGCCAGGTGCGCGAGCTCGGCACCGACACCCGCCTCGTGCACCTGCAGACGCCGCGCAGCCACCGGCTGCGCTTCCTCGCCGGCCAGTCGGTCACGCTCGGCCTGGCCGCCACCGGCGCGGGCAGCGGCGAGGGCGACGACCTGCACCGCACGCTGCCGGTGGCGAGCTGCCCCTGCGACGACCGCAACCTGCAGTTCTTCGTCGGGCGCGACGCTGCCGACCCGTTCGCGCGCCAGGTCTTCGACGGTCGGCTCAAGCCCGGCCTCGCGGTCGACCTGTGGGGTCCGGTCGGCGATTTCGTGCTCGCCGAGAGCGACCGCCCGCTCGTCTTTGCCGCCTGCGACCTGGGCTTCGCGCCGGTGAAGAGCCTGATCGAGCATGCGCTGGCACGCGACGAGGCGCCGTCGATCTCGCTCTACTGGCTGGCGACGCGGCCGGACGGCCATTTCCTGGCCAACCAGTGCCGCGCCTGGTCGGCCGCGCTCGACAGCTTCGAGCACCATCTGGCCTACCACAGCGATGCCGGTGCCGGCGCCCACCAGCTCGCGCAATCGATGCGCGAGGACCTGATCGACATCGCCTGCGACTACTACGTCGCCGGCCCCGAGTCTTTCGTGACCGCGCTGCAGGCCGACCTTCGTGCCGCCGGCGTGGCGGCCGACCAGATCCACATGGAGGTGAGCTGATGTCCGATGCGGCCTGTTCCAAGGGTGCCGCCTGCGGCTGCGCGCCCGCGCCGTCCCGGGATGCAGCGCCCGACGATGCGGTGCTCGACAGCTGCGCCGGCGGCGAGCCGTTCGCGCTCCAGGTGCTGGGCGACAGCATGGAGCCCGAGTTCCGCGAGGGCGAGATCGTCGTCATCGAGCCCGAGGGCCTGGCCACCGACGGCTCCTACGTGCTCGCCTGGCATGCCGACGAATGGATCTTCCGCCAGCTGCGCGGCGACGGCGAGCGCTGGCGCCTGCATGCGCTCAACCCGGCCTATCCGGATGCGCCGCTGGCGAGCCTGGAGGCGGTGCGCGGCGTGATCGTCCAGAAGGCGGTTCCCGGGCGTCGGCGCGCCGGCCGCCGCTACGTCTGAAGCGCTGTACGGGAGTCCGCGATGCCCTACTACGTCTACCGGGTGCGGCCGTTCGCACAGCTCGATCAGCTGGCCGTCTTCGACGCGTTCAAGGACGCGTCGGCGCATGCCAAGTCGCTGCGCGTTGCCGGCGCCGCGCCGGCCGACGGCCGCATCAAGGTGATCTTCGCCGCCGACCCGACGCAGGCCGAAGACCTGCTGTGCCAGATCCGCGAGCCGGGTCCCACCGGCGAGGAGTAGCGTGAACGCCGCCGCCGACCCGGCCGCTGATTCGGCGTGCTGCGCCGCCGGCCCGGACGCCTGCGTGTTCACGAAGGCGCTGCTCGCGCAGAAGGCGCGCTGCGCGCTCGTGCAGCGGCAGACGGTGGGCGAGCGAGAGCAGCTCGTCTGCACCGGCCCGGTCGCGCGCATCAACTGCGCGACGATGGCGGCGCTGATGCGCGAACGCTCGACCTTCGCGCTGCGCCTGCCGCGCAGCGGTGCGCCGATCGAGCACGCGAAGGCGCTGCGCCTTCAGTGCGGCGGGCTCGCCGGCCTGCAGCAGGCGCTGGGCAGCGCCCAGCCCGAGGTTCACCAGATGGTGATGCAGGCGCACGAGCGCTGGGGCAGCCTGCTCGACGCGCCCTGGGGCGAGATCGTCGCCGCGATCGTCGCCTGGCAGCCGCGCGCCCGGCGCGCGCCGCCGCGATGACCAGCGCCCATCGCGGCGCTGCGGGCGCGGTCGACCGCGCCGCGGTCGGCGTGGTCGATCGCGATGCGCTCGTGCGCACCGTGCAGCGCAACTGTCATGTCGGCGACGCGCGCCACGCGACCGAGCTGACGCTGTGCATCTACCTGCTGCAGATGCGCGAGCTCTACCGCTGGGAGCAGGGGCTGCCGCTGGGCGCGGCGCTGCGCCACCGCGAGGTCGGCGCATGGCTGGACCAGCGCGAGGCCCTCTGGGACGAACTCGAAGGCGAGCCCTACGCCGCGCTGCCGCTGGGCGACGAGGCACTCGACCCGTTCGACGCCGCTGCGGTCAACGAGCGGCTGCTGCCACAGGGGCTGGTCTACGGCGCCGGCCGGATGGCGTCGGGGCGGCCGCTGTTCTTCCTCGGCGAACTCGAGCGCGCCGAGCGGCGCGAAGGGCTCGACGTGCTGGTCGCGGCGCGCGAGCTGGCGCGCGGCCTGGCGGCGCCGCCCGGCGTGCTCGCCGGCGGCGCGGTGCTGCTGCGCCGCGAGGCCTTGATGCGCTGGCTCTGGGAGCTCTACGAGGTCTGGGGCCCGCGCCGCGGCGACTCTGCCTTCGGCGCCGCGCTCGCGGCCTGCGGCCATGCCGGCGGCGACCCGGCAGCGGCGCTGGCGCGCCTGGCCGACGAGCAGATGGAGACGCTGTGGCTGCACGAGCTGGGCGAGCACCGCGCCGGCGCGGCGCTCGGCCCCGACTGGGCCGCCCTGCGCCTGGCCACTGGCGCGGACCGGCGCATCGAGCTGCGTCTGCGCGCGCTGCG
>MEGM01000061.1 GCA_001725505.1 Rubrivivax sp. SCN 70-15 | reverse complement strand
GGCCGGTGGCGCGCTGCAGAAGACGCTCGATGCGCTCAAGCCGCTGTCGATCGCACGGCCGGCGTCGCGCTGCCCGTCCTGCGGCCACCGCATCCGCTGGCACGAGAACATCCCGGTGCTGAGCTGGCTGATGCTGAAGCGGCGCTGCAGCGCCTGCGGCACCGCGATCTCGGCGCGCTACCCCTTCGTCGAGATCGGCACGGCCACGCTGTTCGCGCTCGTCGGCCTGCGCCTCGGGCCGCAGCCGGCGACGCTGCTGTGGCTCGGCGTCGTCGCGGCGCTGCTCGCGCTCGCGCTCATCGACTGGGACACCACGGTCCTGCCCGACGCGCTGACGCTGCCGCTGCTGTGGGCAGGTCTGGCCGCAGCCGCGCTCGGCGCCCTGCCCGGCGTCACGCCGAGCAACTCGCTCGCCGGCGTCGCGGCGGGCTATCTCTCGCTCTGGGCCGTCTACTGGCTGTTCAAGCTGACCACGGGCAAGGAAGGCATGGGCTATGGCGACTTCAAGCTGCTCGCGGCCCTGGGCGCCTGGCTCGGCTGGCAGGCGATCCTGCCGATCGTGCTGTTCGCGTCGGTGCTCGGCGCCGTCGTCGGCCTGGGCATGAAGGTGGCCGGCGCGCTGCGCGAAGGCCGCTTCGTCCCGTTCGGCCCGTTCCTCGCCGGCGGCGGGGTCGCGGTCCTGCTCGTCGGCCTGCCGCGCGTGCTCGAATGGATGGGCTGGGCCTGAGCGCCACGCCGCGTCGCCCGCTGGCGATCGGCTTGACCGGAGGCATCGGCAGCGGCAAGAGCACCGTCGCGCGCTGCCTCGTCGACTGCGGCGCGCGCCTCGTCGACACCGACGCCATCGCTCGCAGCCTCACGCTCCCGGGCGGCGCGGCGCTGCCGGCGCTCGCCGCCGCCTTCGGTGTCGACTTCATCGGCGCCGACGGCGGCCTCGACCGCGATCGCCTGCGCGACATCGTCTTCACCGACCCCGCCGCCAAGGCGCAACTGGAGGCGATCCTGCATCCGCTGATCGGCGCCGAGGCCAGCCGCCAGGCGCAAGGCCATGGCGCGCACCCGGTCGTCTTCGACGTGCCGCTGCTCGTCGAGTCGAGTCCCTGGCGCCGCCGCGTCGACCGCGTGCTCGTCGTCGACTGCGCGGAATCGACCCAGGTCGAGCGCGTGATGCGGCGCTCGGGCTGGACCGAGGACGCCGTGCGGCGCGTGATCGCCCAGCAGGCGCGCCGCGACGCCCGGCGCGCGATCGCCGATGCGGTGATCTTCAACCAGGACCTGAGCCTCGACGCGCTGGCCGGCGAAGTGCGTCCACTGTGGGTGCTGTGGAACAATGCCCCGAAATGACAATCGCTTGAGCGTCCGGCCTTGGTCCTGTACGAATACCCGTTCAACGAGGGCATCCGCACGATGCTTCGGCTCGAACACCTGTTCGACCGCCTCGGACAGCTCGTCGCCCGCGACACGCCGGTGGACCACCATTTCGCGATCGCGTCGATCTTCGAGATCATGGACGTCGCGTCGCGCGCCGACCTGAAGAGCGACCTGCTCAAGGAGCTCGAGCGCCACAAGAGCCAGCTGCTCGGCTACCGCGGCAACCCGAACATCTCCGAGGCGGCGCTGGACGAGATCGTCACCCGCATCGACCACGCCTTCAACGGCCTCAACCAGCTCCCGGGCAAGGCCGGCCAGGTGCTGGCGTCGAATGAATGGCTGATGAGCATCCGCAGCCGGATCAGCATTCCCGGCGGCACCTGCGAATTCGACCTGCCGGCCTACTATGCCTGGCAGCAGCACGAGCCGGCACGACGGCGCGCCGACCTGGCCGGATGGATCGGCACGCTGACCCCGCTGGCCGAGGCCCTGCAGGCCTTGCTCGGCCTGCTGCGCGACAGCGGCGCGCCGCACCGGGTCGTGGCGACCAGCGGCCATTACCAGCAGAGCCTGCCGGCGGGCAAGGTCTACCAGCTGATGCGCGTGCGCCTGGCCGACGGCCCGGTGCCCGAGATCACCGGCCATCGGCTGATGGTGTCGATCCGCATGATGCGGCCCGACGCCGAGGGCCGGCTGCGCGCCGACGCGGCGGACACGCCGTTCGAACTGACCCTGTGCGCATGAGCGAACGCCTCGTCCCCTGTCCGACCTGCCGCACGCCGGCGCCGTTCGGCGAACGCAACCCGTGGCGGCCCTTCTGCAGTGCGCGCTGCCGCAGCGTCGACCTCGGCGCCTGGGCGAGCGAGGGCTACCGCGTCGCCGCCGAGCCGGCGACCGACGCCGACCCGCCGCCGTCACCGTCCGGCACCCCCCACTGACCGTCACCCAGCGCCGGCTGGCCCTTGAACTGTCACGACCGGCCCCTATAATGCGTTTGCTAGCACTCGACAGTTTCGAGTGCTAACGATCGAGGAGCCCTCGGCTCACCCGGTCAAGACATGTGAACTGGCGCCCACTTTCCGGGTCGCCGTTGATGTGCATCCCGTGACTCCCAAGGAGAAGATATGAAGCTGCGTCCGTTGCACGATCGCGTGATCGTCAAGCGCCTCGAACAGGAAACCAAGACCGCGTCGGGCATCGTGATCCCCGACAACGCCGCCGAGAAGCCCGACCAGGGTGAAGTGCTGGCGGTCGGCCCCGGCAAGCGCAACGAGAAGGGCGACTTCGTGGCCCTGAACATCAAGGTCGGCGACCGCGTGCTGTTCGGCAAGTACAGCGGCCAGACCGTCAAGGTCGACGGCGACGAACTGCTCGTGATGCGCGAAGAAGACCTCTTCGCCGTCGTCGAAAAGTAACTGTTTGCCCCCAGGCTGCGGTCGCGGCGGTCGCCGCGATCCTCGCCACCCCCCGAGGGGGCTCAGGCAGCGCCCCGGGGGACCCGGGCCGCGCCTGGCCTCTTTGTGAGACCTGATCTGTTTTCGGAGAATGAAACATGGCAGCAAAAGACGTGATCTTCGGCGCTGACGCGCGCCACCGCATGGTCGAGGGCGTGAACATCCTGGCCAACGCGGTCAAGGTGACCCTGGGCCCGAAGGGCCGCAATGTCGTGCTCGAGCGCTCGTTCGGCGCCCCGACCGTCACCAAGGACGGTGTCTCGGTGGCCAAGGAGATCGAGCTCAAGGACAAGCTCCAGAACATGGGCGCGCAGATGGTCAAGGAAGTCGCTTCCAAGACCAGCGACCTCGCCGGTGACGGCACCACCACCGCCACGGTGCTGGCGCAGTCGATCGTGCGCGAAGGCATGAAGTTCGTCGCCGCCGGCATGAACCCGATGGACCTGAAGCGCGGCATCGACAAGGCCGTCACGGCCCTGGTCGAGGAGCTGAAGAAGGCCAGCAAGCCCACCACGACGAGCAAGGAAATCGGCCAGGTCGGCGCCATCAGCGCCAACAGCGACCCGTCGATCGGCGAGATCATCGCCAAGGCGATGGACAAGGTCGGCAAGGAAGGCGTCATCACCGTCGAGGACGGCAAGTCGCTGGACAACGAGCTCGACATCGTCGAGGGCATGCAGTTCGACCGCGGCTACCTGTCGCCGTACTTCATCAACAACCCGGACAAGCAGGTCGCGGTTCTCGAGAACCCGTTCGTCCTGCTGTACGACAAGAAGATCAGCAACATCCGTGACCTGCTGCCGACGCTGGAGCAAGTCGCCAAGAGCGGCCGTCCGCTGCTGATCATCGCCGAGGAAGTCGAAGGCGAGGCGCTGGCCACGCTGGTGGTCAACACGATCCGCGGCATCCTGAAGGTCGTCGCCGTCAAGGCCCCGGGCTTCGGTGACCGCCGCAAGGCCATGCTCGAGGACATCGCGATCCTGACCGGCGGCAAGGTCATCGCCGAGGAAGTCGGCCTGACGCTCGAGAAGGCCACGCTGGCCGACCTGGGCCAGGCCAAGCGCGTCGAAGTGGGCAAGGAAAACACCACCCTCATCGACGGCGCCGGCAAGGCCGCCGACATCGAGGCGCGCGTCAAGCAGATCCGCGTCCAGATCGAGGAAGCCACCAGCGACTACGACCGTGAAAAGCTGCAAGAGCGCGTGGCCAAGCTGGCCGGCGGTGTTGCCGTGATCAAGGTCGGCGCTGCGACCGAAGTCGAGATGAAGGAAAAGAAGGCCCGCGTCGAGGACGCCCTGCACGCCACGCGTGCCGCGGTGGAAGAAGGCATCGTCGCCGGTGGCGGCGTGGCCCTGCTGCGTGCCCGCCAGGCCGCGGGCACCATCAAGGGTGACAACCACGACCAGGAAGCCGGCATCAAGATCGTGCTGCGCGCGATCGAGCAGCCGCTGCGCGAGATCGTCGCCAACGCCGGCGACGAGCCGAGCGTGGTGATCAACAAGGTGCTCGAGGGCAAGGGCAACTACGGCTACAACGCCGCCAACGGCACCTATGGCGACATGATCGAGATGGGCATCCTGGACCCGACCAAGGTGACGCGCACTGCGCTGCAGAACGCTTCGTCGGTGGCCGGCCTGATGCTCACCACCGAGTGCATGGTCGCCGAGACGCCGAAGGAAGAGCCGGCCGGCGGCGGCATGCCCGGTGGCGGCATGGGCGGCATGGGCGGCATGGGCATGGACATGTAAAGCCCGTCGGCGCCGGCCGCAAGCGGCCGGCATCGTCCGTCGGAAGGCCCGCGTTGGAAAACGCGGGCCT
Organism: Rubrivivax sp. SCN 70-15; assembly: GCA_001725505.1. GTDB lineage: Bacteria > Pseudomonadota > Gammaproteobacteria > Burkholderiales > Burkholderiaceae_C > Rubrivivax. The sequence goes on along the minus strand of MEGM01000061.1, from coordinate 19,287 downwards.
TTTTGCTGCATCGGCACGTTCCGCGGCGCCGGATAATCGGCACCGCCCATGGTGCAACCCACAGCCTCCGCCGCGCTCCAGCGCTTCGTCGACGACGAGTTGATGCGCGCCCCGCTGCTCGTCGACCAGGTGATCGAGGGCGCCGTCGACCGGCTGCGCCAGGGCATGGCCGGCATGATGCCGCACGACCGCGCGGTTGCCGGCGACCTGCTGCAGGCCGTGCTGTCGAACCGCGCCTACATCGTCGACTACTACGTCGCCTCGCTGCGCGAGCAGGTCGACGCCGAAGTCGCGCGCCTGGCGTCGGCGGCCACGCCGACGGCACCCGTCGCCCCGCGCAAGAGCCTGTCGCTGTCGCTCGTCGACGAGGACGAGGTGGCGGTCGACGTCGAGATCTCGCATGCGATCGAGACGATCCGCAGCGTCGCCGAATACGAGCTGCGCGAGCTGCAGACCTTCACCGCAGCGCTGGTCGGCGACATGGACCTCGCGCACGACCACAACCCGTTCCGCGCCGAGACCCATGCGCGCGCGCTGTGGGCCGCGGCGCAGGCCTTGCCGCTGTCGCGCGGCTTTCGCATCAGCTTCATGCGCCACGCCAGCCTGCCGCTGGCCCAGGTGCTGCGCAAGACCTTCGCCGGCGCGACCTCGCGCCTCGAGGCCTCCGGCATCGAGCCGGCCTCGTACCGCACGCTGATCCTGCCGTCGGGCTCGCGCCGCTCCCGCGCCCCCGAGACCACCTTCGGCCCCGACCTGCACCGCATCCTCGACCGCATGCCGGTGCACGAGGCGCCGGCCGCGCCGCAGCCGGCGCTCGAGCAGGTGCTGCAGCAGAGCGAAGCGCAATGGCGGCGCCTGCCGGTTGACGCCGCGGCGTCCGAATACGGCCGGCTGCGCGAACAGCAGCGCATGCAGCTCGTCGAGAGCGCGACGACGGCCGTCGACCAGCAGCTCATCGAGCTGCTGACGCGGCTGTTCGACGCTCTGCTCGGCGAGCCCGGGCTGCCGCAAGACATCCAGCTGCTGCTGTCGCGGCTGCAGGCGTCGACGCTGCGCGTCGCGCTGCGCGATCCGAGCATGCTCGACGCCTTCGACCACCCGGTCTGGCGCTTCATGGACCGGGTCGCGTTCCAGGACGAGATCCTCCCCGCACCCGGCACGCCGGCGCGCCAGCGCGCGCTGCATCTCGTGCTCGGGCTGGTCGAGCATCTGAGCGCCGAGCCGACGCAGGACGCCGCGCTCTACGTCCGCGCACTCGAGCGCCTGCTCGGACAGGAACGCCAGCGGCTGGTCGAGCGCTGCGCCGCGGAGCACGAGCAGATCGAATCGCTGCAAGCGCTCGAGGACCGCATCGCCGCTTCGCCGGCGTCGATCTCGACGCTGTCCGGCGCGCTCGACCTGGCCGAATTCGACACCGTGCCTGCGGACCTGATCGAGACCGACGTCGTCCGCCAGCGCTCGCCGGCAGCCGCCTCGGCCTGGCTGGCGCAGTGCCAGCCCGGCGACTGGATGCGCGCCTTCCTGCAAGGCCGCTGGGTGCACGCGCAACTGCTGTGGCCGGGCGAGCATCGCGAGATCTGGCTGCTCGGCGACGCCGCCAGCGACGCCACCTGGGCGGTGCGCCGGCGTGCGCTGCTGACACTCCATGACGAGAAGCTGCTGCGCTCGCTCGAGCCGCGGTCGCTGGTGCGCGCGTCCGCAAAGCGGGTGCTGCGCGGCACGCTGCGCGGCGGCTGACCCAGCAGGCCTGCGGGTTCTCAGTCGAGCGCTGCGGCCACCGCGTCGGCCACCAGCGCCGGCCGTTCGTGCACGATCCAGTGCGACGCGTCGGCGACGCGCAGGCAGCGCAGCTCCGGCACCCAGCGCTCGAGGCCGTCGAGCAGGCCGGTGAGCAGGGCGCGGTCGCGCTCGCCCCAGATCAGCGTCGTCGGCACGCGCACCGTCACCGCCTCGTCGGGCAGCACGAGCGCGTGCAGCACATCGTCGGGGCCCGTCGGCGGACGCAGCGGCGACGCGCGATAGTAGTTGAGCGGCCCCTCGAGACCGGCGCCCCAGACCGCGCGGTAGCGCTCGCGCAGCGCCGGCGTCAGCCAGGCCGCGTCGTCGAAGAAGGGCCACAGGCGCGCGAAATCGTTCTCGGCCAGCAGACGGCCGGCGTCGGGCCGGCACAGGAAGCTCATGTACGCGCTGGCCGCCTGCTGCGCGGGGTTCTGGCGCAGCTCGCGCAGAAAGGTCGCCGGGTGCGGCGAGTTGATCATCACCAGACGCCGGAGCAGCTCGGGGCGCTGCGCAGCCAGGTTCCAGGCCAGCGCGCCGCCCCAGTCGTGCGCGACCAGCACGTCGATCGGCGCGCCTGTCGCCTCGATCGCCGCGGCGACGTCGCCGACCAGCTCGCGTGCGCGGTAGGCGGCCAGCGCCGCCGGCGCCGACGACCCCGCGTAGCCGCGCAGGTTGGGGGCGACGCAGCGTGCGCGCGGCGCCAGGCGCGTCATCACCTCGTCCCAGACGAAGGCCGCTTCGGGGAACCCATGCAGCAGCATCACGCGCCGCGGGTTCGCCGGGGCGCCGGCCGCGCGGCAGGCGAGCGTGATGCCGCCCGGCAGCGGCAGCTCGAAAGTCTCGATCATCGATGCGTCCATCCATGCAGCACCTCGGCGACGTCGACGACGCCGCGCTTGGACAGGGCCGAGAACAGCGTCACGCCGACATCGGCATGCTCGCCCGCGAATTCGCCCAGCACCTCCTGCGCCGCGGCGAGCGCCGCGTCGGCCTCGCGCCGGTTCAGCTTGTCGGCCTTCGTCAGCAGCACGAGCAGCCGCACCTCGCCGCTCGTCACGCGTGGGCCCACCCAGGCCAGCAGGCGCCGGTCGAGGTCGGTGAAGCCCAGGCGCGAATCGACCATCAGCACCACGCCGTGCAGGCTGCGGCGCAGGGCCAGGTACTCGGCCATCACCTCCTGCCAGCGCAGCTTGGCGGCGCGCTCGACGGCGGCATAGCCGTAGCCCGGCAGGTCGGTGAAGAGCGCGTCGGGCGCGTCCTTCGGCCCGAGCGCGAACAGGTTGATGTGCTGCGTGCGCCCCGGCGTGCGCGACGCGAAGGCGAGCCGCCGGTGCTGGGCCAACGTGTTGATCGCGGTCGACTTGCCGGCATTGCTGCGGCCGACGAAGGCGATCTCGGGCAGCTCGGTCTGCTCGAGCTGGTCGAGCCGGCTGGCGGTGATCAGGAAGCGTGCGGTGTGGGCCCAGGCCAGCGCCTGTTTGCCGGCCGGCGACACTGCGGAAGCCTTCGAAACGGGGGTCGTCATGGGGCATTGTAAAATTCTGCGGTTTGCACCGTCCGCAATCCGAATCCGCACACGCAAAAGCAAGGCACCCGTCGCATGAAGTCCGCCGCCGTTCTGTTGATCGCCGCGCTCGCCGCCGGCTCTGCCCTCGCTGCCCAGGCGCAGGCCCCGTCCCAGCCCGACCCGGCCAAGGGCCAGGCGCTGGCCGCCCCCTGCATGGCCTGCCACGTCGCCGACGGCTCGCGCGGTAACCCGGCCTACCCGATCCTGCAGGGCCAGCATGCCGGCTACATCGTCAAGCAGCTGACCGAGTTCAAGGCCGGCAAGCGCAAGAACGCGATCATGAACGGCATGGCCGCGGCGCTGACGCCCGACGCGATGCGCGACATCGCCGCGTTCTACGCGTCCAAGCAGGCCAAGCCCGGCTTCGCGAAGGACAAGGACACGCTCGCATCCGGCGAGCAGCTCTATCGCGGCGGCAATGCCGAGCAGCGCATTCCGGCCTGCGCCGGCTGCCACAGCCCGGACGGCGCCGGCATCCCGATCCAGTACCCGCGCCTGGCCGGCCAGCACACCGAATACCTCGAGGCCCAGCTGAACGCGTTCCGCTCCGGCGCACGCACGAACAGCCCGCAGATGATGGCCATCGCCGGCCGCATGCGCGACGCCGAGATCAAGGCGGTGGCCGACTACATCACCGGCCTGCGCTGAAGCGCCGCGCTTGTCCGTGACGCCGGGCCGGTCAAACGACCGGCCCGCTGTCTTTGGGCGGCCGCATGCCGNCATGCCGATAATTTTCCCGAACAGGGTGCCGCCGGTGTAAGGGCCAGGCCCATGCTGGCGACTGAAACGCACCTTCATCGGAGTTCGCCATGCTGCCCCTCAAAGACCGCGGTTTCAATCACCGCAACGCATCCGAGATCACGCCGCGCCACTGGTTCGAGGACCGCCGCGCGCTGCTGATGGGCCTGGCCGGCGCCGCCGCGGTGGGGGGGCTGGCGGCGCGCGCGGGCGCCCAGCCGGCCGCCAGGCTGGCCGCGCTGCCGGGGGTGCGCAGCAGCGTCCCGGGCGCGCTGACGATGGACAAGCCGACCTCGCTCTCGGACATCACCCACTACAACAACTTCTACGAGTTCGGCACCGACAAGTCGGACCCGGCGCAGAACGCCGGATCGCTCAAGCCGCGGCCCTGGGCGGTCGCGATCGAGGGCGAGGTCAGAAAGCCGTTCACGCTCGACCTCGACGCGCTGATGAAGCTCGCGCCGATGGAGGACCGCATCTACCGACACCGCTGCGTCGAAGGCTGGTCGATGGTGATCCCCTGGGTCGGCTTCTCGCTGGCCGAGCTGATCAAGCGCGCCGAGCCCACCGGCAACGCGAAATACGTCCAGTTCGTGACCCTCGCCGACCCGAAGCAGATGCCCGGCCTGAGCTCGCCGGTGCTCGACTGGCCCTACGTCGAGGGGCTGCGGATGGACGAGGCGATGCACCCGCTGGCGATGCTCGCGTTCGGCGTCTACGGCGAGGTGCTGCCGAACCAGAACGGCGCGCCGGTGCGCATGGTGCTGCCGTGGAAATACGGCTTCAAGTCGGCGAAGACGATCGTCAGGATCCGCTTCGTCGCGACGCAGCCGAAGACGAGCTGGAACCAGGCCGCGCCGAACGAATACGGCTTCTACTCGAACGTCAACCCGAAGGTCGACCACCCGCGCTGGAGCCAGGCCACCGAGCGCCGCATCGGCGATGGCGGCCTGTTCGCCAAGCGCCGGCCGACGCTGCTGTTCAACGGCTACGAGCCCCAGGTCGGCCAGCTCTACGCCGGCATGGACCTGAAGCGCTACTTCTGACGCGCCCCCGGCCATGAACAAGCTGCTCCTGAAACCGGCGACCAAGCCGCTGCTGTTCGCGCTCGCCCTGCTGCCGTTCGCATGGCTGGTCTACGGCGCCTTCGCCGATGCACTCGGCCCGAACCCGGCCGAGGCGCTGATCCACCGCAGCGGCGACTGGACGCTGCGCTTTCTCTGCATCACGCTGGCGATCACGCCGCTGCGCCAGCTCAGCGGCTGGCACGCGCTGGCACGCTTGCGCCGGATGGCGGGGCTGTTCGCGTTCTTCTACGGCGTGCTGCACTTCCTGAGCTATGCCTGGCTCGACAAGGGCTTCGCGCTGCCGGACATCGCGCACGACATCGTCAAGCGCCCGTTCATCCTCGTCGGCAGCGCTGCGCTGCTGCTGATGCTGCCGCTGGCCGCGACCTCGTTCAACCGCGCGGTCAAGGCGCTCGGCGCGGCGCGCTGGCAGGCGCTGCACCGCACGGTCTATGCGATCGTGCTGCTCGGGCTGCTGCACTTCTTCTGGCAGCGCGCGGCGAAGAACAACGTCGCCGACGTCGAGGTCTACGCGGTCGTCATCGCCGTGCTGCTCGGCTGGCGGCTGCAGCGGCGCTGTTACACCAAGAACTGAGGCCTTCAGCTCAGGATCTTCGCGCGCTGACCCGAGCGAAGATCCTGAGCTGAAGGCCTCAGTTCTTGGTGTAACTTCCCGGGTCAGCCGGCCGGTCGTCGCCGGCATCCCACGGAGACACCCCATGCCCGCCTTCACCGCCCTTCCCGCCCGACCGCTGTCCCGCCTCGGACGCCCGCTGCTCGGCGTCGCGCTCGCGCTGGCCTGCAGCCTCGCCAGCGCCCAGATCAAGGTCGGCGTCACGATCTCGACCACCGGCCCGGCGGCGTCGCTGGGCATCCCCGAGCGCAACGCGGTCGCGCTGATGCCGCGCACCATCGACGGCAAGAGCATCGAGTACATCGTGCTCGACGACGCTTCGGATCCGGTGAAGGCGGTGCAGAACACGCGCAAGCTGATCGCCGACGACAAGGTCGACGTCGTGCTCGGCTCGTCGATCACGCCGAACAGCCTGGCGATGATCGACGTCGTCGCCGAGGCGAAGACGCCGATGATCGCGATCGCGTCGTCGCTGCGCATCGTCGACCCGGTCGACGCGAAGCGCTACTGGGTCTTCAAGACGCCGCAGAACGACGCGCAGATGATGACCGCGCTCACCCAGCACATGAGCGACAAGGGCTTCCACAAGGTCGCGATCATCGGTTTCAACGACGCCTACGGCCAGGGCGTGATCGACGAGTTCAGCAAGATCGCGCCGATGCGCAAGCTCGACGTCAACCTCGTCGAGCGCTACGCGCGCACCGACACCAGCGTCACCGGCCAAGTGCTCAAGCTGATGGCGGCCAAGCCCGACGCGATCCTGATCGCCGCCTCCGGCACGCCGGCCGTGCTGCCCGCGCGCACGCTGCGCGAGCGCGGCTACAAGGGCCAGATCTACTTCACCGACGGCGTCGTCAACAACGACTTCCTGCGCGTCGGCGGCAAGGACATCGAGGGCGCCTTCCTGCCCGCCGGCCCGGTGGTCGTGGCCTCGCAGCTGCCCGACAGCAACCCGATCAAGGCGGTCGCACTCGCGTTCACGAAGCAGTACGACGACGCCTACGGCAAGGGTTCGATGAACTCGTTCGCGGCCCATGGCTGGAACGCCTGGCTGATGCTGCAGCGCGCGATTCCGGTGGCGCTGAAGACCGGCGCCCAGCCCGGCACGCCGGCCTTCCGCGCCGCGCTGCGCGACGCGATCGAGGGCATCCACGGCCTGGTCACGACGCACGGCATCATGGACATGAGCAAGACCGACCACATGGGCTTCGACCAGCGTGCGCGCGTGATGGTCGAGATCAAGAACGGCGCCTGGACGCTGGTCAAGTAGGCCGCGCCCGCGCACCGGCATGGACGCGTCGATCGCCGCCATCCTGGCCATGGACGGCGTGACCACCGGCGCGGTCTACGCTTTGCTGTCGATCTCGCTCGTGCTCGTGTTCACGGTCACGCGCGTGATCTACATCCCGGCCGGCGAGTTCGTCGCCTGGGGCGCGCTCACGATGGCGGCGCTGCAGACCGGCCACGCGCCGGCAACCGCGTCGTTCACGCTCGGCCTGGGCGCGCTGGTGTTCGCGCTCGACGGCTGGGCCGCGCTGCGCAGCCGGCAGGCCGCCGGGCTGGGCGCGAGCCTGGGCTGGAACCTGGCCTGGCCGCTCGCCGCCTGGGCGCTGTCGCGCAGCCCGGCCGTGATGGGCGCGGGGATGACGGTCCAGGTGCTGCTGACGCTGGCGATCCTGGTGCCCTCCGGCGCGATGCTCTATCGGCTGTGCTTCGCCCCGCTGCAGCAGGCCAGCGTGCTGACGCTGCTCATCGTCGCCGTCGCGCTGCACTTCGCGCTCCTGGGCAGCGGCCTGGTGATGTTCGGCGCCGAAGGCTCGCGCACCCAGCCGCTGACCGACGCGCAGTTCAGCGTCGGCGGGCTCGAGATGACGGGCCAGAGCCTGGCCGTGATCGCGACCTCGCTCGTCGCGATGGCGGGCCTGGCGGCGTTCTTCGGCCGCACGCTGACCGGCAAGGCGCTGCGCGCCACCGCGGTCAACCGGATCGGCGCGCAGATCGTCGGCATCGGCCCGGCGCGCGCCGGCCGGCTGGCCTTCACGATGGCCACCGCGCTGGCGGTGTTCTCGGGCGTGCTGATCGGCCCGCTGACCACCGTCTACTACGAGAGCGGCTTCCTGATCGGGCTGAAGGGCTTCGTCGGCGCGATCGTCGGCGGCCTCGCGCTCTACCCGGTGGCGGTCGGCGGCGCGCTGATGGTCGGGCTGATCGAGTCGTTCTCGTCGTTCTGGGCCAGCGCCTACAAGGAAGTGATCGTCTTCTCGCTCATCCTGCCGGTGCTGGCCTGGCGCTCGTTGCGACACAAGGGCCTGGACGAGGAAGAGTCTTGAGCGGCGTGCACCCGACGCTGCGGCGTGCGCTGCCATGGCTGGCGCTGGCCGCGGCGGCCGTGCTGCCGCTGGCCGGTGCGCCGGCCTACTGGATCACGATGGCCAACTACATCGGCATCGGCGCGATCGTCGCGCTCGGGCTGGTGGTGCTCACCGGCCACGCCGGGCTCACGTCCTTCGGCCAGGCCGCCTTCGTCGGCATCGGCGCCTACACCACCGCGGTGCTGGCGACGAGCTTCGGCGCCGGGCCGCTGACCACGCTGCTCGCCAGCGTCGCGCTGACCACCGCGAGCGCGCTGCTGCTCGGGCTGATCACGGTGCGGCTGTCGGGCCACTACCTGCCGCTGTCGACGATCGCGTGGTGCCTGGCGCTGTTCTACCTCTTCGGCAACCTCGACGAACTGGGCAAGTTCGACGGCATCACCGGCATCCCGGCGCTCGCCGTCGCCGGCGTCACGATCGAGAGCGGGCGCGCGCTGTACTACCTGATCTGGGCCGCGGTCGCGCTGTCCTTCCTGGCCATGCGCAACCTGCTCGACTCGCGCCCGGGCCGCGTGATCCGCGCGCTCAGGAAGGGGGCGCTGATGGAAGAGTCCTGCGGCATCGACACCGCGCGCTACAAGCTGCTCGCGTTCGTCGTCGCGGCGGTGCTGGCCGGCGTCGCCGGCTGGCTCTACGCCTACCTGCAGCGCGCCGTGAACCCGACGCCGTTCGGCCTGGGCTACGGCATCGAATACCTGTTCATGGCCGTGGTCGGCGGCGTCGGCCAGCTCTGGGGTGCGATCGCCGGCGCCGCGCTGCTGACGATCGTCAAGGACTGGCTGCAGGGCGTGCTGCCGGCGCTGCTCGGCCAGACCGGCAACTTCGAGATCATCGTCTTTGGCGTCGTGATGATCCTGCTGCTGCAGCGCGCGCCCGACGGCCTGTGGGGCGCCGTCGCGCGGCGCTGGGGCCGGCGCCCGGCCTTCGACGCCGCGGCGCTCGCGCGCGCCGAGGCACTGACCGCGCAGCCGCAGCCGCCCGCCGGCGCACCGCTGCTGCAGGTGCAGGCCGCACGCAAGACCTTCGGCGGCCTGGTCGCCGTCAACGACATCAGCTTCGAGGTCCGCGCGGGCGAGATCGTCGGCCTGATCGGCCCCAACGGCGCGGGCAAGAGCACGCTGTTCAACGTCGTCAGCGGCGTCGCCGCGCCGACCGCCGGCGAGGTCCGGTTCCAGGGCCGGCGCATCACCGGCTGGCCGGCGCGGCGCCTCGCGCGGCTGCGCCTGGGGCGCAGCTTCCAGCACGTGCGGCTGGTGCCCGAAATGTCGGTGCTCGAGAACGTGATGATCGGCGCCCACCTGCGCAGCCGGCGCGGCGTCGCCGCCAGCCTGCTGCGCCTGAACCGCGCCGAGGAGGTCGCGCTGCGGCGCGAGGCCGCACGCCAGCTCGAGCGCGTCGGCCTCGGGCACTGCCTGGCGCTGGACGCCGGCGCGCTCGCGCTCGGCCAGCAGCGCACGCTCGAGATCGCGCGCGCGCTCTGCCTGGACCCGGTGCTGCTGCTGCTCGACGAGCCCGCCGCCGGGCTGCGCCTGCAGGAGAAGCAGGCGCTCGCGGCGCTGCTCGGGCAGCTGCGCGCCGAGGGCCTGGCGGTGCTGCTCGTCGAGCACGACATGGACTTCGTGATGGGCCTCGTCGACCGCCTCGTCGTGATGGAGTTCGGCACGCTGATCAAGGAAGGCCTGCCCGCCGACGTGCGACGCGACCCCAAGGTGCTGGCGGCCTACCTGGGCGGGGTCGACGAATGAGCCGGAGGGCCACCGCGTGAGCGACGCGCTGCTCGAGGTCCGCGACCTGCACGTGCGCTACGGCCAGGTCGAGGCGCTGAGCGGCGTCTCGCTGAGCGTGCCGCCGGGCGCGATCGTCACCGTGATCGGCCCCAACGGCGCCGGCAAGAGCACCTTGCTGAACTCGCTGATGGGCCTGCTGCCGGTGGCCGCTGGCACGCTGCGCTGGCGCGGCGCGGCGCCGGCCGCGACGGTGGAGGCACGCGTCGGCGCCGGGTTGAGCCTGGTGCCCGAGAAGCGCGAGCTGTTCGCGAGCATGTCGGTGCGCGACAACCTCGAGCTCGGCGCCTATGCGCGCGCCCGCGCCGGCGACCGCGACGCGATGGCGACGATCGCCGAGGTCTACGCGCGCTTCCCGCGCCTGAAGGAGCGCAGCGAGCAGCTCGCCGGCACCTTGTCCGGCGGCGAACGCCAGATGCTCGCGATCGGCCGCGCGCTGATGGCGCGGCCGACGCTGCTGATGCTCGACGAGCCCAGCCTCGGGCTCGCACCGCTGATCGTGCGCGAGATCTTCCGCATCATCGCCGCGCTGCGCGAGTCCGGCGTGTCCATCCTGCTCGTCGAGCAGAACGCGCGCGCCGCGCTCGCGATCGCCGACCACGGCTACGTCATCGAGACCGGCGAGGTCGTGCTGCAAGGCCCGGCGGCCGAGCTCGCGCACCACCCGGGCGTGGTCGCGAGCTACCTCGGCGGGGGCTGAAGCTCAGGCCGGCGCGGCCTGCGTCGACAGCACCCGGCGCACCGCGAGCGCGAGGCCGTCGAGGGTGTCCTGCTTCTCCAGCACCTCGCCGACGCCGATCTCGCGCGCACGCGCGACCAGCTCCTCGGTCACCGAACCCGAGACCAGGATCGCCGGCAGCCCCGGGCGCAGCTCGCGCAGCGCGCGGATCACCTCCAGCCCCGAGTGCGTCGGCATGTTGTAGTCGGTGACGACGAGGTCGAAGCCCTCGCCCGCGCCGGCCGCACGCAAGGCCTCGTCGGCGTCGCGGAACACGCGCACCCGGTAGCCGGCGCGCTGCAGCAGGCGCTCGACCATCACCGCCATCACCTCGTCGTCGTCGAGGTAGACCAGGCGCTCGCCGGCGCCGCGCTCGGCGGCGGCCGGCAGCGGCGATGCAGCGGAGTCGCCGGCGGACGCCAGCGCCTGCAGCGGCAGGTAGACGTCGAAGCGGGTGCCGTGCCCGGGCGCGGACTCGACCGCGATCGCGCCCTCGTGCGCGCGCACGATCCCGTGCACGACGGCCAGGCCGAGCCCGGTGCCGACGCCGACCGGCTTGGTCGTGAAGAAGGGCTCGAAGATGCGGCGCCGGGTCTCGTCGTCCATGCCGCAGCCGTTGTCGCCGACCCAGAGATGGGCGAAGGCGCCCGGCGCGAGGCCGAGCTTGAGCGCCGCCTCGCCGGGCAGGTCGACGCGCAGCAGCCCGACCTCGATGCGCCCGCCCGCGTCGCCCAGCGCATGCCAGGCGTTGGTGCACAGGTTGAGCAGCACCTGGCCGATCTGCGTCGCGTCGGCGAGCACCGGCACCGGCGCCGGATCGAGCCGCGCCTCGAGCAGCACCTGCGCCGGCAGCGTCGCGCGCAGCAGCTGCAGGCTCTCGTCGACGATCGGCGCGAGCGGCTGCACGCTGCGCCGCGTGGCCTGCCTGCGGCCGAAGGTCAGGATCTGGCGCACCAGGTCGCGCGCGCGCAGGCCGGCGCGCTGGATCTGGTCCAGGCCGTGCAGCACCTCGTCGCGGTGCCCGCGCACGGCGTCGTCGCGCGCGAGCGCGACGTTGCCCAGGATGGCGCCGACGACGTTGTTGAAGTCGTGCGCGATCCCGCTCGCGAGCGTGCCGATCGACTCCATCTTCTGTGTCTCGCGCAGCTGCGCCTCGAGCCGGCGGTGCGCCTCGTCGGCCTCGTCGCGCTCGGTGACGTCGGTCGCGATGCCGTCCCAGACCAGGCGCCCGTCGGCCTGGCGGCGCGGCGCCGAATGCAGCACGATGCGCCGCTCGGCGCCGTCGGCGTGGCGCACGCGCAGCCGCACCTCGAACACCTGCATCGCGTCGCGCGCCTGGCGCGTCGCGGCCTCGAGCAGCGGCCGGTCCTCGGCGCGGATGCGGTCCAGGAACAGCGCCGCGTCGTGCATCACCGCCTCGGCGTTCAGCCCGAGCAGGCGCTCGATCGCGGCGCTGACGTGGACGAAGCGGCGCGTGCCGTCGTCGCCATGCGCGACCTGGTAGACGAAGGCCTGCGGCAGGTTCTCGCTCAGCGTGCGCACGCGCGACTCGGCCTCGCGCAGCCGCGCCTCGGAGGCGCTGACCGCCTCGTAGGGCGCACGGATGCTGCCGATGAAGGTCGCGCGGTAGAGCAGCACGTAGGCCGCGACCTTGTACAGGTGGCCGACGATGTTCTGGAAGTCCGAAGGGTGCACGTACGAGGTGAAGGCCAGCTCGCCCAGGCCGACGACGAAGCTCGACATCGCGAGCAGCCCGAACTGGCGGTCGCCGCTGCGCACGCGCCGGCGCAGCAGCAGCGCGGCGACGGCGAGGTTGGCGCCGAAGAGCGCGATCTCGTAATCGGCCTTGAATGGCGTGACCCCGAGCCCCTTGACGAAGGTGGCCGGAAGCGAGTCGACGTGGAACGAGCCGAACCAGACCAGGAAGGCGGCGGTCGCGACGCCGAGCGCGAGCCAGACGCGCCGGCCGAGCCGCGGCGCGAACCCGAGCGCGACGAGCGCCATCGTGCCGACCTCGAAGCTGCGCCCCATGAGCCAGAAGAAGATCGCGTGGTCGGTGCCGCTGTCGGCGACGAATTCCGGCATCCCCGCATAGGTCAGCGCGTGCAGCAGGTCGCAGCAGCCGACGACGAGGAAGCCGGCGCCGAGCAGGCCCGCCGGCCGCTGGCGCTCGGTGTCGAAGGTGTGGAACGAGACCATCACCACGAGCGCCGCGATCGCGATCGCGACCAGCTCCAGCACCAGGTGGATGCTGAGCATGCGCGGCGTCAGCCACGACGACGAGGTCGTCGCCGGCAGCGCGCGGATCAGCAGCAGGCCGAACACCGCCAGCGCTCCGCCCGCCAGGTAGGCGAGCGGGATCCGCGTCGGGACGGGGTTCGACATGGTGGACGTTCTTGCGCCACCATCTTGCCCCGTCGGACCCGGGTGCTGTTCGGGAAAAACGCCGACTTTGACCGGGCTTCTCGGGCCGCGACCGCGGCGCGACCTCAGGCCGCCGTCCGCCCCAGCACCGGCCCCAGCGAATGCCCGGTGTGCGTGCCCGCGGCGACCACCGCCTCGGGCGGCCCGGCGACGACGACGCGGCCGCCGCCGGCGCCGCCCTCGGGGCCGAGGTCGACGACCCAGTCGGCCTCGGCGATGACGTCGAGGTCGTGCTCGATGACGACGACGCTGTGGCCGCCGTCGACGAGCCGGTGCAGCACGCGGATCAGCCGCTCGACGTCGGCCATGTGCAGGCCGACCGTCGGCTCGTCGAGCACGTACAGCGTGTGCGGCGCGCGGTTGCCGCGGCGCGTGACGTCGTCGCGAACCTTGCTCAGCTCGGTGACGAGCTTGATGCGCTGCGCCTCGCCGCCGGACAGCGTCGGGCTCGGCTGGCCCAGCGTCAGGTAGCCCAGGCCCACGTCCTTCAGCAGCTGCAGCGGGTGGCTGATCGCCGGCATGCTGGCGAAGAAGTCGACCGCCTCGTCGACCTCCATCCGGAGCACGTCGCCGATGCTCTTGCCGCGCCAGCTCACGGCCAGCGTCTCGGGGTTGAAGCGCGCGCCGTGGCAGACGTCGCAGGGCACCTTGACGTCGGGCAGGAAGCTCATCGCGATGGTCTTCATGCCCTGCCCTTCGCAGCCCGGGCAGCGGCCCTCGCCGGTGTTGAAGCTGAAGCGCGCCGCCGCGTAGCCGCGCGCCTTGGCCTCGAGCGTCTCGGTGTAGAGCCTGCGGATCGCGTCCCAGAAGCCGATGTAGGTGGCCGGGCAGGAGCGCGGCGTCTTGCCGATCGGCGTCTGGTCGACCTCGAGCACGCGGTCGATGGCCTCGAAGCCGGTGAGCGCGCTGCAGCCGGTCCACGCCGGCCCCCGGCCGGCGGCAAGGGCGTCGCGGCCGGCCGCGCTCTGGCGCTGCGCCACCGCCTGCGCCACGTTGGCGAGCAGCACGTCGCGCGCGAGCGTGCTCTTGCCCGAACCGCTGACGCCGGTGACGGCGACCAGGCGCTTGAGCGGGATCTGCACGTCCACGCTGCGCAGGTTGTGCAGCGTTGCGCCGTGCAGCCGGAGCGAGGGCATCTCCGGCGTCACCGGCCGCCGCGGCTGCAGCGGGTGGCGCAGCGGCGCGGCGAGCAGGCGGCCGGTCAGCGACTCGGGGTGCGCGGACAGGTCGGCCACCGTGCCCTCGGCGACCAGGCGGCCACCGCGCTTGCCGGCGCCGGGGCCGATGTCGATGATGTGGTCGGCACGGCGGATCGTGTCCTCGTCGTGCTCGACGACGACCAGCGTGTTGCCCTTGTCGCCCAGCCTGGCGAGCGCGCCGAGCAGGATGCCGTTGTCGCGCGGGTGCAGGCCGATCGTCGGCTCGTCGAGCACGTAGCACACGCCCTGCAGGTTGCTGCCCAGCTGCGCCGCGAGGCGGATGCGCTGCGCCTCGCCGCCGCTCAGCGTGGGCGCGGCACGGTCCAGCGTCAGGTAGCCCAGGCCGACGTCGGCCAGGAACTCGAGCCGGCTCGCGATCTCGGCGACCACGTCGCGCGCGATCTCGGCGTCGCGGCCCTCGAGGCGCAGCCCGGCGATCCAGGCGCGCGTCTCGTGCACCGACAGGCGCGCGATGTCGCTGATCGGCTCGCCCTCGAAGGTCACCGCGCGCGCCGCCGGGTTCAGGCGCGCGCCGTGGCAGTCGGGGCAGGCCTGGTCGACCACGCCTTCGACCTCGGGCTCCTCGGACGGAAAGCTCTGCTCGCGGCCCTTGGCGTCTTCGTCGCGCACGCTGTCGTCGTAGGCCTTGCGCTGCTCGCGCGTCAGCGCCAGGCCGGTGCCGACGCAGCTGGCGCACCAGCCATGCTTGCTGTTGTAGCTGAACATGCGCGGGTCGAGCTCGGGGTAGCTGGTGCCGCAGACCGGGCAGGCGCGCTTGGTGCTGAAGACCTTGACCTCGCCGATGCCCAGCCCGGCGGCGGCGCCGGGGCCCGCCCGGTCCATGGCGGCGGCCAGCCCGTCGAGCGGGTGCAGCAGGTGCAGCACGCCCTTGCCGAGCTCGAGTGCCTTGCTCAGCAGCGCGCGCAGCCCGGCCTCGTTCTCGGGCGCGACGACGATGTCGCCCACCGGCAGCTCGAGCGTGTGCTCCTTGAAGCGGTCGATGCGCGGGAACGGGCTCAGCGGCAGGAACTCGCCGTCGACGCGCAGGTGCGTGTGGCCGCGCGCCTTGGCCCACTTGGCGAGGTCGGTGTAGACACCCTTGCGGTTGACGACGAGCGGCGCGAGCAGGCCCACGTGCTGGCCCCGGTGGTCGCGCAGCAGCTGCGCGGCGATGCTCTCGGCGCTCTGCGCCTTCACCGGTGCGCCGTCCTTCACGCAATGCTGCAGCCCGAGCTTGACCCACAGCAGGCGCAGGAAATGCCAGACCTCGGTCGTCGTCGCGACCGTGCTCTTGCGCCCGCCGCGGGAGAGGCGCTGCTCGATCGCCACCGTCGGCGGGATGCCGTAGACCGCGTCGACCTCGGGCCGCCCGGCCGGCTGGACGATGCTGCGCGCGTAGGCGTTCAGGCTCTCGAGGTAGCGCCGCTGGCCCTCGTTGAACAGGATGTCGAAGGCGAGCGTGCTCTTGCCCGAGCCGCTGACGCCGGTGACGACGTTGAACTTGCCGCGCGGGATGTCGACGCTGAGGCTCTTGAGGTTGTGTTCCCTGGCGTTGACGATGCGGATCGCGTCGTCGCCGCCCTGCGCCGCCCGGCGCGCCGCACGCAGCACGCTCTGCAGCGCGCGCCCTTCCTCGGCCTTGGGCGTGCCGAAGCCCAGCGCCTGCTCGTAGTCGCGCAGCGCGGCACCGGTGTGCGAGCTGGCGTGCGCCTTGACGTCGTCGGGCGTGCCGACGCAGACCACTTCGCCGCCGGCCTCGCCGCCTTCAGGGCCGAGGTCGACGATCCAGTCGGCAGCGCGGATCACGTCCAGGTTGTGCTCGATCACGAGCAGCGAATGCCCGGCGTCCATCAGCTTGCGCAGCGCGCGCATCAGCCTGGCGATGTCGTCGAAATGCAGCCCGGTGGTCGGCTCGTCGAACAGGAACAGCGTGCCGCGCCGGGACGCCGGCTGGCGCGGCCCGGCCGCCGCGTCGGCCAGGAAGCCGGCGAGCTTGAGCCGCTGCGCCTCGCCGCCCGACAGCGTCGGCACCGGCTGGCCCAGGCGCACGTAGTCGAGGCCGACGTCGACGATGGGCTGCAGCCGCGCCACCACCTCGCGGTCGTTCTGGAACCAGTGCGCGGCCTCGGCCACGGTGAGGTCGAGCACGTCGGCGATGCTGAGCTGCATCGGTCCGCGCACGACCTTCACGTCGAGGATCTCGGGCCGGTAGCGGCGGCCGTCGCAGTCGGGGCAGCGCAGGTAGACGTCGCTGAGGAACTGCATCTCCACGTGCTCGAAGCCGCTGCCGCCGCAGGTCGGGCAGCGGCCGTCGCCGGCGTTGAAGCTGAAGCTGCCGGCGCCGTAGCCACGCTCGCGCGCCAGCGGTGCGTCGGCGAAGATCCGGCGCAGCTCGTCGAACGCGCCGACGTAGCTCGCCGGGTTGCTGCGCGCGGTCTTGCCGATCGGGCTCTGGTCGACGAAGACGGCGTCGCTCAGCCAGTCGGCGCCGAGCAGGCGCTCGAACGCGCCCGGTGTCTCGGTGGGCTTGCCGAAGTGGCGCGCCAGCGCCGGGTAGAGCACGTCCTGGATCAGCGTGCTCTTGCCCGAGCCGCTGACGCCGGTGACGACGACCAGCCGCTGCAGCGGCAGCTCGACGCTGACGTTCTTCAGGTTGTGGTCGCGCGCGCCCTCTAGCACCAGTTTCGGCGTGGCCGCATCGACCCGGCGCCGGAAGCCCGAACTGACGTGCTTGCGCCCGCCGAGGTAGGCGCCGGTCAGCGTGTCGGCCGCTCGCGCCGCCTCGGGCGTGCCGTCGAAGACGATGCGGCCGCCGCGCTCGCCGGGGCCGGGGCCCATGTCGATGAGGCGGTCGGCGGCGAGCATCACCGCCGGGTCGTGCTCGACGACGACGAGCGTGTTGCCGGCGTCGCGCAGCCGGTGCATCGCCTCGACGATGCGGTTCATGTCGCGCGGGTGCAGGCCGATGCTGGGCTCGTCGAGCACGAACATCGTGTTCACGAGCGAGGTGCCGAGGGCGGTGGTCAGGTTGATGCGCTGGACCTCGCCGCCGCTGAGGGTGCGGCTCTGGCGGTCCAGCGTCAGGTAGCCCAGGCCGACGTCGCACAGGTACTTCAGCCGCGTGCGCACCTCGTCCAGCAGCAGCTTCAGCGCGTCGCCCTGCATCGTGCCCGGCAGCGTCAGTGCATCGAAGAAGCGGCGCAGGCGGTCGATGGACAGCTGCATCAGGTCGTGCAGGTGCAGCCCGGGCAGTGCCTCGAGCCGTTCGCGGCTCCACGACACACCCACCGGCATGAAACGCTGCGCCGGCGGCAGCACCGCATCGGCGTCGGCGCGGCTGCCGATGCGCCAGAGCAGCGACTCGAGCTTGAGCCGGGCGCCGCCGCACACCGTGCAGGGCGTGTAGCTGCGGTACTTCGACAAGAGCACGCGGATGTGCATCTTGTAGGCCTTGCTCTCGAGGTACTCGAAGAAGCGGCGCACGCCGTACCACTGCTTGTTCCAGTTGCCGCTCCAGTGCGGCGAACCTTCGATGACCCAGTCGCGCTGCGCCGGCGTGAGCTGGTTCCAGGCCGTGTCGCGCGGGATGCCGGCTTCGCCGGCGTACTTGACGAGGTCGTCCTGGCAGTCCTTCCAGGCCGGGGTCTGCATCGGCTTGACCGCGCCGTTGCGCAGCGTGCGGCGCTCGTCGGGGATCACGAGGCCGAAGTCGACGCCGATCACGCGGCCGAAGCCGCGGCAGGTGTCGCAGGCGCCGTAGGCCGAGTTGAAGCTGAACATCGCCGGCTGCGGGTCGGCATAGCGGCGGTCGCTCTCGGGGCAATGCAGGCCCGTGCTGTAGCGCCACTGCGTGCCGTCGTCACCGACGTAGACGTCGAGCCGGCCGCTGCCGCGCTTGAGCGCCAGCTCGATCGCCTCCATCGCGCGCACGCGCTCGGTGCCTGCCATCCTGAAGCGGTCGGCCACCACGTCCAGCACCTTGCGGTCGTCGACCAGGCGCTCGGCCTGCACGCGCGTGAAGCCGCTCGCCGAAAGCCACTGCTCCTGCTGCTCGGCCGAGGTGTCGGCCGGCAGCTCGACCGGAAAGGTGAACACCAGCCGCGGATCACCGGCCTCGGCGGCGCGACGCTGCAGGTCGGCGTAGATCGTCTCCGGCGTGTCGTGGCGCACCGGCAGCGCGGTGTCGCGGTCGAACAGCTGGGCGGCGCGCGCGAAGAGCAGCTTCAGGTGGTCGTTCAGCTCGGTCATCGTGCCGACCGTGCTGCGGCTGGTGCGCACCGGGTTCGTCTGGTCGATCGCGATCGCGGGCGGCACGCCGTCGACGCGGTCCACCGCGGGCCGGTCCATGCGGTCGAGGAACTGGCGCGCGTAGGCGCTGAAGGTCTCGACGTAGCGGCGCTGGCCTTCGGCGTACAGCGTGTCGAACACGAGGCTGCTCTTGCCCGAGCCGCTGGGCCCGGTGACCACCGTCATCTCGCCGGTGCGGATGTCGAGGTCCAGGTTCTTCAGGTTGTGCTGGCGGGCACCACGGATGCGGATCAGTCCGGACGACATGGCACGGGAGGGGGTCGCGCGGGGGCGGAACCGGGCATTCTAGGCAGGCCCGGACGCGCGCGTGGTCTCATACCCATTTGCGATCGCTCGCGGCGAAAGCCCCTGTGCCGGCTCGCGGCACATTGCGGCCCTTCGCCGTAGCGGCTGCACCTCGCGTGCGCGAGGTTCAGCGTGAGCCGGTGACCCGGGGGTGCGTTCTCCGGTCCTCGCTCGCGGGCGACCGGCTGCTGTGCGCCACCGTGACCTCGTCAACGCCTTCTCCTCTTGCCAGCGGGAGGTGCGACCGCGAATGGTCCCTGCGCCCGCACCCCCGGGCCACCGTCTCCTGCCACCGCAGCGGCATGCCTCCAGGGGGCACGCCACCGACGGAGTCGCAGGGCGGTGGTGGTACCCGCGGGCGCAGGGACCATTCGCGGTCGCCACGACGCGAGCACGAAGAAGGCGGTGTTGA
>MEGM01000060.1 GCA_001725505.1 Rubrivivax sp. SCN 70-15 | reverse complement strand
GGCCAAGGGCGGCGGGTGGCCGGCGGAGCGAAGTAAAGGAGGAGGGCTGGGCATGGCCCAGCCCGGGGGACATGAGCGCAGTCGGCCATCCGCCGCCCTTGGCTTGCGCTGTTGCAGCGCGACCGTCCGCAGCGGGGCGCGAACCGATACTGTTCCTTCGCAAAGATTGATCACAAATTGGTATAGGCACGCCGCTTCGGCAAAGCGAAGCCCGACGGTGGCCCAGCGTCAATAGACGTCTGGACGTCTACAATGGTACGATCGAACTTTGGAGCCTTCATGCGCCGGCGACCTGGTGAAGTGCGTGATGCGATCGTCGAAGTCCTCGAGCGCCATCCTTCGGGCGCCTCGGTGCAGACGATCGCGAGTGAGGTCGTGGACCTGATCGGCAGCGTGCCGCCGTCGTCCGTGCGTTCCTATCTTCGACTCAACACGCCAGAGTTGTTTGCGCGCATGGACCGCGCCCAGTACACGCTCGGCGGCTTCGCGCTCGACGACGCGCAGTCCGCGCCTCGAGTCTCGACCGGTGACGCAACTGAGTTCAAGTTCGGGCGCGCGACCTTGGTACTCGACGACTGTGTTGCGTGGCTGGATCGGCAGGCACCCAACTCCATTCAGGCCGTGGTGACGGACCCGCCTTACGGATTGATCGAATACTCCTCTGCCGAGCAAAGCAAGCTGCGCCGAGGCCAGGGGGGCGTCTGGCGGATTCCACCGAGCTTCGACGGAAACAAGCGCGCGCCGCTGCCTCGATTCACCGTGCTCACCCAGACCGACTTGCGCGCATTGGAGCAGTTCTTCCTGGTCTGGGGCCGGAGCCTGCTCCGTGTGCTCGTCCCGGGTGCGAACCTGGTGGTGGCCAGCAACCCGCTGCTGTCCTACCTCGTGTCCGGTGCACTCGCTCGCGCCGGGCTCGAACGGCGCGGTGAGCTCGTGCGCCTCACGATGACGATGCGTGGCGGCGACAGGCCGAAGGCGGCGCACGTCGAATTCAATGACGTGAGCGTGATGCCACGCTCGATGTGGGAACCCTGGCTGCTTTTCCGCAAGCCCGTCGAGGGCCGCGTTCAGGACAACTTGCGCAAGTGGGGCACGGGCGGCTTCCGGCGCATTTCGGCCGACAAGCCCTTCGGCGACGTCATCGAGTCCTCGCCGACGCGTGCCGCCGAACGCAAGCTCGCGGCTCATCCGAGCCTCAAACCACAGGCCTTCCTGCGCAAGGTCGTGCGTGGCGTGTTGCCGCTGGGTCGAGGCGTGGTGCTGGACCCCTTTGCCGGATCGGCCTCGACCCTGGCTGCCGCCGAAGCCGTTGGCTACGACAGCATCGGCATCGAGCGCGACGAGTCCTATTTCTCGCTGGCTCGTGAAGCGCTGCCTCGCCTGGCCGGCTTGAGGGTCGCGGCCGACTGATCGCGGTAGATCCAGTTGCTCCGCAACTTCGCGATTCCCTCGGCATGCAAGGTCGCCGTTCTGGTGCCGAGTTCGCCACGCTGATTCCTCCGGAAGTCGTCCTTCTCGACGTGTCCGAGATAGATCTCGCGGACGGTCATCGGTCGACGATCGGTGGCCGGCTCGGTCGTGCTGTCCAGCGCATAGACGAACACGAACATCCACTGATCGCGCGCGCCATGGGTGTCAACGGCACCGCCGGGCTTTCGCGTCGTCTTGATCTCGACACCCTGCTCGCCGGACTTCACCGAGTCGTTCGGATACTGGCCCTTCACCAGAAGGTCGGGGTGACCGTTGTGAAACGCGTTGACCACGAGGCTCCGACTGTGCCGGGCAAGGCTGGCGGTCAGCATGTCCGAGAGCATCCCGGACAGATTGGCCGGTCGAAGCATGTCGTCAAGGCGTGCAAGTCCCCGCGCGACCAGATTCGTGTTGACGTCGAAGAAGAAGTCGTAGGTGTCCTGCATCGCGAGCCTGAAATCGTCCCCCCTCAGGTTGAACGGGAGTCTCGCGTCGGGGTTGAAGCCGTTGACCGCTGGCTGGTTGCGTACGACGGGCATCTTCAGTCCTGATCTGTCGACGACGCGCCGGCGAGCACGCGCAGGATCTCGGCGCCGTAGGCCTCGAGCTTCTTCGCCCCGACGCCGCTGATGCCGGCCAGCGCGTCCAGCGAGTCGGGCTGCTCGCGCGCCATCTCGGCGAGCGAGGCGTCGTGGAAGACGACGTAGGCGGGCAGGTTGTGCTCGCGCGCGACCTCGGCGCGCCAGGCCTTCAGCGCGCCGAAGCGCGCGGTCGCCGCGTCGTCCAGCGGCAGCGGCGGCGGCTTGTCGCGCGCCGGGCGCGTGGTCCGGCCGGTCTTCGTGCGCCGCGGCGCCTCGGCGGGCACGCGCAGCAGCAACTGCACGTCGCCGCGCAGCACCTCGCGTGCGCTCGCGGTCAGCGCGAGCGTGCCGTACTCGCCGTCGGCGCGCAGGTGGCCCAGCGCGATGAGCTGGCGCAGCACCGAGCGCCACTGCGCCTCGGCGACGTCGGCGCCGATGCCGAAGGTCGACAGCCCGGCGTGCCCGTACTGCGCCACCTTGTCGGTCGCCTTGCCGCGCAACACGTCGATCAGGTGGCCGGCGCCGAAGCGCTGGCCGCCGTGTTGGTGGAAGCGGTAGATGCAGCTCAGAGCCTTGCGCGCGGCTTCGGTCGCGTCCCAGGTGGCCGGCGCGTTGAGGCAGTTGTCGCAGTTGCCGCACGGTGTGCTGTCCTCGCCGAAGTAGGCGAGCAGGCGCACGCGCCGGCAGTCGTGCGCCTCGGCCAGCGCGAGCAGCGCGTCGAGCTTGGTGCGCTGCAGGCGCTTGAAGTCCTCGCCGGCCTCGCCCTCGTCGATCATGCGGCGCTGGTTGACGACGTCGGCCAGGCCGTAGGCCATCCAGGCGTCGGCGGGCAGGCCGTCGCGCCCGGCGCGGCCGGTCTCCTGGTAGTAGGCCTCGATGTTCTTGGGCAGGTCGAGGTGGGCGACGAAGCGCACGTCGGGCTTGTCGATGCCCATGCCGAAGGCGATGGTCGCGACCATCACGATGCCGTCCTCGCGCAGGAAGCGGTCCTGATGCTTGCGGCGCACGCCGGCGTCGAGCCCGGCGTGGTAGGGCAGCGCGGTGAGGCCTTCGTCGCTGAGCCAGGCCGCGGTCTCGTCGACCTTCTTGCGGCTCTGGCAGTAGACGATGCCGGCGTCGCCGTCGTGCTCGTCGCGCAGGAAGCGCAGCAGCTGGCGCCGCGGCTCGTCCTTCTCGACGATCGTGTAGCGGATGTTCGGCCGGTCGAAGCTGGCGACGAACAGGCGCGCGTCGGCGAGCTGCAGCCGCTCGACGATGTCGGCGCGCGTGTGGTCGTCGGCGGTCGCGGTCAGCGCCATCCGCGGCACCGCGGGGAAGCGCTCGTGCAGCGCCGACAGGCCCAGGTATTCCTCGCGGAAGTCGTGCCCCCACTGGCTGACGCAATGCGCCTCGTCGATCGCGAACAGGCTCAGCAGCCCACGCTCGTTCAGCGACTCGAGCATCGCCAGGAAGCGCGGCGTCAGGATGCGCTCGGGCGCCGCGTACAGCAGCACGAGCTGGCCGCTCATCAGCTCGCGCTCGACGCGCCGCGCCTCGTCGCCGTCGAGCGACGAGTTCAGGAACGCCGCCGGCACGCCGAGCTCGTCGAGCGCGCCGACCTGGTCGTGCATCAGCGCGATCAGCGGGCTGACGACGACGGTGACGCCGCGCCCGGCGCGGTGGCGCTGGATCGCCGGCACCTGGTAGCACAGGCTCTTGCCGCCGCCGGTGGGCATCAGCACGAGCGCGTCGCCGCCGGCGGCGACATGGTCGACGATCTCGCGCTGCGCGCCGCGGAAGGCGGTGTAGCCGAAGACCTCGTGCAGCACCTGCTGGGCGGGGTCGGCGTCGAGGGCAATCGCGTTCATGGGCGGCGCGGATGGTACGCGAGCGGCGTCGTTATCATGGCTGCATCCACCGCCAGCGTCAGGAGGGCCCCATGGCCTCGGTCAACAAAGTCATTCTCATCGGCAACCTCGGCCGCGACCCCGAGGTGCGCTACGCGCCCAGCGGCTCGGCGATCTGCAACGTCACCATCGCGACCAGCCGCCAGTGGAAGGACAAGACCAGCGGCGAGCGCCAGGAAGAGACCGAATGGCACCGCGTCGTGTTCTACGACCGGCTCGCCGAGATCGCCGGCGAATACCTGAAGAAGGGCCGGCCGGTCTACGTCGAAGGCCGGCTCAAGACGCGCAAGTGGACCGACAAGGACGGGGTCGAGAAGTACACGACCGAGATCGTCGCGGCCGAGATGCAGCTGCTCGGCGGCCGCGAGGGCATGGGCGGCGGCGACGCCGAGATGGGCGCTGCGCCCGCGCCGCGCAGCGCGCCGGCCCCGCGCGCGCCGGCGCCGAAGCCGGCCGCGAAGTCGAGCACCGGCTTCGACGACATGGACGACGACATCCCGTTCTGACGCCCATGAGCGCCGAGAAGACCGTCCATCTGCAGCAGCAGCAGGACTACCGGTTCGAGATCCGCTTCGGCGACGCCTTGCCGGTGCTGCAGGCCGACGAAGGCCCGCCGCTGGGTGGCGGCGCCGGCCCGACGCCGGTGCAGCTGCTCGCCGCCGCGGTGGGCAACTGCCTGTCGGCCTCGCTGCTGTTCGCGCTGCGCAAGTACAAGCAGGCGCCCGAACCGATCGCCTGCACCGTCGACGCCGAGGTCGGCCGCAATGCCGACGGCCGGCTGCGCGTGCTCGGCCTGGCGGTGCGCCTGACGCTGGGCGTGCCGGCGGCCCGGCTCGAGCACCTGGACCGCGTGCTCGCCAGCTTCGAGGCCTACTGCACCGTGACGCAGAGCGTCGCGGTCGCGATTCCGGTCTCGCTGTCGGTATTCGACAGCCTGGGCGCGCAGCTCAAGTAGTGCGCGCCGCGCCGGCGTTCAGGCCGGTGAGGTGGGCGTCGTCGGCCCAGGCGTCGACGACGAGCCGGCCGTCGACCCAGCGCAGCCGGTTGATGCCGGTGTTCGGGATCGCGCAGTCGCGCCGGCCATCCAGCGGCAGCCCGTAGGCGCTGCGCCAGAGCATGTCCAGCACGCCGCCGTGGGTGACGACGGCCAGCCGCTGGCCCGGGTGCGCCGCGACCAGCTCCTGCAGCGCCGCGCTGACGCGGGCATGGAATTCGCGCAGGCTCTCGCCGCTGGGCAGCGCGTAGTCGCCCCGGTG
Organism: Rubrivivax sp. SCN 70-15; assembly: GCA_001725505.1. GTDB lineage: Bacteria > Pseudomonadota > Gammaproteobacteria > Burkholderiales > Burkholderiaceae_C > Rubrivivax. Next base: position 8,489 of record MEGM01000060.1, on the reverse strand, counting down.
CGCCAGCCACTCGGTCCACAGCTCCGGGTGGCGGCTCTGGATCGTCGGCACGTCCAGCCCTTCGAGCACGCCGAAGCGCTGCTCGCGCCAGCCCGGCGCGGGCAAGGCCGGCAGCGCCCAGGCCGAGGCCAGCGGCGCGGCGGTCTCGCGCGCGCGCTGCAGGTCGCTGGTGAACAGCCGGTCGGGCGGCGCGGCCGCCAGGCGGGCCGCGAGCCGCGCCGCCTGCGCATGGCCGGTGGCGTTCAGCGGCACGTCGATCTGGCCCTGGAAGCGCTGCTCGCGGTTCCAGTCGGTCTCGCCGTGGCGGATGACGATGAGTTCGGTCATCGCGGCCGCGCGTTCGACATCGCCGCCGGCGTCACCTGGCGAACAGCTGCGAGCGGTCGCGGAAGGACTTGAACTCGAGCGCGTTGCCGGCCGGGTCGCGGAAGAACATCGTCGCCTGCTCGCCGACCTGGCCGGCGAAGCGGATGTAGGGCTCGATGACGAAGCGGATGCCGCCTTCGCGCAGCCGCGCGGCGAGCGCGTGGAAGTCGTCCCAGTCGAGCACGACGCCGAAATGCGGCACCGGCACGTCGTGGCCGTCGACCGGGTTGTGGTGGTCGGGCGCCGTCTTCGGCGCGAGGTGCGCGACGATCTGGTGGCCGAAGAAGTCGAAGTCGATCCATTCGCTGCTCGACCGGCCTTCGGGACAGCCGAGCAGGCCGCCGTAGAAGCGCCGCGCGGCGGCCAGGTCGTCGACCGGGAAGGCAAGGTGGAAGGGGGCAATCGTGCTCATGCGCGCAAGCATAGCCGGCCGCCGCGGACGCGTCTGGCACACTGATCCGATGCATTCGGTGATCCTGCTGCCCGGCCTCGCCTGCGATGCGACGCTCTGGCGCGACCAGCTGCCGGCGCTGGCCGGACGCCACTTCGTGCACGTCAGCGACGTGCATTTCCGCTTCGACAGCCTGGCCGCGATGGCCGCAGCGCTGCTGGCCGAATGCCGGGGCCGGCTGGTGCTGGTCGGCAGCTCGATGGGCGGGATGCTCGCGCTCGAGGTGCAGCGCCAGGCGCCGCAGCGCGTCGCGGCGATGGCGCTGCTGGGCAGCAGTGCGCGCGCCGACACGCCCGAGCTGCTGCGCCTGCGCGGCGACGCGATCACGCTCTTCGAGCAGGGCCGGATGGACGAGGTGCTGCGCGCCAACCTGGCCTTCGCGTTTCATCCGAACAGCCTGCACCGGCGCGATCTCGTCGACACCTATCTGGGCTTCGTGCGTCGCGCCGGCGCGCTCGCGCTGATCCGCCAGAACCGGGCCGTGATGGCGCGCGTGGACAGCCGGCCACGCTTGGGCGCGCTGCGCGTTCCGCTGCTGGTGGCCTGCGGCGAGGCCGACCGGCTGACCCCGCCCGAGCATTCGCGCGAGATCGCCGCCGCGGTGCCCGGCGCGCGGCTCGAGATCGTGCCCGGCGCCGGCCACCTGCTCACGCTGGAGCAGCCCGAGCGCGTGAATGCGCTGCTGCTCGGCTGGTTGGCGCGCCTGGACCCGCAGGCATAGACGCCGGCGCACCGCGCCGCGGCGCCGCGGCGACTTGTGGTAGCTTCCCCGACCGTCGCGCCGGCCCCGGCGCCGCGCGGCCCAACACAACGCAGGCGAGGAGATCTTCATGCTGATCGGCGTTCCGCTCGAGACCGCGGCGGGCGAAACCCGTGTCGCGGTCACCCCCGAGACGGCGAAGAAGCTCAAGGCGCAGGGCCATGTCGTGCGCGTGCAGTCGGGCGCCGGCGTCGCCGCGAGCGCGCCCGACGAGGCCTACGTCGCGGCCGGCGCCGAGATCGTCGACCGCGCCGCCGCCTTCGGCTGCGAGCTGGTGCTCAAGGTCCGGAGCCCGGACGCCGACGAGCTGGCGCTGATGAAGAGGGGCGCCCGGCTCGTCGGCATGCTCAACCCCTTCGACCGCGACGGGCTGGCGCGCATCGCCGCCGCCGGGCTGACGAGCTTCGCGCTCGAGGCCGCGCCGCGCACGACGCGTGCGCAGAGCATGGACGTGCTGTCGAGCCAGGCCAACATCGGCGGCTACAAGGCGGTGATGATCGCCGCCGACCGGTACCAGCGCCTGTTCCCGATGCTGATGACGGCGGCCGGCACGATCAAGGCCGCACGCGTCGTGATCCTCGGCGTCGGCGTCGCCGGGCTGCAGGCGATCGCGACCGCGAAGCGCCTGGGCGCGGTGATCGAGGCCAGCGACGTGCGGCCGAGCGTGAAGGAACAGGTCGAATCGCTGGGCGCGAAGTTCATCGACGTGCCCTACGAGACCGCCGAGGAGAAGGAAGCCGCCGAAGGCGTCGGCGGCTATGCCCGGCCGATGCCGCCGAGCTGGCTCGAGCGGCAGAAGGTCGAGGTGGCCAAGCGCGTCGCGCAGGCCGATGTGGTGATCTCGACCGCGCTGATCCCGGGCCGTGCCGCGCCGGTGCTGGTCACCGAAGAGATGGTGAAGAGCATGAAGCCGGGCTCGGTGATCGTCGACATGGCCGCGGGCAAGGGGCCCGCCGGCGCCGACGGGCGTGCGGGCGGCAACTGCCCGCTCACCGAAGCCGACAGGACGGTGCTCAAGCACGGCGTGACGATCGTCGGCGAGACCAACCTGCCGGCGCTGGTCGCGGCCGACTCGAGCAGCCTGTACGCGCGCAACGTGCTCGACTTCCTGAAGCTCGTCATCACCAAGGACGGCGCGTTCGACGTGCCGATGGACGACGACATCGTGGCCGCCTGCCTGATGACGCAGGGCGGCGAAGTGAAGAGGACCTAGAGATGGACATCGTCAGCCCGACCCTCACCAACCTGATCATCTTCGTGCTCGCGATCTACGTGGGCTACCACGTGGTGTGGAACGTCACGCCCGCGCTGCACACCCCGCTGATGGCGGTGACGAACGCGATCTCGGCGATCGTCATCGTCGGGGCGATGCTCGCCGCCGCGCTCACCGAGGGCGCGCTCGGGCGCAGCTTCGGCGTGCTCGCGGTCGCGCTCGCCGCGGTCAACGTCTTCGGCGGCTTCCTCGTCACGCGGCGGATGCTGGAAATGTTCAAGAAGAAGTCGCCCCAGAAGAAGGTGGAGAAGTGAGATGAAGCACCGCAGCGACTTTTCAGTGCAGGCTCGCATGCCATCGGCATGTGAAGCGAAGCGGGCCGAAACTAAAGCGACGCCCCGGAAGAAGGGAGGCTCGAAGTGAGCTTCAACCTCGTCACGCTGCTCTACCTGGTGGCCAGCGTCTGCTTCATCCAGGCGCTCAAGGGCCTGTCGCACCCGACGACCTCGATCCGCGGCAACCTGTTCGGCATGGCCGGCATGACGATCGCGGTGCTGACCACCGCGGCGCTGATCGTCAAGCTTGCCGCCGGTGCCGGCGAGGGCATGGTCTGGGTGCTCGTCGGCCTGCTCGTCGGCGGCACGATCGGCTCGGTGATGGCGCAGCGCGTCGAGATGACGAAGATGCCCGAGCTGGTGGCCTTCATGCACAGCATGATCGGCCTGGCCGCGGTGTTCATCGCGCTCGCCGCGGTGGCCGAGCCGCACGCGCTGCTGCACGGCCTCGTGGCCGGGATGCCGATCCCGGGCGGCAACCGGCTCGAGCTCTCGCTCGGCGCGGCGATCGGCGCGATCACCTTCAGCGGTTCGGTGATCGCGTTCGGCAAGCTCAGCGGCAAGTACAAGTTCCGCCTCTTCCAGGGCGCGCCGGTGCAGTTCAAGGGTCAGCACTGGCTCAACCTGGTGCTCGGCCTGGCGCTGCTGTTCTTCGTCTACGGCTTCGTCGCGAGCCAGAGCTGGTTCGACTTCATCGCGCTGCTCGCGCTCGCGTTCGTGCTCGGCGTGCTGATCATCATCCCGATCGGCGGCGCGGACATGCCGGTTGTCGTCTCGATGCTGAACAGCTACTCGGGCTGGGCCGCGGCGGGCATCGGCTTCAGCCTCGACAACAGCATGCTGATCATCGCCGGCAGCCTGGTCGGCAGCTCGGGCGCGATCCTGAGCTACATCATGTGCAAGGCGATGAACCGCTCGTTCTTCAACGTGATCCTCGGCGGCTTCGGTGGCGAGGCCGCGGGCCCGGCCGCCGGCGGCGGCGAGAAGCGGCCGGTGAAGAGCGGCAGCGCCGACGACGCGGCCTTCATCCTGAGCAACGCCGAGACCGTGATCATCGTGCCCGGCTACGGCCTCGCGGTCGCGCGCGCGCAGCATGCGGTGAAGGAACTGGCCGAGAAGCTCACCGAGAAGGGCGTCAGCGTCAAGTACGCGATCCACCCGGTGGCCGGGCGCATGCCGGGCCACATGAACGTGCTGCTCGCCGAGGCCGAGGTGCCGTACGACCAGGTCTTCGAGATGGAGGACATCAACGGCGAGTTCGGCCAGGCCGACGTCGCGATCATCCTCGGCGCCAACGACGTCGTGAACCCGGCCGCGCTGCAGAAGGGCAGCCCGATCTACGGCATGCCGATCCTCGAGGCCTACAAGGCCAAGACCGTGATCGTCAACAAGCGCTCGATGGCGAGCGGCTACGCCGGCCTCGACAACGAGCTGTTCTACATGGACAAGACGATGATGGTCTTCGGCGACGCGAAGAAGGTCGTCGAGGAAATGGTCAAGGCGGTCGAGTGACGCGCGAGGGCGCAGCGCAGGCTGTGCCCGTGCCGGCGCATTCCCCTGCTGCGCCGTGGCGCTATCGAATCCCCTGATGCTGACGCCGTAATCGGTCCGTCAGAATCCGGCGTCCCCTGGAGAGACGAATGGAGAAGATCTGGCTCAGGCAGTACCCGGCCGGCGTGCCGCATGAAGTCAGGGTCGATGTCTATCCGTCGCTGGTCGCGCTGCTCGAGGACAGTTTCCGCAAGTACCGCGACCTGCCCGCCTACCGCTTCCTGGGCCGCAGCATCGGCTTCGGCCAGATCGACGATGCGTCGCGCGCGCTCGGCGCCTACCTGCAGGGCCTGGGCCTGAGCCGCGGCGACCGCGTCGCGGTGATGCTGCCCAACGTGCCGCAGTATCCGGTGGCGGTCTCGGCGATCCTGCGTGCGGGCTTCGTCGTCGTCAACGTCAACCCGCTGTACACGCCGCGCGAGCTCGAGCACCAGCTCAAGGACTCGGGCGCGAAGGCGATCGTCATCCTCGAGAACTTCGCCGCGACGCTGCAGAAGGTTCTCGACACGGTGCCGACGAAGAGGGTCGTGCTCGCGGCGATGGGCGACATGCTCGGCCTCGTCAAGGGCACGCTCGTCAACCATGTCGTGCGCAACGTGAAGAAGCTGGTGCCGCCGTTCCAGCTGCCCGGCGCGGTGCGCTTCAGCGACGCGCTGCGCGAAGGCCGGCGCAAGGCGCTGACCGAGCCGAAGGTCGGCCCGGAGGACATCGCGGTGCTGCAGTACACCGGCGGCACCACCGGCGTGAGCAAGGGCGCGGTGCTGCTGCACCGCAACCTCGTCGCCAACATCCTGCAGTCCGAGGCCTGGTACCAGCCGGCGCTGAAGAAGATCCCGCCCGGCGAGCAGATCGTCACCGTCTGCGCGCTGCCGCTGTACCACATCTTCGGCTTCAACACGAACATGATGCTGTCCATGCGCATGGGCGGCTGCAACATCCTGATCCCGAACGCGCGCGATCTGCCGGCCACGCTGAAGGAGCTGTCGCAGCACCGCTTCCACAGCTTCCCGGCAGTGAACACGCTGTTCAACGCGCTAGCCCACCACCCCGACTTCGACAAGGTCGACTGGAGCCACCTGAAGATCAGCGTCGGCGGCGGCATGGCGGTGCAGCAGGCCACAGCGCGTCTGTGGCTCGAGAAGACCGGCTGCCCGATCTGCGAGGGCTACGGCCTGTCCGAGACCAGCCCGTCGGTGACCTGCAACCCGGTCGACACCACCGCCTTCAGCGGCAACATCGGGCTGCCGATGCCGAGCACCGACCTGTCCCTGCTCGACGACGACGGGCGCGAGGTCGCGCCGGGAACGCCGGGCGAGATCGCGGTCAAGGGCCCGCAGGTGATGGCCGGCTACTGGCAGCGGCCCGACGAGACCGCCAAGGTGATGACGGCCGACGGCTGGTTCCGCACCGGCGACATCGGCGTCGTCGACGAGCGCGGCTATTTCCGCATCGTCGACCGCAAGAAGGACATGATCCTGGTCAGCGGCTTCAACGTCTACCCGAACGAGGTCGAGGACGTGCTGACGCAGATGCCCGGCGTGCTCGAATGCGCCGCGATCGGCGTGCCCGACGCGAAGGCCGGCGAGGCGGTGAAGGTGGTGATCGTGAAGAAGGACCCGGCGCTGACCGAAGCCGACGTGCGCGCCTACTGCGAAGCCAACCTGACCGGCTACAAGCGGCCTAAAGTGGTTGAGTTCCGCGCCGACCTGCCGAAAACGCCGGTAGGCAAGATTCTGCGGCGCGAACTGCGCGGCTAGCGCAGGCCACCAACGCGGCGCATTGCCGCTTTGAATGGGCCCGACGAGGACACGCATGACAGCACGGTACGTGAAGACCGATGCCGGGCGCGAAGAGATTCGCGCCCGCGCCCATGCCTTGTCGCGCCCGGCGCGCAACCTGCTGCTCATCATCGACGGCTCGCGCAGCGGCGCCGAATGGCTGCAGATGGTGGCCGGCACCGGCACCGACGACCTGGCCGAACTGCTGCGCGCCGGGCTGATCGCCGAGGTTGCCGCGCCGCGTGCTGCGTCGTCCCCGGTGCCGCCCGCCGCGCCGTCCGCCGCCGCACTGCCGGCGGCCGACGAGGCGGCCGAGCTGGCGCGCGCGCTCGAGAGCCTGAGCTACCGCCAGCTCTACGACCGGCTGACCTCCGAGGCGCGGCCGCGCCTCGGGCTGATCAAGGGCTACCGGATGGTGCTCGAGATCGAGAAATGCAGCGGCGCCGAAGAGATCCGCAAGCTCGCGCTGCGCTTCGTCGACGCGCTGCGCGCGGCGCAGGGCGACGCGGCCGCGCGCGAGTTCTGCCGCAGCCTGGGCGCGCCCGCTCAGTCCGGCTGAGCGCCCGCCAGCGCGGCGTTGCGCGCCATCCGGTCGGCGAACCACTGCGTCAGCTCGGTGTCGCCGAAGCCGGCGGCGATCTCGTCCGCCTGCGCGTGCCGGGCTGCGGCCTCGGCCCCGCGGCCCAGGCGCTGCAGCGCGAAGCCGGCCTCGAGCTGCAGGAACGCGCGGTCGACGCGCTCGGCTCCGCCCGGGTCGTTCGCGTCGAGCAGCGCGAGCGCCTGCTGCGCGTGGGCGAGCGCCGCCGCGGCGTCGCCCAGCGCCGAGGCCGCGAGCGCGCGCAGGTACAGCGCCCGCTCGTGGTTGACCCAGGTGCCGGCGCGCTGCCACAGACGCTCGGCCTGTACCGCACTGGCGGTGAGCGCGGTGCGCAGCGCGGGCACGGCCAGGTCGGCCAGAGGGCGGTCGACGAGGTGGCTGCCGATGTTGTTGCACTGTGCCGCGGCGGCGGCATCGAGCGCGCCCGCGTCGCGCCAGGCCACGCCGGCCAACGGGGCGAGCGCGGCGTGAACGCGAGCGCCCGCTTCGCCGGCGGGCCTCGCCGACAGACCGAACGCCGTGGCGGCCAGTGCCACCACCTCGGTCGCCCGGGCGGCATCGGCGCCGGCCGCCATGGCGTAGCGCGAAGTCGCCGACCCAGCCGCCTCGGGCGCGCCGGCCAGCGTGGCGGCCACCGCCGCATGACGCCACAGCAGCGCCGGGGCGTCGGCGGCGCGCGCGAGCCAGGCCTGCAGCGAACGGTGCGCACGCTGCCAGTCGCCGAGCTTCTCGCCCTGGACATGGACGAGCAGGAAGCCGAGCAGCGGCCAGCGCGAGGGGTCCAGCGCCATCGGGTCGATGCGCTCGATCAGCCCGGCGGCCCGTGCCGGGTCGGCGTCGTGGCAGGCATCGGCCTCGGTCAGCAGCGCGGCAGCGTCCATCGCGGCATTGTGCGGCACACTGCGCGCCGCGATGACCCTGCGCCTCTTCGTCGACCCCCCGCTCGCCGCCGGCACCACGCTCGCGCTGCCGCCGGGCGCTGCGCGCCACGCGCAGGTACGCCGCGTGCAGCCGGGCGACGTGCTGACGCTGTTCGACGGTCTCGGCGCCGACTGGCCGGCCGAGGTGCTGGCGATGGGGCGGCGCGAGGTCACGGTGCGCGTCGGCGCGCCGCGCGCCGTCGACAACGAGCTGCGCTGCGCGGTCACGCTCGCGCTCGGGATGCCGGCCAACGAGCGCATGGACGCGCTCGTCGAGAAGGCCACCGAGCTCGGCGTCGCACGGCTGCAGCCGCTGCTGTGCGAGCGCTCGGTGCTGCGCCTGGACGGCGAACGCGCGGCGCGCAAGCGCGAGCATTGGCAGGCGGTCGCGGTCGCGGCCTGCGAGCAGAGCGGGCGCTCGCGCGTGCTGCGCGCCGACACCGCGCCGCTCGCGCTGCTCGCCTGGCTGGGCTTGCGGGGCTGAGGACGGCACCACAGAATCACCCGATTCCCAACC
>MEGM01000059.1:18755-20373 GCA_001725505.1 Rubrivivax sp. SCN 70-15 | reverse complement strand
CGTCCTGCCGCCCGATGTCGCCGATGTGCTGCGCAAGCCGATCGATCACGACGAGATGCACGAGCGCATCGTCGCGTCGCGTCGGCTGGTCTCGCTGCAGCGCGCGTTCCGCAGCACGCTGGACCGCGTCAGCGAGGCCGTCATCGTGAGCGACGGCACGGGCCGGATCCACACCTTCAACGCCGCCGCTCAGCGCCTGTTCCAGTGGCAGGACAGCGAGATCCGCGGCGGCAACCTGAGGCGGCTGATGCCGCCACGCCAACGCGACGCGCACGACGGCTACCTCGAGCAGTACCGCGCCACCGGACAGACACGCGTGATCGGCAAGGGTCGCGTCGAGTCCGGGCTGCGCCGCGACGGGACCCAGTTCCCGATGCACCTGACGGTGAACGACATCAGCGACTCGTACGGCGTGCGCTTCGCCGGCGTGATCCGCGACCTGACGCAGGACCAGGAGCGCGAGGCGCTGCGCGTGCGCGCGCTGCACGACGTGCTGACCACCTTGCCCAACCATGCCTACGCCGAGCAGCGGCTGAAGCTGGCCTGCGACGAGGCCCGCCTGCGCGGCGAGGCGTTCGCGCTGATCTATCTCGACCTCGACCGCTTCAAGCCCATCAACGACACGCTCGGACACCAGGCCGGCGACGAGGTGCTGCGCGCGGTGGCGCGCCGGCTGCGCCATGCGGTGATCGAGCAGGACTTCGTCGCCCGGCTCGGTGGCGACGAGTTCCTGCTGCTGCTGTTCGACATCGCCGAGGTCGCGCAGGCGAAGTCCGTCGTCGACCGGCTGATGGCCTCGCTGCGCCGCCCGGTCACGATCGGCAAGACGGCGGTCGCGGTCGGCGCCAGCGCCGGCATCGCCTTGTTCGGCCCCGACGGCACCGAGGCGCAGGGCCTGCTCCAGGTGGCCGACCAGGCGATGTACGCGCACAAGCGCAATCCCGCCCGCTGAGCCTGGCCAGGCCATGCAGGAGCGGCCCGCGTCCAACCCCGTCTTCGTCCTGCTCGAGGACGCGCTGCTGGCGCAGCAGGTTGGCCGCTGGCTCTTCGACGAAGGCCTGCCGGCGCGCGTGCTGTCGGCCTCGGAGTCGAGCGCGCCGGCGGACGACTGCGAGCCTCCCCGGGCGCTGATCGCCGAGGTCTCGTTCCTGCGGCGCTGGGATTCGATGCCGTCCCGCGCGAACGCATGGGCCCGCGACCTCGGCGTGCCGCTGGTCGCCGTCGGCGACGCGGCATCGCTGGCCGATCGCCAGCTCGCCGCGCGATGGGGCGCACTGCGCTTCGTGGGCCGGCCCGTCGAGCGGGTCGGCCTGATGCAGGCGGTGTCGGCGCTCTGGCCAGGTTCGGCAGCGCCGGCCCGCGTGCTCGTCGTCGGGCCGCCGGAGCCAGCCAGCGTCGAGCGGATGCGGGCCCTGGTTTCGCCCGAGATCGAGGCCAGGCTGGAGGGCGATGTCGGGCGGCTGTTCGCCGCGCTCGCCCGGCAGCCGCCCGACGTCGTGCTGCTGCTCGCCGACCTGCCCGGAGCCTCGGTGACCGAGCTGCTCGCGTTGCTGCGCGCGGACCAGGCCTTCGACGGCGTCATGCTGCTGGCGGTGGTCCAGGACGCAGCCGAGGCCCG
>MEGM01000059.1:3968-18697 GCA_001725505.1 Rubrivivax sp. SCN 70-15 | reverse complement strand
CTCGCGGTGCTCGATCGCGCCGCACGCAGGCGCCGCCTGTCGGCGCCCCGGGCCGCTGCGCGCCAGGTCCTGGCCGTGCTGGAGCAGGAGCGCCGGGCGCTGGACGAGCACGCGCTGGTAAGCATCTCGGACGCACGCGGCACCATCGTCTATGCGAACGCCCTGTTCTGCCGCACCAGCGGCTACGCGCAATGCGAGCTGATCGGCCAGAACCACCGGATCGTCAAGTCAGGGCGCCATCCGCCCGAGCTCTATGCGACGCTGTGGCGCACGATCCTGGCCGGCGCCACCTGGCACGGCGAGCTGTGCAACCGGCGCAAGGACGGCAGCCTGTACTGGGTGTCGACGACGATCACGCCGGTGAGCTCGCCGTCCGGCGAAGGGCGGCAGTACCTGTCGATCCGCACCGACATCACCGCGACCAAGCTCGCGCAGCTTTCGCTGCGCCAGCGCGTGCGGCAGCAGCAGTTGCTCGGGGCGCTCGCCGGCCGGCTGATGGGCTGCGACCTGCGCCGCATGGTCGCGCTGATGCCGACCATCCTGCGCCTGAGCGCGCGCATGATCGGCGCCAGCGAGGCCGACTGCCTGCTGCGCGCCGATGACGCCGGCGCCCTCGCGCGCATCGGCCACTGGTGCGGGCCCTGCGCCTTGTGCGCCGCACGCAGCCAGGGCGACGTGGAGCTCGCATCGATGCCGCGCCTGTGGTCGCTGCTGAGCGCGGGCGAGATCGTCGACATGACCGCCGCGACGTCGACCGATGCCCGGATGCACGACGAATGGGGCCGCGTCGGCGGCCATGGCTCGGCGCTGCTCGTTCCGCTGCGGCTGGCGGATGGCGCGCAGGGCTTCATCAGCTATGCCACGGGGCCGGCGGCCCATGCGTGGGCGAGCCGCGACGTGGCCTTCGTGCGCGCGCTCGCCGGGCTGGTCTCGGGCGCCTGGGCGCGCGCGCGCGCCGAGCAGCAGGCAGGTGCGCGAGCACGAGGCGGTGCTCGCGCAGCAGGTGGAACGGCTCGAACGGATGAGCCGGCTCGCCGACGTCGGCAGCTGGGAGATCGACGCCGCCACCGGCGCGCTGACCTGGTCCGAGCAGACCTACGCGATCCACGAGCTGACGCCCGGCACGCCGATCACGCTCGAGCAGGCCGCGGCCTTCTACCCGGCGCCGCTGCGCGCGTCGGTGATCGCCGCGATGCGGGCGGCGGTCGCGGACGCGACGCCGGTCTCGTTCGAGAGTCCGCTCGTCACGGCGCAGGGCCGGTCGCGCCATGTCCGCGTCGTCGGCGTCGCGCAGGGCCGGCCGCAGCAGGTCCGCCGCGTGACCGGCGCGATCCAGGACATCACCGAGCACAAGGCGGCCGAGCGCGCGCTGACCGATGCGCGCGACGAGGCGCAGCGCGCGAACCGGGCGAAGAGCGAGTTCCTCTCGACGATGAGCCACGAGCTGCGCACGCCGATGAACGCGATCCTTGGCTTCGGCCAGCTGCTCGAGCTCGAGCTCACCGATGAGCCGCGCCATCGAACCTACGTGCAGGAGCTCCTGAAGGGCGGGCGCCACCTGCTCGAACTGATCGACGACGTGCTCGACCTGTCGCGCATCGAGAGCGGCCACGTCGAGCTGTCGTTCGAGGGCATCGGGCTCGCGGAGCTGGTCGACGAATGCCTGCGCCTGGTGCTGCCGCTCGCGCAACGGCGCGGCATCTCGATGAGCGTGCGCGCCCTCGGCGGCCTGTCGGTGCGCGCCGATCGGATGCGCCTGCGCCAGGTGCTGGTCAACGTGCTGTCGAACGCGATCAAGTACAACGTCGACGGCGGCCGGGTCGAGATCGACGCCGGCGCCGCCGCGGACGAGCGCGTCCGCATCGAGGTGCGCGACACCGGCGTGGGCATCCCGCTCGATCGCCAGGCCGAGCTGTTCCAGCCCTTCAACCGCCTCGGCGCCGAGGGCGGACCGATCGAGGGCACCGGCATCGGCCTGGTGATCGTGCGCCGGCTGGTCGGCATGATGTCGGGCCAGGTCGGCATGCAGAGCAGCCCGGACCGCGGCAGCCTGTTCTGGATCGAACTGCCCGCCGACGACGCGCCGGGACGGGCCGAATGCGGGTCCGCGCCGGCGAGCGCCTTCGGCTCGCTGCCCGATGTCGTCGACAAGCGCGTGCTCTACGTCGACGACAACCCGTCGAACCTGCGCCTCGTCGCGCGCATCATGGCGCGCTGGCCGGAAGTCGAGCTGCTGACGGCGCAGGACCCGCGGCTGGGCATCGAGCTGATGGACGCGCACCGGCCGGACCTGGTGCTGCTCGACATCCAGATGGTGCCGCTCGACGGCTTCGAGGTGATGGCGGAGATTCAACGCCGCCCGTCGCTGCAAGGCGTGCCCGTCGTCGCGATCACCGCCAACGCGATGCCGCGGGACGTCGAACGCGTGCTCGCGGCGGGCTTCGACGACTGCCTGACCAAGCCCTTCGACATCCGCCGCTTCATGGCGACGGTGGAGCGCTACCTGAATGCGCAAGCCGAGGGTGTGGCCGGCCTCTCATGAGGCCTGGCGGGCGCCGGGCGCGCGCAGCAGGCGGTCCATCACGTCGAGCACGCGCTGCACCTCCAGCGGCTTGGTCAGATACTCCGAGAAGCCGGCCGCCCGGCCGCGCTCGAGGTCGCTCGGCATCGCGTTGGCACTGACGGCGACCACCGGGACGTCGACGCCCTCGGCGCGCAGCCGGGCCAGCAGTTCGTAGCCGTCCAGTCCGGGCAGCTGGATGTCGAGCAGGATCAGCGCCGGTTGCAGCTGCCGGGCCAGCGCGACGGCCGCCAGGCCGTCGTCGTGGCAGACGAGCGCGATGTCGTTCCTGCGGCCGAGGATGCGCCGCATCAGCCGCTGGTTGGGCAGGTTGTCTTCGATGTAGAGGAGCTTGGTCAGCGTGCCCGGGGTGGGCGCTCGCGCCGGCGCCGGGAACTCCGGCCTTGGCACCGGTCGGGCATCGTCCACGCTCTCCGGCAGCGTGCGCAGGCGCAGCCAGAAGCGGCTGCCCTGACCGGCATCGCTGTGCACGCCGATCTCGCCGCCCATCAGCTCGACCAGGCGCTTGCTCACGCTCAGGCCGATGCCGGTGCCCTGGACCCCGCCGCGCGCCGCATCGAGGCGTTCGAAGGGCTGGAACAGCCGCTCGATCTGCGCCGGCGTGAGCCCGGGGCCGGTGTCGCTGACGCCGACCTCGCACAGGCCCTCGACGCTGCAGTCGCAGTCCACCGTGACGCGCCCACCGCGGCGGTTGTACTTGACGGCGTTCGACAGCAGGTTCAGCAGCACCTGCTTGAGCCGGCCGCGATCGGCCGACACGGGCCGGCAGCTCGGCTCGACATGGCTGTGCAGCCGCAGGCCCGACTGCTGCGCGGCAGGCTTCATCAGCGCGACGCATTCGTCGACCAGCGCGCCGAGCGACACGCTTTCGGCGGCGAGCTCGATGCGACCCGACTCGACGGTTGCGAGGTCGAGCACCTCGTTGATCAGGCCGAGCAGGTGGCGCCCGGCACGCATGATCTCGTCGACATGCTCGGCGTCCTCGGCGGGCAGCGACGACAGTTCCAGCAACTGGCTGAAGCCGATGATCGCGTTCATCGGCGTGCGCAGCTCGTGGCTCATGCGCGACAGGAAGTCGGTCTTCGCCGCGCTCGCGCGTTCGGCCTCGGCCTTGGCCGCCGCGAGCTCCTGCGTTCGGCGTTGGACCCGGCCCTCGAGATCCTCGTTCAGGCGCTGCAGCGCCTCCTCGTGCGCTTTCAGCGCGGTGATGTCCTGCATCGTGCCGATCAGCACCAGCGGTGAGCCGTCCTCCTTGAACGAAACCACGCGCCCGCGCTCGAGCAGCCAGATCGACCGGCCGTCGCGATGCCGCGCGTGCAGCTCGGATTCGAAGGTCGTGGATTCGCCCGCCAGCACGCGCAGCAGCTGCGCCTTGCGCGCGGCGCGAGCCTGCGGGTGCAGGCGCGCGCGGTACCAGTCGCGCGGGTCCGCCGGTGGCTCGCCCGGCGTGTCGCCGAGCAGCTGCGGCAGCTGCGGGTTGAACTGCAGCTCATCGGTCTGCGCGTTCCATTCCCACAGCCCGATGCCGACGCTCTCGACGAGGGTGTTCAGCCGCAGCAGCGCCTGACGCGACTCGGTGATGTCGGTGCCGAAGGCATAGAACAGGTGGCGCCCCGGTGCCGACGCGTCGTCCTCGACGCGGTAGTGCACCCAGTAGATGCGCTCGTCGCCGCCGGCTTCGACGTAGCGACGCTCCATCTCGGCCTTGCGTTCGCGCAGCAGCCGGTGGTTGAACTGGCGCAATTCGGCGCCGACGGCGGCGCCGCGGATCTCGTCGAGGGTGTGCCCGATGATGGCGTCGCGCGGGCGCCCCAGCCGCTGGCACAGCGCGTCGTTGACGTACAGGTAGCGCAGGTCGTCGTCGACGAGGGCGACCCAGCCCGGGAAGGTGTCCAGCGTCGCCCGCAGCCGCCCCTCGGTGGCCTTGAGCGCCGCCTGCATGCGCTGGCGCTCGGTGATGTCCTGCGCGAAGGCGCAGCCGAAGCGCTGGCCGTCGGCGCGCAGCAGCGTCGGGCGGATCTCCTTGGTCACGAGGCGCCCGTCGCGCGCGCGGTGAACCACCTCGTAGGGGCCGGGCGCGCGTCCGGCAGCGACATCGGCGGCCAGGCGGCGCCGCGTCTGCTCGACGAAGGCGCCACCGGCCGCATCGATGTCGGCGATCGACAGGCCGATCAGTTCCTCCGGCGCGTAACCCAGGCTGGCGGCCGCGGCCCGGTTCACGTAGCGGATGCGCTGGCCGGCATCGGTCAGCCAGATCTCCTGCGAGGTCTGTTCGACCATGTGGCGGAAGCGGTGCAGTTCGGCGTCGCGCCGATGGCGCTCGGTCACGTCCTGCACCGTACCCACCGTGCGCAACGCCCGGCCCAGGTCGTCGTAGCGGCTCAGGCCGTGCTCCTCGACCCACTTGATGCGCCCGTCCGGCATCAGCAGCCGGTGCTCGATCGCGTAGGGCTGGCGGCTCTCGAGCGAGCGCTTATAGGCTGCGTCGACGGCGGCGCGGTCCTCGGGGTGGACGAGTCCGAGGAAGGCGTTGTACGACGCCTCGAAGCGGGCCGGGTCGATCTCGAACAGCGCGAAGACCTGCTCGGTCCAGTGCAGCGTCCCGCCTGCCAGATCCAGCTCCCAGGAGCCGATGTTCGCGACCGACTGCGCCTGGCGCAGCTGCTCCTCGCTGCGGCGCAGCGTGTCCTCGGCGGCGCGGCGCTCCGTCACGTCGGTGCCGACCGAGACCACGAAGCGTGCGGGGCCGGTGCCGTCGACGAGCACCGTGTCGGTCCAGTCGATGATCCGCCGGCGGCCGTCGCGAGCCTGCCACTCGCTCGTGTGGTGGTGCACGTCACCCGGGGCGAAGGACGCGATCGCGGCGTCGAAGGCCTCGCGCCCGGCTTGCGGCCCGATGCCGCCGGGCAGCCAGGTCTCCCAGGGGCAGCGACCGAGGACGTCGGCGGCGCGCCAGCCGCTCAGGCGTTCGGCCTCGGCGTTGAAGCGGACAACGCGCCCCTGCTCGTCGAGCACCAGCACCAGCATGCCGGCGTTGCCGATCACGGCCTCGACGAAGTTCTTCTCGCGGGCGAGCGCCGCCCGCGCCGCGACCTCGGCGCTGCGGTCGACGAAGCTGAGCATCATCGACGCCGGCCGGCCGTCACCCCCGTAGACGATGTGCGACTCGCACCAGACCGGCATCTCGGCCCCGTCGGCCCGGCGCGCCTTCAGCTCGCCGCGCCAGGCATGCCGCCCGGCGACGGCCTCGCGCACCGCGCGCGCTTCGGTCGGGCAGGTGCAGAAGATCTCGTCGGCGACGCGGCCCAGCACCTCGTCGGCGTTCGTGAAGCCCCACAGTGCGAGGAAGGCGGCGTTGACGTAGACGATCCTGCCGCCCAGGTCGACCAGCGCCGTGGCCGCGGCCGAGCGCGCCAGCATCTGCCACGCGGGGGCGTTCAGCTCGGCCGGCGCCGGGGCGGGTGAGCCCGGTGCCGGCGCAGGTGCGGGGGCGTGGGGCGGCGGTGTCACGATGGACTGGGCGCTGCGGGCCCGTGGTCGGCGTCCGGCCGCCGCCAGGGGTCGACGTGCGTCATCAGGTTCAGCACGCGGTGGCGCTGCAGCACGCGCCGGCGCGCCTCGACGGCGATGTCGTGGCCGGCCTCGACGGTGATCGACGCGTCGACCTCGAGGTGCGCGTCGACGACGATCATGTCGCCCATCTTGCGCGTGCGCACGTCGTGGACATCGGCGACGCCGGGGGTCTCGAGCAGCGTGCGGCGGATCGCCTGGACCTCGGCGTCGTCCGCGGAGCGGTCCATCAGGTCGTGCAGCGCGTCCCAGCCGAAGCTCCAGCCCATCTTGCCCACCATCAGGCCGACGATCAGCGCCGCGACGGGGTCGAGGATCGGATAACCGGCCAGATTGCCGACAATGCCGACCCCGACCACCAGCGACGACGCCGCGTCGGAGCGCGCGTGCCAGGCATTCGCGACGAGCAGGCTGGACTTGACGCGCTTGGCCGCCGCCAGCATGTAGCGGAACAGCGTCTCCTTCGCGACCAGCGCGGCCCCCGCGACCCAGAGTGCGCCGACATGGACCTGCGCCACCGTTTCCGGCGCTTCGAGCTTGAGCACCGCCGACCACAGCATCCCGGCGCCGACGCCTAGCAGCAGCAGGCCGAGCACGAGCGAGGCCGCGGTCTCGAAACGCTGGTGGCCGTAGGGGTGGTCCTCGTCGGCGTCCTTGCGGCTGTGGTGGCTGGCGAAGAGGACGACGAAATCGGCGACCAGGTCGGACAGCGAATGGATGCCGTCGGCGACCAGCGCCTGCGAGCGCGTCAGCAGCCCGGCCGTGACCTGCAGCGCGGTGAGCGCCAGGTTGACGGCCACGCTGACCCAGCTGCTGCGCGACGCCACCGCGGCACGTTCGGCGACCAGCTGGCGTGCGCTCTCGGCGTCTTCGTCGAGCTCGGTGAAAGGAGTCGGCATCGCTGGCGTCCGGCGCGCCGCGTCAGGCGGTCGGCAGCTTGTAGTCCTTCAGCGACTCGCGCAGCTTGTTCTTCTGCATCTTGCCGGTCGCGCCGAGCGGGATCGCGTCGACGAAGACCACGTCGTCGGGCGTCCACCACTTCGCGATCCGGCCTTCGTAGAACTTCAGCAGCTCGTCCTTCGTGACCTCGGCGCCGGGCTTCTTCACCACCACGAGCAGCGGGCGCTCGTCCCACTTCGGGTGCGCGACGGCGATGCATGCCGCCATCGCGACGGCGGGGTGCGCCATCGCGATGTTCTCGAGGTCGATCGAGCCTATCCATTCGCCGCCGGACTTGATGACGTCCTTGCTCCGGTCGGTGATGTGCATGTAGCCGTCGGCGTCGATCGTGGCCACGTCGCCGGTCGGGAACCAGCCGTCGCGCTTGGGATCACCGCCCTCGCCGCGGAAATACTGGTCCAGGATCCACGGCCCCTTGACGAGCAGCTCGCCCGAGGTCTTGCCGTCCCAGGGCAGCTCGGCGCCGTCGGCGCCGACGATCTTCATGTCGACGCCGAACACGGCCCGGCCCTGCATGCTCTGGACCGCGAAGCGCTGCTCGGCCGTCATCGCCAGGTGCTTGGACTTGAGCGTGCCCGCGGTGCCGACCGGGCTCATCTCGGTCATGCCCCAGGCGTGGATCACCTGGACGTCGTAGCGCTCCTGGAAGGTGTGCATCATCGCCGGCGGGCAGGCCGAGCCACCGATCACGGTGCGGCGCATGGTCGAGAACTTCAGCCCGTTCGCCTCGACGTGGGCGAGCAGCCCCTGCCAGACGGTGGGCACGCCGGCGGACATCGTGACGCCCTCGCTCTCGAACAGCTCGTAGAGCGACTTGCCGTCCAGCCCCGGGCCGGGGAAGACCATCTTCGCGCCCACCATGCAGGCCGCATACGGCAGGCCCCAGGCGTTGACGTGGAACATCGGCACCACCGGCAGCACGGTGTCGCGGGCCGAGCAGTTCAGCGCGTCGGGCATCGCGATCGCGAAGGTGTGCAGCAGCGTCGAGCGGTGGCTGTAGAGCACGCCCTTCGGGTTGCCGGTGGTCCCGCTCGTGTAGCACAGCGAGCTCGCGGTGTTCTCGTCGAAGCTCGGCCAGGCGAAGCGGTCGTTCTGCGCCTCGAGCAGCTCCTCGTAGCACAGCAGCCCGGGCACCTTGCTCGATGCCGGCATGTGCGCGCGGTCGGTCATCGCGACGAAATGGCGCACGGTCTTCGTGCGCGACGCGATCGCCTCGATCAGCGGCAGGAAGCTCAGGTCGAAGAACAGCACCTGGTCCTCGGCGTGGTCGGCGATGTAGACCACCTGGTCCGGGTGCAGGCGCGGGTTCAGCGTGTGCAGCACCGCGCCCGAGCCCGAGACCGCGTAGTACAGCTCCATGTGGCGGTAGCCGTTCCAGGCCAGCGTCGCGCAGCGGTCGCCGCCTTTCACGCCGAGCGCGGCGAGGGCGTTCGCCATCCGGCGCGAGCGCGCCGCCAGCTCGCGGTAGGTCGTGCGGTGGATGTCGCCCTCGACCCGACGCGAGACGATCTCCTGGTCGCCGTGGTGGCGCTCGGCGTGCACGATCAGGGAGGAAATCAGCAGCGGCTGCTGCATCATCAGGCCGTTCATGGGTCTCCTTCGTTCGGTCTATTGGCCGGTGAACCCGGCGTCCGGCCCCGATTCTGGCCCAAGGCCGGAAGGCCCCGGACCCCTCAGGTCAGGAGGGCGCGCGCGAGCCGCTGGTGGCGTTCCAGCAGGCGCGGCAGGTCCAGCGTCGAGATCCGGCCGTCGCGCACGACGACGCGGCCGTTGACCACGCCATGGCGCACGCTGGGCACGTGGCACAGCAGCAGCGCGGCCAGCGGGTCGTCCACCGCGCCGGCCAGGCCGATCTCGTCGAGCGCGATCGTCACCAGGTCGGCCGACATGCCTGGGCTCAGCGCGCCGATGTCGTCGCGCCCGAGCACGCGCGCGCCGCCCAGCGTCGCGATCTCGAGCATCTCGCGCGCCGACATCGCGGTCGCGCCGCCGGCCACGCGCTGCAGCAGCAGCGCCAGCCGCGCTTCGGCGAGCAAGTGGCCGGCGTCGTTGCTCGCCGAGCCGTCGACCGCCAGCGCCACCGGCACGCCGGCGTCGCGCATTGCGCGGATCGGCGCGATGCCCGAGCCCAGGCGCATGTTCGAGCCCGGGCAATGCGCGACGCCGGTGCCGGTGCGCGCGAACATCTCGATCCCGGCGCGGTCCAGCTTGACGCAGTGCGCGTGCCAGACGTCGGGGCCGAGCCAGCCCAGCTGCTCGGCGTATTCGGCCGGGGTGCAGCCGAAGCTGCGGCGCGTGTACTCGATGTCGCTGTCGTTCTCGGCCAGGTGGGTGTGCAGCCCGACGCCGTGCGCGCTGCCGAAGCTGCGCGCGAGCAGCGCCGCGTCGCGCATCAGCTCGCGGCTGACGCTGAACGGGCTGCAGGGCGCGACGACGATGCGCTGCATCGCGTGGCGCGCCGGGTCGTGCCAGGTCTCGATCAGGCGCTGCGTGTCGGCCAGGATCGCGGCCTCGCTCTCGACCACGCTGTCGGGCGGCAGCCCGCCGGCGCTCTCGCCCACGCTCATCGCGCCGCGCGCGGCGTGGAAGCGGATGCCGATCTCGGCCGCCGCGTGCAGGCTGTCGTCGAGCCGGCAGCCGTTCGGGAACAGGTAATGGTGGTCGCTGCTCGTCGTGCAGCCCGACAGCAGCAGCTCGGCCGCGGCGGTCTGGGTCGACACCTGGACCATCTCCGGCGTCAGCCGTGCCCAGCGCGGGTAGAGCGTGCGCAGCCAGTCGAACAGCGCGGCGTCCTGCGCCGGCCGGATCGCGCGCGTCAGCGTCTGGTAGAAGTGGTGGTGGGTGTTGACCAGCCCCGGGATCACGATCTGGCCGCGCGCGTCGATCACCTCGTCGGCGTGGCCCATCTGCGGCGGCAGTTCACCGGTCGGGGCCACGGCCTCGATCACGCCGTCGCGCGCGAACACGGCGCCGTCCTCGATCTCGCGTCGCGCGTCGTCCATCGTGACGAGCAGCGCCGCGTGGCGCACGAGCAGGGTGCTCAATGGGCCTGCGCCGTCTTGGCGGCCTCGACCGCGGCCGTGGTGTCGCCGCGTGCGCCGTTGAAGTACAGGTTCAGCAGCACCGCGGCGATCGAGGTCAGCAGGATGCCCGATTCGAGCAGCGGCGCGAGCGCGTTCGGCATCTGCTGGTTCCAGCGCGGCGCGACGAGCGGGATCAGCCCGGCGCCGAGCGAGATCGCGACGATGTACAGGTTGTGCCGGTTGCCCTTGAAGTCGACGCCGGCGAGCACGCGGATGCCGGTCGCCGCGACCATGCCGAACATCACCAGGCCGGCGCCGCCGAGCACGAACTGCGGCACCGCCTCGACGAGCGCACCCATCTTCGGCACGAGACCGAGCCCGATCATGATGACGCCGGCGGCGACGCAGACGAAGCGGCTCTTCACGCCGGTGACGCCGACGAGGCCGACGTTCTGCGAGAAGCTGGTGTACGGGAAGGTGTTGAACACGCCGCCGATCAGCGTGCCCAGGCCGTCGGTGCGCAGCCCGCGCGAGAGGTCGTCGCGCGCGAGCGGCTTGCCCGTCATCTCGGACAGCGCGAGGAACATGCCGGTGGACTCGATCATCACGACGATCATCACCAGCGACATCGTCACGATCGCGACCGGCTCGAAGGTCGGCATGCCGAACGCGAACGGCGTGACGAACTCGAACCAGCGCGCCTGGCCGACCTTGGCGAAGCTCATCTGGCCGAGCCCGGCCGCGACGACGCAGCCGGCGACGATGCCCAGCAGCACCGCGATGTTGGCGACGAAGCCGCGGCCGTAGCGCACCAGCAGCAGGATCACCGCGAGCACGAAGCCGGCGAGCGCGAGGTGGCCGAGCGCGCCGTAACCGGGGTTGTCGACCATCGGGACCGGCCCCAGGCTCAGCGCCGGTGCGCTCGCCGCCGCGGCGGCGGCCTTCGCGGCGTCGACCATCGCGACGAGCCCGGGCACGTCGGTGCGCTGGGCCAGGAAGGCCGGCCCGCCCAGCGCCCAGCCGACGCCCACGCGCATCAGGCTGATGCCGATGATCGCGATGATGCTGCCCGTGACCACGGGCGGGAAGAAGCGCAGCAGCCGGCTCATCAGCGGCGCGAGCAGCATCGCGACGATGCCCGCGCCGATGATCGCGCCGAAGATCGCGCGCGCGCCGTCGACGCCGCCCTGCGCGCCGGCCATCGCGACCATCGGGCCGACGGCGGCGAAGGTCACGCCCATCATCACCGGCAGGCGCACGCCGAACCAGCGCCCGGCGCCGAGGGACTGGATCAGCGAGACCAGGCCGCAGCAGAACAGGTCGGCCGAGATCAGCAGCGTGATCTGCTCGGGCCCGAGCCCGAGCGCGCGGCCGACGATCAGCGGCACCGCGATCGCGCCGGCGTACATCACCAGCACGTGCTGCAGGCCGAGCGCGGCCAGCCGCGGCAGCGGCAGCCGTTCGTCGACGGGGTGGGTGGCGGATTCGTTCATCGTCGGGCTCCTCGGGGTCAGTGCGCGGGCGCACCTTGCTCGTACCAGCGGCCGAGCAGCGCGCGCTCGGCCGGCGTGATCTGGGTCGCGTTGTTCAGCGGCATCAGCTTGAGCAGCACCGCCTGCTGGTAGATCTGCTGCGCGTGCTGCTCGATCAGCGCCGGCGTGCTCAGGATCACGCCCTTGTTGTTGACCTGCTCGTTGTGGCACAGCGCGCAGCGCTGCTGCACCACCGCCTGCACCTGCGCCATCGTCACGGTCGCCGGCACGGCGGCCAGCGCCGGGTCGGGCGCGGGCTTGAGCCAGACCACGAGGCCGGCGATGACCAGCGTGCCGGCGAGCGCGTAGCCCCAGGGCGGCGCGACGCCCTTGACCCTGGCCTTGTGGCGCGCGACGAAGAAGTGCCGGATCAGCGCGCCGGCGAGCATCAGCAGCACCAGCACGGCCCAGTTGTGGGCACCGTCATAGAGCCAGCCGTAATGGTTGGACAGCATCGCCACCAGCACCGGCAGCGTGAAGTAGGTGTTGTGCACGCTGCGCTGCTTGGCGCGCTGGCCGTGGATCGGGTCGACCGGCTCGCCCGCCTTCATCTGCCGGATCACGGTGCGCTGGCCCGGGATGATCCAGACGAAGACGTTCGCGCTCATCGCGGTGGCGATCATCGCGCCGACGAGCAGGAACGCGGCGCGGCCGGCGAACAGCTGGCAGGCGGTGTACGCGGCGGCGACGACGAAGGCCGACACCAGCGCGCCGACGATGAGGTCGCCGTGGCGGCGCCGGCCGAACGCGCGGCAGATGGCGTCGTAGACGATCCAGAACGCGACCAGGAAGCCGAGCGCGCTCGCGACCGCCGCCGCCGGCGACCAGACGTGCACGTTCCTGTCGATCAGGAAGCTGTTCGCGTTGAACAGGTAGAGCACCGTGAACAGGCTGAAGCCGGTGAGCCAGGTGGCGTAGCTCTCCCAGAAGAACCAGTGCAGGTGTTCGGGCAGCGTCTTCGGCGCCACCATGTACTTCTGCGGGTGGTAGAAGCCGCCGCCGTGCACCGCCCAGAGCTCGCCGTCGACGCCCTTGGCCTTCAGTTCGGGGTCGGTCGGCGGCGTGAGGCTGCTGTCGAGGAAGACGAAATAGAACGACGAGCCGATCCAGGCGATCGCCGTGATGACATGGGCCCAGCGCAGCAGCAGGTTGGCCCAGTCGAGCAGGTAGGCGTCCAAAACGCGGTCTCCTTCACTCGCAATGCGGGCTCACCACGGCGGGCGCTGTGAGCGTCGGGTTCGGGGGTCGCGACATCCAGGCAGCGGCTCGGCGCTGCCCGCCCACGGCGACGGAAAAGTGCGAGTCAGTCGGTCATGGCCGGGCGATGCAATCGGCGTGCCTACGAGCCGCGGTAGGTGCTGTAGGCCCAGGGGCTGACGAGCAGCGGCACGTGGTAATGGCCGGTGGCGTCGGCGATGCCGAAGTCGAGCTGCACCAGGTCGATGAATGGCGGCTCGGGCAGCGCGACGCCGCGCGCGCGAAAGTACGGCGCCACCTCGAACAGCAGCCGGTAGCGCCCGGCGGCCATCGTCGTCGCGTCGAGCAGCGGGCCGTCGGCGCGGCCGTCGGCATTCAGCGTGACGCGGCGCAGCGTGGTCGGGCCGTCGGCGTCGAGGCGCTGCAGCGTGAGCTGCATGCCGGCGGCCGGGCAGCCGTGCGCGGTGTCGAGGACGTGGGTGCTGAGGTGGCCCATGGGCAGGTTGGCTTTGGCTTGCGAAGCCCGGCAAAGTGTATACACTTTCGAAACCGCGTCAACCGCTCGCGAACCCGCCAAGGTCACGTCCGCCCCGAAACCCGCCATGGTTCGCAGCCGCGCCAATCTGAAGGTCATCGCACCGCCGGCCAAGGCGGCGCGGCGCGCGTCCACGGGCCAGCCGGCGCCCACCGCGGTGGTGAACACGACGCAACGCATCGTCGATTCGATCGCGACCGCGATCGTCGAGCGCCGGCTGATGCCCGGTACCAAGCTCGCCGAGCAGCAGATCGCCGACCTCTTCAAGGTCAGCCGCACGCTCGTGCGCCAGGCGCTGAACCAGCTCAGCCGCGACCGGCTCGTGACGCTCGAGCCGGCGCGCGGCGCCTTCGTCGCCCGCCCCAGCGTCGACGAGGCGCGCCAGGTCTTCGAGGTGCGCAAGATGGTCGAGGCGGCGCTGCTGCGCCAGCTCTGCGCGCGCATCACCGACGCGCAGATCGTCGAGCTGCGCGCGCACCTGAAGCGCGAGGCCGATGCGGTCGCGCGCACCGACGTCACCGGCCGCACGCGGCTGCTCGCCGACTTCCACGTCGTGCTCGCGCGCATGCTCGGCAACGAGGTGCTCGCGCAGCTGCTCGCCGACCTGCTCAGCCGCAGCTCGCTGATCGCGTTGATGTACCAGTCCTCGCATTCGGCCGAGCACTCGGCGCACGAGCATGTCGCGATCGTCGACGCGCTCGAGCGCCGCGACGCGCGCGCCGCCGTGCGGCTGCTCGAGGCCCACCTCGGCAACGTCGAACGCAACCTGCAGCTCCACCCCCGCGTCGGCGACCTCGCCGCCGTCATCACGCCCGCATGAACCCCCCTGCCTACCCGCGCGACCTGAAGGGCCACGGCCGCCACCCGCCGCATCCGCAATGGCCGGGCCGCGCCCGCGTTGCGCTGCAGTTCGTCCTCAACTACGAGGAGGGCGGCGAGAACAGCGTGCTGCACGGCGACGCCGGCAGCGAGCAGTTCCTCTCCGAGATGTTCAACCCGCCGGCCTATGCGGCGCGCCACCTGAGCATGGAGAGCATTTACGAGTACGGTGCGCGCGTCGGCGTCTGGCGCATCCTGCGCGAGTTCGAGCGCCGCGGCCTGCCGCTGACCGTGTTCGGCGTCGCTATGGCGCTCGAGCGCTGCCCCGAAGTCACCGCCGCCTTCGTCGAACTCGGCCACGAGATCGCCTGCCACGGCTGGCGCTGGATCCACTACCAGAACGTCGACGAAGCCACCGAGCGCGAGCACCTGCGGCGCGGCATCGAGATCATCGAGCGCATGGCCGGCCGACCGCCGCTCGGCTGGTACACCGGCCGCACCTCGGTCCACTC
>MEGM01000059.1:0-3917 GCA_001725505.1 Rubrivivax sp. SCN 70-15 | reverse complement strand
CGACTATTACGGCGACGACCTGCCGTTCTGGCTCCAGGTGCGCAAGACCGACGGCGCGCTCGCCCCGCATCTGGTGCTGCCCTACACGCTGGACTGCAACGACATGCGCTTCGCGCTGCCGCAGGGCTTCAGCCACGGCGACGAATTCTTCGAGTACCTGCGCGACGCTTTCGACGTGCACTACGCGGAGGGCGACGAGCGCCCGGCGATGATGAGCATCGGCATGCACTGCCGGCTGCTCGGCCGCCCGGGCCGGATGCGCGCGCTGCAGCGCTTCCTGGACCATGTCCAGGCGCACGACCGCGTCTGGATCGCCCGGCGCATCGACATTGCGCGTCACTGGAAGGCGGTCCATCCCTTCGACCCGGCGACCGCCTTCGTCTGGGAGTGATGAATCCCCCCGAAGCGCCTTCGGCGCCTCCCCCAAGGGGGCGCCGCCCGCGGCCCGGCGAAGCCGGTTCCGCGGCGGCCGCTGGGTCCCCACCGATTCATGCCACGAGCGCGGCGTCTGCCGCCATGGACCACTGAGATGCCGAACTTGCAGGACCTGAACAATGCGTCGCCCGGCGACTTCGTCGCGCTGCTGGACGGGATCTACGAGCACTCGCCCTGGATCGCCGAGGCCGCCGCGGCGAAGCGTCCGTTCGCGACGCCAGCGGCGCTCAAGCGCGCGCTGGTCGTCGCGGTGCGCGAGGCCGGGCGCGACGCGCAGCTGGGCCTGATCCGCGCCCACCCCGAGCTCGCCGGCAAGGCGATGGTGAGCCGCACGCTCACGGCCGAGAGCACGAACGAGCAGGGCCGGGCCGGCCTCACCGACTGCAGTGCCGAGGAGTTCGCGCACCTGCAGCAGCTCAACGCCGACTACAACGCGAAGTTCGGCTGGCCCTTCATCCTGGCCGTGCGCGGGCCGCGCGGGCGCGGGCTGTCGCGCGCCGAGATCATCGCCGCGTTCGAGCGCCGGCTCGCCGGGCACCCGGACTTCGAGTTCGCCGAATGCCTGCGCCACATCCACCGCATCGCCGAGGTCCGCCTGGGCGAGCGGCTGGGCATCGCGCCGACGCTCGGCGAACGGGTCTGGGACTGGGCCGAGGCGCTGGCCGCGCACAGCGACCCCGGTTACGCGGAGGCGGGCCAGCTCACGGTGACCTACGCCACCGCCGCGCACCAGGCCTGCGCGCGCCAGCTGCAAGGCTGGATGCTTGAGAGCGGCTTCGACGAGGTGGGCCTCGACGCGGTGGGCAACGTGGTCGGCGTCTACCACGGCAGCGATCCTTCGTCGAAGCGGCTGCTGACCGGTTCGCACTTCGACACCGTTCGCAACGGCGGCAAGTACGACGGCCGGCTCGGCATCCTGGTGCCGATGGCCGTGGTGGCCGAGCTGCACCGCGCCGATCGCCGTCTGCCCTTCGGGATCGAGGTCGTCGCGTTTGCCGAAGAGGAAGGCCAGCGCTACAAGGCCACCTTCCTCGGATCGGGCGCGCTCACCGGCGATTTCGACCCTGCCTGGCTGGACCAGCAGGACGCCGACGGCGTGACGCTGCGCGACGCGATGCGCGCCGCCGGGCTGCCGGCCACGCTCGAGGCCATCGCCGAGTGCAGGCGCGACCCGGCGCGCTACCTCGGCTTCGTCGAGGTCCACATCGAGCAGGGGCCGGTGCTCGACGCGCTCGACCTGCCGCTCGGCGTCGTCACCTCGATCAACGGCGGCGTGCGCTACGTGGGCGAGGTGACCGGCGTCGCCAGCCACGCCGGCACCACGCCGATGGGCCAGCGCCGCGACGCGGCCTGCGCGGTGGCCGAGCTGGTGCTGTATGTCGAGAAGCGCGCCGCGGCGGTGCCCGACGTCGTGGGCACGGACCGGGAACGTGCCGCCGTCACCGTCGGCACGGTCGGCATGCTGGAGGTGCCGTCGGGCTCGATCAACGTCGTGCCCGGCCGCTGCCGCTTCAGCCTGGACCTGCGCGCGACCACGGACGCCGCGCGCGACGCGATCGATGCCGACGTGCAGGCCGAGCTGGCGCGCATCTGCACCGCGCGCGGCCTGGGCTGGCGCCTCGAGCGCACGATGACCGCCGCCGCCGCGCCCAGCGCGCTGCCATGGCAGCAGCGCTGGGAGGCCGCCGTGCAGAGCCTGGGCCTGCCGGTGTTCCGCATGCCCAGCGGCGCCGGCCACGACGCGATGAAGCTGCACGAGGTGATGCCGCAGGCGATGCTCTTCGTGCGCGGCGGCAACGCCGGCATCAGCCACAACCCGCTCGAAACGATCACCGCCGACGACGCCGATCTCTGCGTCGCCGCATTCCGCCAACTCGTCGACGACCTGGCCCGCGCATGAACGACCCACGCTACGAGGCGCTCGACGCCTGGATCGATGCCCACTTCGACGCGGAAGTGCGCTTCCTGCAGGAACTGGTGCGCGTGCCCACCGACACGCCGCCGGGCAACAACGCGCCGCATGCCGAGCGCACGGCCGAGCTGCTCGCCGGCATGGGGCTGCAGGCCGAGAGGCACCCGGTGCCGGCGGCCGAGGTCCGGGCTTACGGGCTGCAGTCGATCACGAACCTGATCGTGCGCCGGCGCTTCGGCGACGGCGGCCCGGTGATCGCGCTCAACGCCCATGGCGACGTGGTGCCGCCCGGCGAAGGCTGGACGCACGACCCCTACGGCGCCGAGATCGTCGCCGGCAAGCTCTACGGCCGCGCGTCGGCGGTGAGCAAGAGCGACTTCGCGAGCTTCACCTTCGCGCTGCGCGCGCTCGAGGCGGCGGCCCTGCCCAGGCGCGGCAGCGTCGAACTTCACTTCACCTACGACGAGGAATTCGGCGGCGAGCTCGGCCCCGGCTGGCTGCTGAGCCATGGGCTGACGAAGCCCGACTACCTGATCGCCGCCGGCTTCAGCTACCAGATCGTCACCGCGCACAACGGCTGCCTGCAGCTCGAGGTCACGCTGCACGGCCTGGCCTCGCACGCCGCGTACCCGGACACCGGCGTCGACGCGCTGCAGGCCGCGACGAAGCTGCTCACGGCGCTCTATGCCTACAACGGCGTGCTGCGCGAGCGCCGCTCGAAGGTCGAAGGCATCACGCACCCGTACCTGAACGTCGGCCGTATCGAGGGCGGCAGCAACACCAACGTCGTGCCCGGCAAGGTGCTGCTCAAGCTCGACCGCCGGATGATCCCCGAGGAAGACCCGGCCGCGGTCGAGGCCGAACTGCGCGCGCTGGTCGCGAGCGCGGTCACCACGAGCGCCGGCATCCGCGTCGAGATCAAGCGCCTGCTGCTCGCGCAGCCGCTGCAGCCGCAGACCGCGAACCGCCCGCTCGTCGAGGCACTGCAACGCCACGGCCAGGCGGTCTTCGGCGAACTCATCCCGACCAGCGGCACCCCGCTCTACACCGACGTGCGCCTGTACGGCGCGCACGGCGTCCCCGCCGTGATCTACGGCGCCGGCCCGCGCACCGTGCTCGAGAGCAACGCCAAGCGCGCCGACGAGCATCTGGTGCTGGAAGACCTGCGCCGCGCGACGAAGGTCATCGCGCGGGCGCTGGCGGATTTGCTGGGGTGAGCGGACGGACGTGGGGTTCGACGCGCTCGGAGTTCGCCAACGAACTCACCGCAAGTGGTCCGTGCCGGGTTCGTTTGATTGACCGCGGGCGGGCTCTTCGGCGAGTGAAATTGCTACGCGGACCTGAGCGTAAGGTTGAGTTCGTTGCCGCAGTCGACTATGCGATACGAAAGCCATGAGTAAAGCGGCTCAAGAAGTGATTCGACGTCACGCCTCTCAAAGAGCTTGCCTTCATAGCTGAATTCGCGAAATCGCAGGGCATAGGGGGTGTGTTCTCCCGCCGTGGCATCTACATGAAGCCGAGGCTCGACGATGCTGCGATGTTTGCTATGGTTAACGAGTGCTGCAAGGTA
>MEGM01000058.1 GCA_001725505.1 Rubrivivax sp. SCN 70-15 | reverse complement strand
GTGAATCCGCTCGCCGCTGGTATGAACTGAGCCCAGCGCGCTACGGGGCGCCCCTTCAGATGCTGGAGTTCTGTTCAAGCCACTTGAAGAACGCAATGCCCGCGGCGTTGTTGGCTTGGTAGAGCTTCAAGACCTCGCCCGGCGAATATGGGTTGACGAAGCCAGGCGGCGGGGAGATGGCGCTCAACAACGCACCGATCCAGTGCATTTCGTCGGTAGTTGACCCCGACGGCGCCGGGCCCGGCGGCATGATATCGATCAACTTGTTCATTGAACCGCCCATGAAGACGGACTTGAAGGTGCTGTTCTGGGTAAAGGTAACGGATCCATACGGACCATCAGTGACGGTATTCGTCGCAAGACCTGTGGTCGAGTTGTAGTTCGGCCAGTGACCCAGCTGTTGCGCGTTGTAGTAGCCCGGCGTGTAGGTGCCGCAGGTGGGCAGATTCGGGCTGGCCGAATGCACGGCCGACTGCATACCGGAGATCGAGCAAATGTACCCATTCTTCGTAAGCGACGAGGTTGATGCCAGGGTCCTGATCGGCACAGTCGCAGCAGCGACGGCCGCCCCCTTGCCCACAGCTTTGAGCAACAAGCGCCGACGCGCGCCCCGGTCGATGCCCGCATCCGGCCGCAACTGCGCAGCACTCCGGCCTTGGTCATAGTCCTCGTTCATGTTCCGCTCGCCGCTGGAAGCCTTTTGACGCCCTTATATTGCCATGCTCAGGTGCGACCGAGCGGCACAAAGTGTCGATATTGACGGTCGACCACCCTACTTGAGGGTGGAATGCCCGGCAATTTGCATTGGGTGCCCCATCAAGACTGCTCTAACAGCGCCCGCACGAACCGCACCGGTATCGCGTAGCTGATCCCCGTAGGGTGCGTAAGCGCAGACTCACGCGTTCCGTTCACCAGCACCATGTTGATGACCCCGATCACGCGTCCGGTCGCCACGTCGAACACCGGCCCGCCGCTGTTGCCGGGGTAGGCGGTGGCGTCGAGCTGATAGACGGCGAAGGCCCCCTCGCGGATCTGGGCGATGGCGCGTGCGCTCAGCCGCTGCGCGGTCGGCGCCGGCAGCGCGATGCGCGTCACCGACGAGACGATGCCGCGGTGGGTGACGGGCGAGAAGCCGAGCACGCCGCCGATCGGAAAGCCGATGAAGGCGATGGCCGTGCCTTCGGCCGCCAGTTCCGGCCCGGCCAGGGTCAGCGCCGGCACGGGCGCGCCTTCGATGTGCAGCAGCGCCATGTCGTGCACCTCGTCGGTCCGCACAACGCGGGCGATGCGCTGCTCGAACACCCCGCCGCCGCGCGGCACCTGCACCACCAGCAGCGCGCCGCTGTCCACGCTCTTCGCCACCGAGGGCAGCACGTGGAAGTTGGTGATCACCTGCGTGCCGTCGCCCACCACGAAGCCGGTGCCGCGAAAACCGAAACGCGGGCTCTGGGTCTCCTTGTAGGTGCCGACCGGCAGCACAGAAGCCCGCGACGCCGCGATCAGCTCGGGCAGACCGGCGCGGGCCAACCCTGTGGCCAGGATACCGAGGCTTCCCAAGGCGGCCATGCAGACGGCGCGGCGAGACGGTGCGAATGCTTGCAGGAGGAGCCTCTCACGGCGCGCCCACGCGCGCTCGAGGCCGACTGTAGCGCCTCGACCGGGCTACGCGTGGGCCGTCTCGGCGGCGGACGGCAGACCGGATCGGCCTTGCGTGCCGTGTCGGGCCAGCTCCAGATGCGTGTCGCTTTCCTGCAGCGCCAGCACACAGCGGCGCCAGGCCGCGTCCGGCGCCTCGACCCGAAAGCCATGGAAATGGCCGCTGCCCGATGCCACGTTGCGCACCAGCACCGCTTCGACGCAGGAGCGCAGGTTTTCGCCGAGCTCGACCTCGACCCTGCAGCGCGTGCCCACCGCCAGCGGCCGGATCGTGCGCGCCTGGAAGCCGTGCATAGCCAGCTCGATCACCGTGGCGCGCTGTCGCGCCACCGTGCTGCCGACCTCGTGGCTGATCGAGGCCGGGCACTTGAGCGAGAAACGCGGATGGGCGCGCAGCGCGGCTTCGTCGTCGCCGGCCGTCGGTGCGCAGTCGGGCAGCACGGCCTGCCAGGCGGCGCCCGTGTAAACGCTGCGCAGCAGCCGGCGCCGGCGCTCGTCCAGCCCGGCCAGCACATCGGTGCGGCGGTTGAAGAAGTGGTCGAGCAGCGCCGGCGTGAGCACCGGGTCGTTGCTGGTGAAGTAGCTGCGCGGTGGGTGGTGGATCTGCGCCAGCCGCGTCTCGACGAAGTAACGGTGCAGGTCGCGCCGCTCGCTCCGTCCGCCGTACAGCGCGCGGTAGCGCTGGGCGGCGGTCTGCAGGTCCAGCGTGGCGCCGATCGCCGGGGCACCCCCGGCGAAGTCGTAGTGCTCGACCGGGCGCGCCGGCAGGCGCTCGAAAAGCAGCAGCGCTTCGTAGAGCTCGATGCGCTCGGGGTGCACCGCGATGACGAGATGCCGCGTGTCGAAGTAGCGCGTGCAGTACTCGTACATGAACTTCATCAGCGGGAACAGGATCGTCCCGCCGGTGCGCCGGAACTCCGGCGCGATGGCCAGCGCCGAGATCTCGGCGATGCGGCCCTCGCGCGCGCGCACCGCGCTGAGGTCGAACGCACTCTGCATCGGGAAGCCGAATACGCCCTCGCGCACGATGGACAGCGTGCCGGCGACGCGGCCGTCGACCTTGGCGCACAGCGTGGTCGTCGTCGGCAGCGCGTGGTAGGGCGTGACGCGCAGCCCGGACGGGTGCGGCTGCATGAATCCGCTGGCGACGTAGGCGTCGTGCAGCAGCGCGAAGCAGGCCTCGAGCTCGTCCTGCGTCTGCGCGATCTTCAGCTCGAGCCGCAGCTTCGGCGCCGGATCGCATTCGACCATGCGGCGGTAGGCGGCAAACCGCAGGCCGCGCGGCAGCCGGGCCACGGCGGCGCGCAGGCTGCGGCGCAGCTGTCGGCGCAAAGGGTGTGCTCGAACCTGGGTCATGGCGCGTGGCGCTGCGTCGGGCAGCGCTCCTGACGGTCTATCGGCCGGCACGGCGCCCGGCTTGAGCCGGCTCCACGGTCAGCGCTCGGCCGGCCGTCAGGAATCAGACGCGCTTGAGCAGTTCGGTCACCTCGGCCTGGTCGGCGAAACCCTTGCCGAGCTTGGCCAGCTTGTCGAGCTCGGCGCGGGCCTGGGCCTTGTCGCCGGACTGCAGGTACAGCCGCGCCAGCGTCAGCCGCAGCGACGGGTCGTCGGGCGCGCGCTCGACGGTGGCCTTCTGCAGCGCCAGCGCGCGTGGCAGCTGCTGGTTCGCGGCCAGCGCCAGCGCCAGCGTGTCCATCAGCTGGGGCTGGTTCCTGACGAGGGTGGTCGCCTTCTCGGCGAAGGGCAGCGCGCCGGGCTTGCCCTGCTTCACCAGCAGCCAGGCGACGTTGTTCAAGGCCATCGGGTTGTTGGGCTGCAGCGCGAGCACGTCGCGGTAGTGCGTCTCGGCCTGCGCCCAGTCCTTGCGGGTCAGCGCCATGTCGCCCAGGTAGAAGCGGAATCCCGCGTCCTGCGCGTGAGCCTTCTGCCAGTCGGCGGCAAAGCGATCGGCCTCGCCCTGGCGGCCGGCCTGCAGCAACGCGCGGTGGATGCTGATCGCCAGCTCCGGCGCGCGCGTCTTCTGCAGCCCGGCGCGGTAGGCCGTCAGCGCCGCGTCCCAGTTGCGGCGCTGCAGTTCGATGTCGCCCTCGAACTGCCAGCCCACGGCCTCGGTCGGGCGCTGTTTCTGCACCGTGCGCGCGATCGCCAGAGCATCGGCGTAGCGCCCGTCCTGGACGAGCAGGCCGATCAGCGAGCGCTGCGCGGGCAGCAGATTCGGGACGATCTCGATCGCGCGCTTCAGGCTGCGCTCGGCGGCGTCGGCGTTCTTCAGGCCGATGTAGGCGTCGGCCTCGCCCAGCGGCGGCAGCGGCGAGTTCGGCAGCTGCGATTCGAGCTTGTTGTAGGTGGTGACCGCCTGCTCGAAGTTGCCGCTGGCGAGCTGCGCCCGGCCCAGGGCGTTCGCCAGTTCGCGGCTGGACGGCACCGCAGCCACGGCGTCCTGCGCCGCAGAGAGTGCCGCCTTCGGGTTGCCGCTGCCCAGATAGTGGTCGATCAGCTGCAGGCGCGGCACCGGCTCGGTCGGTGCAGCCTTCACCGCGTCGGTGAGGTGACCGACGATCTCGGCCGGGCTGCCGCCGGTGCGCGCCAGCAGCGCAGCGATCGCGAGCATCGCGCGGTAGTTCTGCGGCTGCACACGCAGCAGGTCGTCGAAGCGCTTGCGCGCCGCGTCCGGGTGGCCCTCGGACAGGTCCAGCGCCGCCAGGCTGGCGACGGCCGGGAAGTAGACCGGGTCGATCTTCAGCGCGCGCTCGAAGCTGGCACGCGCGCCGGCGGCGTCGTGGTTCAGCATCAGCACGCGGCCGCGCAGGTTGGCGGCCAGCGGGCGGTCGGGCTGCTTGCGCTCGAGGCCGTCGATCGCCTTCAAAGCCTTGGCCGTGTCCTTCTGGCGCAGGTAGGCGGCGATCAGCGCCAGGTCCGAGGTCACGCCGGGATCGGACGCCGAGATCGCGTTCAGGTCGGCCAGGCCGGTGGCGGCGTTGCCCTTGCCGATCTCGGTGAGCGCGAGCGCGGTGCGGGCACGCGCGTCGCCGGGCTGGATCTTGGTGGCGCGCGCGAACAGGTCCTGCGCGCGCTGCAGGTCGCCGGTCTGCAGGTAGGCCTCGCCGGCCAGCGTGAGCGCCTGCGCCGAGGGCTGCGCCGCATCGACGGCGGGACGCAGCGTCTGCAAGGCCTTTTCGGGCTGGCCGATGCGCAGGTAGGTCTGGGCCAGCAACTGGCTGGCCATGGGCAGCCCGGGCGCCAGCTTGACGGCCTGGGCGAGATAGGTCTCGGCCTGGGGCAGCGCGCCGAGGTAGAACTCGGCTGCGCCGGCCAGTTGCAGCAGCAGCGGATTGTTCGGTGCCGACTGCATGAGGGGTGCGACGATCTCGCGCGTGGCAGCGTAGTCCTTGTGCAGGAAGGCCATCTGCGCCTCGAGCAGCTGCGTCACCGGCTGCTTGGGCAGCGTCTTCTTCAGCTCGGCCACGTGGGCGTTGGCGGCGTCGAGGTCCTTGGCCGCGACGAGGAGCGCGACGATGCCCTGGTGCGCCACCATCAAATCGTTGCGCAACGCCACCGCCTTGCGGTAGGACGCGAGCGCAGCAGCGTCGTCGTGGGTGCCTGCCTGCTGGATCTGGCCTTCAAGCAGCCAGGCTTCGGCGTTGTTCGGGTCCTTGGCGGTGACCTCGCCCAGCAGCGCGAGAGCGTCCGCGTAGTCCTTCTTGCCGGCCGCGAGCTCCGCCTGGAGCAGCTTGGCGGGGCCGAAGTCCGGCAGCGATGCCTGGGCGGAGGCCAGCGACTTCGCCGCCGCGTCGGCCTTGCCCTGGCGCAGCCAGGCAAGCGCCACCGTCGTCTTCAGGTCGGCGTTCGCCGCGGCATCGGGCAGCGCCACGGTGTCGAAGGCATCGGTGACCTGGTGCTCGTGGCCCTGTCGCAGCAGCGCCTTGGCGAGTGCGGGCGAGACGAGCGCCGGGCTGTACCTGAGCGCCGCCGCCTTGCGAAGTTCGACTTCGGCGCCGGCTGCATCGCCGGTGTCCAGCAGCGTCCGGCCGAGAAGGTAGCGCGCCTCACCCGAATCGGGCGACTTCTGCAGCGCGGACTTCAGCTGCACGATCGCCGACTTGGGCTCCTTCTTGGCGAGGAAGGTCTTGGCCGAGGCAACGAGCTCGGGCTCGCTGGGGCCACCGCACGCCGACAGAAGGCAGACCAGCACAATGCCGGCCGCCGCGGCCCCCACGCGGGTAGCGCGATGCTCGAGCCTCATAGAGTCTTGATCAATGCGCTGACTTCGTCCTGCCCCGAAAATTTCGACCCCAGGGCCTGAAGCTTGTCGAGCTCGGTGCGGGCCGCCGCGCGGTCACCGGACTGGATCAGCAGCTTGGCGAGGTTCAGCCGATAGCCCGGCGCTTCGGGAGCGAGTGCCACGGCCTTCCTCTGCCAATCCAGGGCCTTGGGCAACTGGTTCTCGGCCGCTAGCGCCAGAGCCAGCGTGTCCATAAGAGCGGGTTGCTGCGGCGCCAGCTTGACCGCGCGCTCGGCCAGCGTCGCAGCACCCGCCTCTTTCTGCTGCACCATCAGCCAGGCGATATTGTTCATCGCGGCAGCGTTGTCGGGCAGCAGTGCCAGGACGCTGCGATACAGCGACTCGGCGCGCGCGTAGTCGTGCTGGCCCATGGCCGCCGTCGCGATCTGGAAAACGAAGACGGCGTCCTTGGGGTGCTCGCGGCGCCAGTCGCTGGCGAATCGCTCGGCGTCGGCCTTGCGGCCCGCCAGCGCGTAGGCCAGATGCAGTCGCACGGCGACGTCGGTGGACGGCACTTGCTTGAGCGCCTCGCGCAATGCGACGATCGCCGGGTCCCAGTGCTTCTGGCCGGCCTGGATCTCGCCTTCTAGCAGATAGCCGATCGCCTCCTTGGGGCGCTGCTTCTGCACGCTGCGAGCGATCTTCAGCGCGTCGTCGACACGCTTGTCGGCCAGCGCCAGCTGGATAAGGGCGCGCTGGGCGGGCAGGTAGTCGGGGGTGATCTCGAGCGCCTTGCGCAGGCTGCGCGTGGCGCCCGCGCTGTCCTTGGCCTGCAGAAAGGCCTGGGCCAGGCGGAGCTGCGGCTGCGGCGCGGTCGGCTGCGCCGCGGCCACCTTGCCGAAGGCACTGATGGCCTGCTGCACGTCGCCGGCGGCCAGCTGCGCCTGGCCCAGCGCGTCCAGCACCTGAAGGTTGTCGGGCATCGCCGCGGCGGCATCCTGAGCCGCGGTCAGCGCCGACTGCGCGTCGTGCTGCGCCAGCCGGTGCGCAATCAGCATCAGCCGCGGATCGGCCTGGTCGGGATGGCTCCTGACCGCGTCGGCCAGCAGCTTGTCGATCTCGGCCGGCTTGGCGCCTCCGCGCTGGCGCAGTTCGACGACGGCGAGCAGCGCGCGGTAGTTCGTCGGGTCGCGCGCGAGCACGTCCTCGAAGCGCTTGAGCGCGGCATCGAACTTGCCCTGCGCGGCGTCGAGCCCGGCCAGGGCGGCGATCGCCGGGTAGTAGGCCTTGTCGATGACCAAGGCGTTGTCGTAGGCAGCACGCGCACCGGCAAGATCCTTGCGCTGCTCGAGGATGCGGCCACGGATCAGGCTCGGCAGGGGCTTATCCGGCAGCTTGGCCTGCAGCCGGTCGACGGCCGTCATCGCCGCGTCGAGGTTGCCCTGGCGCAGCCGGGCGCTGATCAAGGCCAGATCGGCGTAGGTGCTCTTGTCGTCCTTGGTGAGCAACTCCAACTGCGCGAAGCCGGTGTCGGCGTTGCCCTTGGCGATCTCCGCGAGCGCCAGCGCCGTGCGGATCTTGGGGTCGCTCGGGTCGACCTTCGCCGCCTGGCTGAAGTAGTTCTCGGCGCCGGCCAGGTCTCCTTGCTGCATGTGCGCCTGGGCAGCAATCGAGAGCACCTCGGCGTTTGGGTTCGGGGCCGACAGCAGCGGCGCGAGCGTGTCTAGCGCCTTGCCGGGCTCGCCCGATCTGAGCTGGGTCTCGGCCAGGAGGCGGCGCGCCAGCGGCAGGTTGGGCGCCAGCTGCAGCGCCTTGGTGAAGTCGCTGGCCGCGAGCAGCAGGGACCCCCCTTCGAACTCGATCGCCCCGGCGAGCTGCAGCACGCTCACGTTTTCGGGCAGCACCTTGAGCAGCTGCTGCGCGCCGTCCCGAGCGCGCTTGTAGTCCTTGTCGATGAGTGCGAGCTGGGCGTCGAAGAAATGAGCCTGGATCGAGTTGGGCGCCGCCTTCTTGAGCTCGGCGAGCTGCGCCCGGAACCCGGGCACATCCTGCTTCTGGAGCATCAGCGAGATGAGCGCGGTGTGCGCATAGAGATCCCTGGGCGAGAGCACGAGGCACTCACGGAAGGCCTTGGTCGCGCCATCCAGGTCCGCCTTGCCCGCCCAGAGCAGCTCACCCTTGAGCTGCCAGGCGTCGGGGCTCTTCGGGTTGTCGGCAATGATCTTGTCCACGTCGACGAGGGCCTGGTCGATCTTGCCGCCACCGGCCGTCAGCCGCACCTGCAGCAGCCGCGCCCGAACGTTCCTGGGGTCGAGCTGAAGGGCAGCATTGATCGCCGCCTCGCTACGCTCGCGCATGCCTTGGACGCGGTAGGCGTCCGCAACGGTGGCCTTGAGCGCGGCCGCGGCGACGTGGTCCGGCAGGGTCACGCGGCCATAGAAGTCGGTCAGCTTCTTGGCGCGGCCTGTCACGAGCAGTGCATCGGCCAGCACCGGCAGGACATCGCTCTCGGAATATTTCAGGTCCTGCGCCTTCTCGAGTTCGACCACGGCCGCCGCCGGATCGCCACCTTTGTAGAAGGTGTCGCCTAGAAGGAAGCGGGCCTCGCCTGACGACGGGTTCTTCTGCAGCGCCGCCTTCAGCTCGATCACCGCCGACTTGGTGTCGTTCTTGGCCAGGTAGCTCTTGGCCGACGCCACGAGCTCGGTGTCGGACTTGCCGCCGCAGGCGGACAGGGCCGACAGAACGAGCAATGCCAGCGCAAGGCTTGCGGTCACGCCGAGGCGGCGCAGGATGGAAGGGTGCACGGGGTTCCTCTCGAAGGGCGGGCCTACTTGATGGCCAGCCGGTGCATCAGGTCGTAGAGCGTCGGCCGGCTGATGCCGAGGAGTTCCGACGCCCTCACGATGTTGCTGTTGGTGCGCGCGAGCGCGGCGATGACGGCCTGGCGCTCGGCGGCTTCGCGCACGGTACGCAGGTCGAGCGGGTTGTCGGTGGCCTCGGCACTGCTGCTGGGCACCGGCAGGCCGATGTCGGCTGCCGTCACGCGCTGGCCGTCGGCCATGATCGCAGCGCGCTTGACGACGTTGAGCAGCTCGCGCACGTTGCCCGGCCAGGGGTGGGCTTCGATGGCCTGGATCGCGTCGTCGCCCAAGCTCAACGCACTGCGCCGCTGCTCCTGCGCGAAGCGGCGCAGGAAGGCGTGCGCCAGCAGCACCGCATCGCCCTGGCGGCTGCGCAGCGGCGGGATCTCGATCACGATTTCGGCCAGGCGGTAGAAAAGGTCCTCTCGGAAGCGTCCCTGTGCGATCAACGCCTTCAGGTCCTGGTGCGTGGCGCAGACAACTCGCACGTCGACCGGGATCTCCTGGCGGCCGCCCAGGCGCTCGATGCGCCGCTCCTGCAGGAAGCGCAACAGCTTGGCCTGCAGCGACTGCGGCAGGTCGCCGATCTCGTCGAGCATCAGCGTGCCGCCGTGGGCGGTCTCGATCTTGCCGACCGTGGTCTTGGAGGCACCGGTGAAGGCGCCCTTCTCGTAGCCGAACAGCTCGCTCTCGAGCAGGTTCTCCGGAATCGCCGCGCAGTTGATCGCGACGAAGCGGCCCTTGCGCTTGGACGCCTCGTGCAGCCCCTGAGCGAGCACTTCCTTGCCGGTGCCGCTTTCGCCGAGCAGCAGCACGGTGGCGTCGCTGGACGCCACGCGTTCGACCATTCGCGCCAGGCGCAGCATCTCGGGGTCGCGCGTGATCAGGCCGGCCATCGCGTTCGGGGCCTGCAAGGCCTGCAGACGGCGGTTCTCGGCCTGAAGTTCGGCCAGCCGGAAGGCGCGGTCGACGGTCAGCGCGAGGAGTTCGGGCTCGAACGGCTTGGCCAGGAAGTCGTAGGCACCCAACGCGACGGCGCGCAAGGCGTTGGCCTGCTCGTTCTGGCCGGTGAGCACGATGACCTTGACGTGCGGGTCCAGGTCCAGCATCTGGCCCAAGAGCTTGAAGCCCTCGGAGACCGAGTCCGGGTCGGGCGGCAGGCCGAGGTCCATCGTCACGACGGGCGGCTGGTGGCGGCGGAACTGGACGAGCGCGGTCTCGCGGTCGCTGGCGGTCACGGACTCGAAGCGGTCCAGCGACCACTTGATCTGCTTTTGCAGCGCGAGGTCGTCCTCGACGATGAGCAGCGGACCCGACGTGTCGGCGCTCATGTCCGGGCCGGTGCGAGCAGGTCGGAGCCGGCACGCATGTCGAACGACGGCATCAGCACGGTGACGACCGTGCCCTGGCCGGGCTGGCTGGCGACATCGATCGCGCCGCCGATCTCGCGGATGTACTGGACGCTCTCGTACAGGCCGATGCCCATGCCCTGGGGCTTGGTGGTGCTGAACGGACGGAACAACTTGCTCTGCACGAATTCCTCGCTCATGCCGACCCCGGTATCACCGACCTCCACCTTCACCTGCCCGCTGTGGCGACTGCCGCGCAACCAGACCCTGCCATCGGCCGGGGTCGCATCCAGTGCGTTGTGCACCAGATGCCCGAGCACACGCTCGAGACGGTCCTCGAGCCCGCGCGTGGCCAGACCCTCGGCACACTCGACCTCGATCGCACGGCCGCGAGCATGCCCCAGCCCTGCCAGCCGGCGCAGCACCGGCGCCAGCTCGACACCATGGAGCCCCCCCGGCGGCGTTGCACCCTCTCGCAACTGCAACATCAGGCGACGCATCTTCTCCAGCGAGCTCTCCACGGTCAACAGCATGTCTTGCTGAAACTCCGGGTTGGCGTGCAGTCGTTGGGCATTCTTCATCATCAGCGAGAGCTGGGTGACGATGTTCTTCAGGTCGTGCACGACGAAGGCGGACATGCGGTTGAAGGCCTCGAACTTGCGCGCCTCGAGCAAGGCCTCGGTCGCATGCATCTGGGCCAGGAAGCCGGCCGCCTGGCGGCTGGCGGTCTTGAGCAGGTCGCGCACCTCCCAGTTCAGCTCCAGCGGCGCCCGCGGGCGCACCAGCGTGACGAAGCCGAGCAGCTCGCTGCCCTCGGCCTCGCCGACGAGGAGCGGCACGACGAGCCACAGGTCCGGGCTGGCAAGCACCCAGGTGGGCAGGGACATCGGCGCATAGCGCCGCGGTGCGTGACGGAATTCATCCACGTCGATGACCCAGCCTTCGCCACCCAGGAAGGCGACGAAGGACGAGCCCGCCGGCTCGCGGGCCTCGGCGGCGGGCTGGTTCCAGCGCGTGGACTGCCGGTAGTCGCCGCCGTCGCCCTCGCGCGTCCACAGGCTGCCGCCGGGTGACTCCACCATGTTGGCCAGCCCGCGCACGACCAGGCCCGCCGACAGCAAGCCAAGCTGCAGACCTCGACCCCAGTCGCCGCCGAAGTAGCGCACGTAGTAGCCGACCGCCGACATGAAGAGCAGGTAGCTGCCGACCAGCAGCAAGGTCGTGGAGTAGAAGGCCGCCGAGCGCGAGACCTGCAGGCGGCGTATCCAGTCCTTGCGGCGACGCGAGGTGACGAACAGGAACGGCACGGCCAGCGCATGGACGGCCCCACGGATGGTCAGCGCGTCAGGGTCGAGGCGGCCGAAAAGTGCGCCCTCGGCGTAGAGATACAGGTCGAAGACGAAGATCGTCGCCAACCCGA
Source organism: Rubrivivax sp. SCN 70-15 (assembly GCA_001725505.1). GTDB lineage: Bacteria > Pseudomonadota > Gammaproteobacteria > Burkholderiales > Burkholderiaceae_C > Rubrivivax. The sequence goes on along the minus strand of MEGM01000058.1, from coordinate 2,287 downwards.
TGCAAAGCGGCTTGGCGTTCCAGCGCGAGTCTTCACCGACATTCCGAAACAGCTGCTCGACCAGGAGCAGGCCGAACAAGGGCAGGCTGAGCGAAATGCTCAACAGCGTGCGCGTACCGTCCTGCTCGTAGTGCCCGGTCGCGATGCGGTAGACCAGCGCAGCGGCGGAAACGGCAAGCACGGCCACCGTCGTCGGGATGAGGAAGCGTGGCGACTGGCGATCCGAATGCTCGAGTCTTGGCCGCAACAATCCGAGCAGGAATGCATACCAGAGCGCGTAACGCAACAAGTCCAGCGCAAGCGCTGTGTAGGCCGGCGCTGTGTTGCGCGAGAGCGGGTCAAGAAGCGCAGCCACTGCCCAGCCCACAGTGGCGACGCTGCACGCGATGAACAGCGCCTGCAGGCGCTGGCGCCCCGAGACTCCGGTGCGAACCTGGTGAACGGCGAACGCACCGTAGGCAATGGCCGCGAGGGCGTAGCCGTAAGTGCCGAGATCTGCCGACGATGGGTCCATGAGTCAGGCCGGCAAGCGTGCCGCACGCCCGGAAAGTCCCAGGGCGACGCAGTCTAGCCCAGCAGCCTGGGGAGGCGTCAGCGCGCGCCCTTGCCGGTGAGGACCACGCCCACGGTCTCGAACAACACCACCAGGTCGAGGAACAGCGAGTGGTTCTTCACGTAGTACAGGTCGTACTGCAGCTTCTCCTGCGAGTCCTCGACCGTCGCGCCGTACTGGTAGCGAACCTGCGCCCAGCCGGTAACGCCGGGCTTGACGCTGTGGCGCACCGCGAAGTAGGGGATGTCACGCGTCAACTGGTCCACGAAATACGGGCGCTCGGGCCGCGGGCCAACCAAGCTCATCTCGCCCCGCAGAACGTTGAACAGCTGGGGCAGCTCGTCAATGCGCAGCTTGCGGATGACGCGGCCCACACGCGTGACGCGGTCGTCGTCGGTGGTGGCCCAGCGCGGCTTGCCGTCGCCCTCTGCATCGGTGCGCATGCTGCGGAACTTGGCGACCATGAAGGGGCCACCGTTCAAGCCCACGCGCTCCTGCCGGTACAGCAGCGGGCCGCGGCTGTCCAGCTTGATGAGCAGGGCGGCCAGCAGCATGATCGGTGCCGTGAGGACGATCAGCAACGAGGCGAAGACGACGTCGAACAGCCGCTTTATCGCGGTGCGCAGCGCGCCCTGGTTGAACCCGTCGCCGAAGATCAGCCAGCCCGCATTGACGTAGTCGAGGCGGATCTGCCCCAGGCGCTTCTCGAAATGCGTGGCTAAGTCGTAGACCTTGATGCCGACGAGCTTGCAGTCCAGCAACTCACGCAGGGGCATGCTGCCGGCGCGTCGCTCGGTAAGGGCCACCACGATCTCGTCCACCCCGAGGGCGCTTGCCGATCGCGTCAGGCTGTCCGCGCTGCGCAGGATTGCCGCGTCGGGCACCGCAGGCTCGCGCTCGTTCGGGCCCGGCACGTAGCCGACGATCTCGACGTCCGGATCCGACGCGCGCAGCGTGTGGCCCACGGTCTCGGCGGCTGAGCCTGTGCCGAACACCAGCACCCGGGTCCGCGCCCCCGCCTGATGGCCCCAGTGCCTCAGGACCACCCGCCTGAGCACCACCGCCGCAACGCCGAGCATGGCCACACCCTGCACCATGGGTAGGTGGGGCACCTCGCCCGGCAACAACTTGAAGACCAAGTAGGTCAGCGGCAGCGCCAGGGCGAGCATCAACGCCGCACGGCCGAGCGACTGACCCGCCGTGGGTCGTGCCGCGCCCTGGTAGATTCCCGAGGCCGTGCCGAGCACGATCATGCCTGCAGCCACAGACAGCGCATGGGTGCCGGCCACCGGCAGGAGGTCACCGATGCGCCCACCCTGCCACACCATCGCCCCAACAATGGCCGAGGCGAGAAGTAGCGCGTCGACGACCAAGTTGGTAATCGTTCGAGGACGCATGTAGTGGTTGAATAGTCGGATCATGTTCCTTGAGCGATCCATGCGCGAGCAGTCGACGGCGGCCAGCTAGACGCTGGTGAAAGACTACCCACCTTCAGCCGCTACAACCCTTGCCGACACGGCCGATCGACCAACAACGAAGCTGAGTCAGCTTCCGCGTCGGACCCGCTCGCACGACTTTGGTATGAAAGCACCGGCGCACAAATTTCTCAACCCCCGGCCCGAGGGGTATCCGTGACTTAGTAGTCCGTTTCAGAAGTTTGCACACGTATTTTTCAGGCGGCTAACTTCAACGGCTGGCTCCGAGCCCAGCGATCACGCATGCGCGCGAGCAATG
>MEGM01000057.1 GCA_001725505.1 Rubrivivax sp. SCN 70-15 | reverse complement strand
GGTTCGTCAGCGTGGCGGCGGTGGTTTCCGCAATGCGGATGGACTCGGTGTCCAGGATGCGCGTGTTCTGCAGGTCGTTCTTGCAGACCTGCAGCTCAACGGCCATCTGGGAGTTGACAGGTCGCTTCTGCGACTCGTCCACTGTCGGTGGTTTCGGGGGCGAGCTGCAGGAAGCAAGGACGAGCAGCCAGGGGACGAATGGGATGGCGTTGCGCACAGCAGTTCTCCCGTGTTCTCAAGGAATGATCTGGGCCTCTGGCGCGCTGGGTTCACCGCCTGGCGGCGCGTCGATGTCAGCGTCGAGTGCGGCCACGTCCAGCGTCATCACCGTCGCGTCGCTATCGGCGAGCAGGACGCCGTCCTCGTCGGCAACGGGCTCGATCGATCCGCCGATGCCCGGGATACCCGGTGCGCCCTTGTCGAAAAAGGTCAGCAATTCGTCGGCGACCTTGTCCGGTGGACCCTCGAACGAATCCGGCAACAGCGTGTGGTCGTGGGCCAGCGCCTCCAGGCTCAAGGTCTGCCCGGCAGGCAGTTCGTCGTCGGCATAGCGCCAGCGTTGTTGGACCCGCGCCAGGTGGAGGTCCATGTCCATGCGCGGCACGTCCGGCGCTTTCAGCAGGCGCGAGGTGAAGGCCTTGTCGCGGTAGTAGCGGATCTTCTCGCCGAGGATCGGCTTGCAGTTCTCGAAGATCACCACCAAGCGCTCGCTGCCCAGTTCCTTGAACTCCTGCGGCAGCAGCAGCGCGCGGCGCTGCTCGCTCTCGTTGCGGCTGACGGTGCTGGACCCGTGGCCGCTGAAGGACCGGCTGCGCCCGCGCGAGGTGGCCCGCTCGGTGAAGTGGCCGAGCATGGCGCTGTACTCGTCGGCGTCCCGCTGTTCGCGCGGCGCATAGAGGATCTGCAGACCGTGGTTGGTGGCGAAGGTGCGGGCTTCCTTGTCACCGTAGACCGCGTCGAGCTGCGACATGGCCTGCACCACCGTCAGCAAGCGAAGGTTGTAGCCGGCCAGAAAGGCAGCGGCGGTCGTGATGACACCCACGCGACCCATGGCTGTGAACTCGTCGTTGACCAGCAGGCACTGCACCTTCAGGGATGGGTCCTGCTCGGGCAGGTGCTGGGTGTTCAGGCTGACGAGCTGCGAGAAGAAGAGGTTCAGCAGCGGCCGGGCATTGGCCAGCCGGTTCGGCGGGATGCGCACATAGACCGACATCCGGCGGCGGCGCACGTCCTCGAGCTTGAAGTCATCGGCGCTGGTTGCCGCATCCACCACCGCATCCGCGAAGATCGTCAGCGGCGCGTTGAAGGTGGCGACCACGCTGGACAGCGTGTTCTCCGAGTTCGACAGCAGGCGCTGGAGGGCGTCGGTGCATTCGTCCGAGAGAGGGTTGCACTCCTCGCGTCGCTGGGTGATCAGGCCGCTCAGGTGATCCTTCAGCGACCGGCCCTTGCCCGAGGACTGGCGCAGCATTTCGCCGATGGTGCGGGGGAGCGAGGGGGTTTCGAGGAGGACGAGTCCCAAGCCGAGGAACAGGTTGCGCGCCTGGTCGTTGAAGAAGGCTTCCGACGAGGTGCCACCGCCATCGTTGGGGAAGAAGACCTGGCCGATGGTGAGCAGGTCGCCGACGCGGTGCAGTGGGCTGGAGCGCACGGCAGTCAGCGGGTTCCAGCGATGGCTACGCGCGTCCTCGTCGAAGGGCGAGAAGGCATAAACCGCCTGGCCGTGTGCCGCGCGGTAGCCGGCCGTGATGTCGTAGTTCTCCCCCTTGATGTCGAGCACCACAACCGAGTCGGGCCAGTTCAGCAGGTTGGGGATGACAACGCCCACGCCTTTGCCGCTGCGGGTGGGCGCGGAGAGCATCACCGATAGCTGGCCCGGCAGCGACAGGAACGTGCCGCGATGCCTGCCGATGAGGATGCCGGGCTGTCCGTTGCCGCCGGTCAGCCCCGCGCGATCGACTTCAGCCGGGCTGGCGAACCGGGCATCGCCATGCAGCGCCCGGCGTGGGCGTGCTGCCGCAATGAGACCGGCGGGCAGCAAGATCAGCATGCCGATTCCCGAGACCCCAATCGCGAGCTGGAGCTTCTTGCGCAGCTGGGCATCGTCGGCGTACAGATCCCAGTAGTGGACGATGCTGGCGAATTGCGCCTGCTTCGGGTTCGCCTTGTTCAGCACCAGGAACAGCACGCCGGCCAGGTACACCGCCGCACAGGCCAGCGCCACATAGCCGACGATGGCAAAGGCGCCCGCTGCGACCTTGCGGCCCGTGGGCCAGGCCGAGAACGGCAGGGCTGCGACGCTGCTCACGCTGCCGCCCCCTGTTGATCCCAGCGGCCGAGCCGCTGGCGCCGGGGTTCATAGAGTATTTCGGAGATGAAGCGTCCGCGCTCGTCACGATCGAACTGCACGATCACGTCGACCACGACGCTCAGCAGCCACTTGATCTCTTCCATGCGCAGGCCGCCGCCGGCGCCGGTCTCGCGGATCATCAGCGACATCTGCTCGAAGGCGAGCGCGCAGCTGCCGGCATGCACGCTGGTGATGCTGCCCGGGTGGCCGGAGGCCGCGAGGCGCACGAAGTAGAAGCACTCGTCGCCGCGGACTTCGGCCAGGAAGATGCGGTCCGGCTTCATGCGCAGGCAGGCTTCGAGCAGCAACTTGGCCGTCACGCGGGCCGTGCCCTGGGCGTCCTTGCTGTAGAACAGGTGAACCACGTTAGGGTGGTTCGGCAGCGTCAGCTCAGCCGTGTCCTGAATCGTGATGAGCCGCTCGTGCTTCGGCACTTCCTCGACCAGGCCCTTCATGAAAGTGGTCTTGCCCGAGCCGGTCTTGCCGCTGACGACGATGGTCTGGTGCCTGCGCACCGCCAGGCGCAGGAACTCGGCGTAGCGGCCGGCGTCCTTCAGCTCCATCATTTCGCGCTCGAAGGGCAGCAGTTCAGCGTTCGGCGTGCGCGTCACGGTGGCCGTGCGCTCGAACAGGCCTTCACGCTCGAAGTCGTCCAGGCGCTTGATCAGGTGCGACGGCTTGCGCACCGTGATCGACACCGTGCCACGCGGAACGGCCGGGGGGATCACGAACTGGATGCGTTCCCCGCTGGGCAGCGTCGCCGACAGCAGCGGACGCTCCTGGTTGACCTGCTGGTCGCAAAAGGTGGCAACAGCGGTGGCCAGCGAAAGACAGCGTTCCTGCGTCATCTCCGGCGCCGGCACGGTCTGCCAGCCGCGCACCGTCTCGACGAGCAGTTCGCCGGGACGATTGACGCAGACCTCCAGCACGCCTGGCGCATCGAGCTGATCGCGCAGCGGGCGCAGGAACTCGACGACCGAGGTGGCGTCGCCGCACCAGCCCGCATCCAGGTTCACCCGGTCTTCGTGCTCGCAGGTGTGCTGGTTCATGGCGCACCCTCCCGAGGCGGCGCACTGGCCGTGGGCTTCAGTTCGTACACCGACGAGAAGTCCACGTCGCGCGCGACGTAGATGCCGACGATTCCGCCCTGGTTCTGGTAGATCAGCGGCGGGATGTTGATCGTGCTGTCGAGCACCTTCTCGGCGAGCTTGCTCGTGTTGGCCGTGGTGGACGGCAGCGCGATGGTGTCGGCCTGGCGGTCGCTGGCCTGGTTCTGGATTACGAGCTTCACCGAGTCGTCGATCAGCGACAGCAGCATGGCCGCGCCGATGCGCTCGCCCCAGCGGTTGTCGACGTAGCCGTCGATGCCCGATTCGCCGAGCTGACCTGTACCGGGCGATTCGATGTCCACCGTCACGCCCAGCGGCGTGCGGATGCGCGTCCACAGCACGGGGATTCGCACGGTGCCGGGCCGGACCGAGGCGATGCGGTACTCGCCGTCCAAGTGCGAGCCGCGTTCGATCAGCAGCACTCGGCCGTCGTCGCTGAAGACGTTGCGCTGGACCTGGCAGCCGACGAGGCCCGACGTGGCGCTGATCACCTTGGTCTTCAGCGCACATGTGAAGGCCGTGCCCTTGGGCAGCGTCAGGCTGCGGTTGCCGAGCATCGAGGCCGCCACCTTGGGGGTGGCCGAACCCTGAAGCTGGCCGCCGAACAGGCCAGCCCCGGCAGCGGCCACGGCGGCGGGCGGGGTGCCTGCCGTCGGGGGCCCACCGAGGAGTGCCCCCGAAGGCATGGTCCCCGTGGCCTGGCCGGTCGCCAGCGCCGCGGTCTTGGTCAGGCTCTCCAGCATGCCTTGCAGCTGCCGCTGGTAGCCCTGAAGGTTGCGCGAGGTCGCGGCGATCGGGTCGTTGGGATCGGGGGTCTCGGACGCCGGCATTCCTTCGGCGGAGGGTGCTCCGGCATCTGCCCTTCGGGTGGAGGCCGCCGGCGGCAGTAGAACCCCCGGCCGGGTGGTGACCAGCAGGACAGGGGCGTCCTCTGGAGGGACCACCTTCGGGCCACCCGATGCGGGTGCACCCGATCCGGTGCGCCGCACTCCGATGGGCTCGGCCAACTCGTCGGCCGTGGGCGTCAGCGCAGGGATGCGCGGTGCGGTTGCTACCGCCGCGCTGGCCGTCGGCGCCGGCGGCAGCTCCAGCCGGCGAGGCTCGGACGTGGCGGCGGTGGGCTTGTCCCTGACCAACTTCGACTCCGCATCGTCGGCGTTCTTGCCGCTGGACGCGAAGCGCTGGATCGCGAAGGCCGCGACCGCGATCAGGGAACCGATCAGCAGGAACACGGCAAGCAGCCCCTTCCGCGACATTGCCGTGCGATGCCGGGTCGCGACGTTGGGGATGCCGGGCTCGCCGGGCAGCGGTGCGATCGTGTTGCCGTCCGCCGCCGGATCGGAACCGAGGCTGGGTTCGCGGTCGCGCGGATCGTTCGGGTCAGGCGTCATGGTGTCGCTCCCTTACGCGCGTCAGCGCTTGTGCTGTCGGCTTTGAGCACGCGCTGCACGCCGGGCACGGTGGTGCCGTCGCCGGGTGGCCGCCCGTCCAGGTCGAAGGCCTCGTTCCAGAGGCCGACGACGGCCGAGCCGGCGCGCAGCATCAGCTTGCGGCTGACGCGATCGACCACCAGCAGGTCGTCTTCCATGCGGGCGTTGACGAGCGTCTCGCTGCCATCACCCAGCACATGGAAAACGGCCGGCACCTCGCGGTTGCCGGGGAAGCGCAGGTAGGTGAAACGGCCGTCGTCGTAGACGAGGGTCGGAACGATGTCCTGCGAGCCGGCGCCCTCGGCGATCGAGTACTTCGTGTTCATCGCCTGCGGCTTGGCTTGCAGGCGCTCGGCGACGACCTGCTGCGGCGGCGGAGGCGGCGGCACGACCGGCAGCGCGACGAGGGGCGCGGCATCGCGCAGCGCAAGGCGGGCGGCAGGTACCGAGCGGGGCGGCGCCTTGACCACGAGCCGGTACACCGGCGGCTTCGGATCGCCATCGGCCAAGACCACGAATCGGAAGGTGTGCGTGCGCCGGTCGGTGACCACGGCCAAGTTGTTCGCCGCGCTGGCCGAGCGCTTCGCCTTGACGAAGAGGTTGCGGCCACCGGGCTGCGCAGCCACGCACCAGGCAGCATCAGCCTTCGCGCAGTCGCCACCCAGGCCCGCTGCGACCTCGGTGATCGACTCGTCGGGGTCGAGCACAACGAGCGTCACGACGCCGCGCTTGACCGGCACGGTGACCACCGCGCGCGGGTCATAAATCACCTCGCGCAGGCGCGGGTCGGCGACTTCCGGCGCGGCCGTCGCGATGCCGCACAGCGCTGCGCAACCAAAGGCGGCCAGCCTGGCCAGACGCTTCATGGCTTGGCCCCCGGTGTGGCCGTGTTGATTTCGGGATCGGACCGGTAAGCCGTGACGACAAAGCCGAACGGGTTCTCGAGCCGATCCCGTTCCTTGGCCAGCACCTTGGGCTGGTACTGGAAGACGACGCTGGCCACGTGCCGCGTGGTGACCTCGGGCAGGTTGCGGTCCGTCAGGCGAACCACCTTGTCGTAGGTGACCGTGGCCTCGCCTTTGTTGCCGGCGCGCCCGGAGGCAGCCAGACGCACACCGATGACGTTGATGCGCCAGTCCTCGGCGGCGCCGATCTTCTTCTGCAGGGCGGAGTCACCCTCGAACTGGCGGTTGTAGTCGGCGAAGACGGCCGGCACCGCCATGCGCGCCACCTGGTCGAAGTCGCGTTGCAGGAACATCCAGCTATAGCCCTCGCGGGCACGCACGAAGGTAGCGAGGTTGTGCTTATCGAGCGCTTCCATCGGCGGGATGGTTTCGACGGCCAGACGCTGTTGGATCGTGGCCTCGCCGGTGACCCGGTCGACCACGATGGGGATCTCAACCACGCGGCGCAGTGGACCCTGGACGAACACCGCGGCGATGCCGATCAGGCCGAGTACGAAGCCGGCAATCGCGACCCACCAGGCCCGGCGCTCCGAGCGTTCCAGCATCAGCGCGCGGTCGACTTCCCACGCGCGATTGGCGTCGATCGCAGTCGTCTCGGCGGCGGCCTTGCCGGCGTCGCGCGAGCGATCGGGCAATGCAGCGGCTCTTCCTGGCGTCAGGACGGCACTCATGGGGAACCTCCGTGGGGCTGCGCCGACGGTGCGGCGCAGCTGTTCAGCGTTCGGACATCAGGGCAGGTAGTCGGCCACCTTGCCCGTGCGGACGAGCATCTGGTACTGGCGCTCCCGCTCGCGCGACCGGGCGATGCGCTCCTCGCTGTCGGCCATGCCCTGCAGCATCTGCACCTGGGACATCTCGTGCGCCAGCAACGCGTTCTCGGCGCCGATGCGGGCCTGGATCTCCTGCACCGCCTTCTGGTCAGACGTGGCGTTGATCTGGCCCATCAGCGACTGGATCTGCGAGAGGCGCCCGGCAGCGGACTTCATCGCGTCCTGCAGCAGGCCCTTCTGCTGGTACGGCTGCGCCAGCGTGGCCTGGCAGCTGGTGCGGGCGTCGCCGGCCAAGTCCATGCAGTTGTAGACCATGCCCGCGTCGCGCAGCGCCTTGGCCGTGCCGTTCAGCCCCGAGTACCCCGACGTGTTGATCGCATTGAGGTAGGTGTAGGCCTCGGCCGGGACGTAGTTCTTCAGCATCGGGTTGTTGAAGACGTTGCCCAGGTTGCGGATGCCGTTGATGCTGTTGAGCTGGTCCTGCAGCTGGGTGATCTGTTGGACCTGGTTACTGATCTCGGTGACATCGTTCAGGACCTGCAGGATGGTCTGGATGAGGTTGGCGATGTCGATGACGGGGATGCCCTGTGCACGGGCATTCCCTGCACCGAGGCTTCCGGCAATGAGGACAGCGGCGGCAGCGGCCTTCAGACGAGTCTTCATCTCACGCTCCTTCAACGGGTTGATGACTACGCTCTGCCGCGAAGTGCGGCGAGCTTGTAGGCGGCGGTTCGCACCGCGCCGTATCCCTGTCGGGCCACGGCGCCGGCACCGGCGGCCATGGTTCCTGCTGCCCGGCCGGTGGCGGCAGCGGCGGCGCCCGTGGCCTGGCCTGCGGCATAGGGCAGGCCGGCACCGGCACGCACGACACCGCCGGCGGCGCCAGCAGCCCCTGCGCCCCGCGCAGAGGAAGCCGACCGCAGGCCCGAGACCATCATGGCGTTCTGGATCATCTGGATGCCCTGCTGGACCGCGGCGCCGCCGGTGAGGGCAGAGGCGAGGCTCGGGGCTTGGAAGCAGATGATGGCCATCAGAATCATCACGACGCAGTACTTCAGACTCTCGCCGACGACATTGAAGGTTGGGCCGATGAAGCCGCCCTGATCCTGAATCGCCTGCACCAGCACGTCACCCATGTACGCGCTCAAGCCGAGCGCGAAGAACGCGAACCAAGTCAGCGCGACGGCATTCAGCACCATCGACAACCAGCTGTCGCAGAAGCGCGCCGTCGGTCGCCACGCGAGACAGAGCACGAACAAGGGGCCAATAGCGATCACGAAGGTCAAGAACACCTTGGCAAGCGTGATCACGAAGAGCGCGATGCAAAGGAAGATGACGTTGCCGAACGCAGTCACCACCGCAGCGAAGACCAGATCGAGCCGCATGATCCCAGCCTCCTTCAGCAAGTCGAGCACCAGTTGGCTCGCCTTGTCATTGAAGGCGTCGAGGATCGCGTAGGGCGTAGCAATGGTTGCGGGATTCGCAACTGTCGGCAGGAAGGTCGTCGCGACGCCCGTCGCAAGCGCGTTCGCCGTGTCGGACACGTTGGTGATGTAGAAGCCCGACTGCAGCGCGAAGGCCAGCACAACGCCGATCTTGAACACCTTCCACATGAAGGTCGGCAGGGTCTCCGAGACCTCGTTGCGCAGCACCGCCCAACCGTAGAGCGTGACCCAGAGGGTCATGGCAGTCAACGCAATGGGCGTAATCCCAGCCATCAACGCCGTGACGACGCCGAGCACGTAGGTGTTCAGCACACCGTCGAACTGAGATCCAACCCAAGCGAACATGGCGTCACCTCGATCATTGAATGGCGCTGTATGGGAGCGCCTTGGTACTCACGCACTTGCTACCGATGTCCGGAAGCTGGCATTGCATCCATTGACCGCGCGTCTTGACTATCCACAGCCGCGGTCGCTTCTCAGTGCCGAAAGTTGAAGCACGACAAGTCCCTGGGCGTGCGTAGATCTCTGTGCATTCGCGCAGACCTTCGGGTGTCTCGACCATGCGCCAGCCGCTGGCAGTGCAGGCCGGGTTGTCAGCGGCGCACGGTGCCCCCAGCGTGGTGGATGGCAGCGGCGGCGTCTCCACCTTCTTGGTCCCGTCGGGCATGACCTTGACGGCCTCGTTGCCCTTGACGAACTGCGCGCTGGCGGTGGTGACTACGAGTCCCAGCGCGACCAGCGCAAGGACATGACGAACAGCTTTCATGCGGCTCTCCTGGAGGTACGAAACCTCCGATCCTGAACCTCACGAAGGAGCACGGGAAGCCATTGAAACGGATCGTTGCCATGCCGTTCGCGCACCGCATCGAGCAGGGCCACGTTATCGGTGGTGGCCGAGAGCACGGTGATGAAGTCCTCGAGCCCGGCGAGGTCCAGCTCGCAGATCGCGCTGGCGTGCCCCTGCTTGACCAAGAAGCGCCGGCCGCCCTGCGCGCCTAGGCTGCGCACGATGTCGAACTCGGCCTGCGTCAGACCAAAGCCGTCGACGTATTCCTCACGCACCGCCTCCGGGTTGGCGAGGAAAATCTTGGTCACGCTCTGCTCGATCATCGTGCGGCCGATCGGGTGGCGCAGCACGTCGGACGGGCTCTGGGTGTCGAAGATGCCCAGGCCGTTCTGCTTGCGGATCGTCTTCTGCTTCTGCTTTGCGAAGTCGCTGAAGATCTCGTGGTCCAGCGCCTTCCAGAACTCGGAGATCACGTAGATCAGCCGCTCGCCGTTGACGAGCTCTTCCATGACCTGCAGCAGGTACATCATCACCGGCGTGCGGACCTCGGGCAGGTCGAGGAACTCGGTGGTGTCGAAGCCGATGATATTGGCTGCGTGCAGGTCGAGCAGGCGGTCGTCGGCCTGGTCGAAGACCCAGCCCAGCGCGCCACCCTGGCACCAGCGGCCGAGCCGCTCGAAGAGGCTGTTCTCGCCTGCCTTGGGCAGGTTTTGCCGCACGGTCGAGAAGCGGCGCAGTGACGCCGGCATCATCGCCACCGCCTTCACGGCATCGGCGATGGCACGCTCGTCCGCCGGCAGCAGCGGCATGGCCGGCGTAGCGATGCAGGTGCGGATCAACTGCTCCCAGAACTGGATGCGGGCCGGTGTCGGTTCCCGCTGCAGTGGGTTGCAGCCGGTGGGCCTGCCGGCTTCGAGCGTGAAGTACCGTCCGCCGAGGGCACGGATCGCGATCTCGCAGCCGCGGTCGAGGTCGAAGAGCACCAGGCGCGGTGCCGGGTCCCACTTGCGCGTGAGCGTCAGCAGGAACATCTCCAGAGTCGTCTTGCCGACGCCGGTCGAGCCGATGATCAGCGTGTTGCCCGGCAGCTTCTTGTCAGCCGAGTCTTCGCCTTCCGGGCTGCTGTGCAGGTTCAGGTAGAAGGGCTGGCCTGAGGGCGTACGCAGTAGGGCCAGCGCCTCGCCCCAGGGATTGCCGTCGCGCTTGCCACGCGCGAAGTTGTGGCCACTGGACAGCGCCGCGAAGGCCCGTGAGCTGAGCTTGGCGTCCCTTGGACGCCACTGCCAGTTACCTGGCATCTGCGCGAACCAGGCGGCATCGGCGACCAGGTCCACGGGGGACATCTGCAAGCTGGAGGCTTCGCCGACGGCACCGATCGCCTGCGCCGCACGGCGGCCGGCATCGGCCACGTCCTCGCCAAAGACGACCAGGCTGTAGTGGTACTCGCCCATGCAGAACTGGCCGTCGCCGAGTTCGTTCAGCGCCACGTCCATCTCGGCGACTTGGCTGGCCACCACGTCGTCGCTCGCGATCAACTGGTCGCGCTGGAGTTCGAGCGCTCGCATGGCCTCGCGGCGCGGCAGGATCGAGAAGCTCTGCGTCTCGATGAACTCGCTGGCTTCGTAGAGCAGCGCGTTGAGGATGCCGGGTTCGACGGCATCGGCGTACTCCTTGATGTCGACCAGGGCCGCGTAGCGAGGTTGGTCGCCCTGGCGGAGTTCGAGCTTGTCGCCGCCGAAGGACAGGCGTGCGGTCGGCAGCGTCCGGTACAGCGGTCCCGCCGTCATCGGGACCGGCCGCCAGCATCCGTTGACCAGGAAGCCGAGGAACTCGGCCAGCTCGGAGTAGGTCCGGTCGCGGTGCTCGCGCGTCCCGAGCAGTTCGGGGCCGAAGCCGCGCAGCACGCGACCGACCAGCGCGGTCCGTTCCTCCATCACGCGCAGGGCCTCGGCCTGGGCTTCCGCGATGGCGGCGCGCGTGCGCTGCGTCGATTGCAGGGCGCGGCTCACGCGGGACACGTTGGGCCGATAGACCAGTGTCAGGTAGAGCTCGTTGCTCATCATCCGGCGCTCGCCCAGCTTGGCCTGGTAGGCCTGGGACAGGTCCCGCGCGAAGCCGGGCTGCGCCGGGTCCTGCAGGTTGTCGCTGACGACGCGGTGCACGCGATGCGTCCAGACCGCCCACTGGCCGCCAGCCAGATTGCGCAGCAGGCTGCACAGGGCCTCGTGCCGCTCGCCGATCTGGTGCCCGTCGGCACACTCGAAGGCCACGCCGTCGAGGCGCCAGACGCGCAGGTAGTCGCCGCCGCGCGTGATTACGTCGTGCGGGCTGACCAGCGACGAGAACGGGACGAAGCGCGCCAGCGGGTTCTCCGCCTGGGCCTGCACCCAATGCCGGGGCCGGAAGCCGCTGCGGCCCGGCCGAGTGTCGGCACCGTTGGCCTTAGACATGCCAAGCATCTCGGGCTCCCCGGTAGAGTGTGGGCGTGTAGCTGCGCGCGTGCCAGAAGCGGCGGTTGCGGTCGTGCAAGCGCAACTTCTGGGCGACGAACATCTGCCGGAAGCGCTGGTCGTCCTTGGAGGTGACGAAGCGCATCCACAGCAGCGCGGGAACGAAGGCGACGACCACGCCGAGGGCGATCCACCAGCTCACCAGGGTGCCCCCCCACATGATCAGCAGCATGCCGGTGCCGAACAGCACCACCAGCGGCACGAGCGGGATGCCCAGCTTCATGGCCGGGCGCGTGGCGCCCTTGTAGATGGCTTCGCCTTGCATGGTCGCGCCCGCCGGTCAGGTGACGATGTAGCTGGCGAAGGCCGCTGCGCCGCCGACCAGGGTGCCGCCGATCAGCACGTTGGCGACATCGGCCAGGCGGGCACCTTGAAAGATCATCTTGAACCCGGCCCAGATGATCGCGATGGTCACCACCGCGATCGAGATCGTCACCAGGATGGTGTTGACGTTCGTGACCGTGGTGCTGATCTTGTCGAAACCCTGGGCGAGCGCCGCCTGGGACAGCAGGCCCGGAACGACGACAGCCAGGGCCGGCACGGCGCGCCGGATCGATGCGAGGGTTGTCATACCTTCTCCTTCGGTTGGGCGGATGGAACGGCACGTGCGGCGGTCACGATCTTGCGCACGTACCCGTGGCGAAAGCCGGTGTCGAAGTTGCCGCTGTAGTAGCAGGACAGGGCCTGACGCAGGGCGACCTGATCGACCGCCTTCGACGCGGATCCGCTCGCGCGGTCGAAGCACTCGGCGAGTACCGTCTGCATAGCGGCTAGGTTGGCGCAGGGTTCGAAGGCGGTTTCCACGGTCAGGCCGAGCCGATCGAAGTTGCCGACGTTGATCTGCCCGAGGCCGACGCTGAAGTTCCAGCCAGCATCCAGCAGCGCCTTGGCTGTCGCCAGCGCCTCGGCGCGATGCCGGGGCTGACGCACGAGCGCACCGCCGACCACGCCGATCGCCCACGGGTTGAAGGCGCTCTCAACGTTGACCAGGGCGCGCGCCGTGTCGGCGTGCACCTGCGGTGCACAGGCCAGCGCTAGCGCAAGGAAGACGGACGCATCCATGGCGTGCTACCTCAGTAGCCGGACTCGGCCACAGGCGCGGGCGGCGGCAGCGCGGCGAACCACGCGGCGTAGTCGTCGTCGAACTTGGTGTCCCAGGTGCCGAGCTGTGCCTTTGCAGCCGGGGTGAACTCCGTTACGGTGTCGCCTCCGGCGTTCCACCACGTCCGGGTGAAGGGTGCGCCGTTGATGTTCACCGTGACGGCACCGGCGTAGTCGCAGGAGTAGATCGGCCCGCTCTCGCCTTCGAAGACGCGTGTGTACTGTGGCGGGCAGTAGCCGGGTGGGCTGGCCCAGGTGTTGTTCGCCGAGTTGCCGGCGCCGGCCATCGAGCAGACCGGGAAGGGCTTGCCGCGCGCCAAGTCGCGGTGCAGCTGGTTGATCGTCGGCACGCACTCGGGGATCGAGCGCCAGCTCGGGGCGGCGAGGCACAGAAGAACCTTGCAGCCGTCCACGGCGCGGGCCGGAGTGCTCGCCCCGAACAGCGCGGCGAAGGCCAGAAGTACCGCGGCGAACCGCGCCAGGAACCCCCACTTGGCAGCGTGGCAGGGCCGGTCTAGAGTGCTGTTTGCTTCCATGGCGGGTCCTTAGGTAGAGGAGACCGAGGGCTTCGTGTCAGGGGGCACCACCGCGCCCCGTTCGGAAACTCTAGGTTCCCCACCCACCACTTCATGCGATGACTTCGGGTCAAGAATCATCGGATCGCGCGGGCAATCCGGACCCGCCCGCACGGATCGAATCCCTCGCAGGGGCCTTCCATCCGCATGCGATCGAGGTGCAGGACTTCTCGCATTACGCGCTCGTCATCGACGTGCGAACGCCGCAGGAGTACGAGGAGGATCACATCCCCGGCGCGGTGCGGTTCTCGCCCGCCGTGGTGAGCCAGGGACCGCTGGTGACCGGGCACGCCGACGATCGAGCGCGAGCCCTCGTGGCCCACGACAGCGGGGCCGAGGGCGAGTTGCCGCCTGCACTGGCGGCGCTGGTCGCACCCTTGAAGCTGGACCAGGCCATCCTCGTCTACTGCGGACGCGGCGGGCTCGATAGCTTGCCCGTTGCCCGCGCCCTGCGATGGCGCGGGTGGTCGGTCGACGTACTTCCGGGCGGATGGATCAACTACCGCCGGTGGGTGCAGGCCGGGCTGGAGGTTCTACCCAAGATGGTGAGCTTTCGCGTGATCGCCACGTCGCTCGGGTGCGAGGCCGACCGAGTTCTCAACGCGCTCGCGAGCGTCGGCCACCAGGTACTGAACGTCGAGGCGCTTATGGTGCGCCGCCGTGGCTCGATCGCGTGCCGCTCTGCGCAACAGCCGTCGCAGGCCTGGCTGGAGAGTCAGTTGCTGCAGCGACTACGTGCCGTGGATCCTCGGCGACCGGTATGGGTTGGCGATGTCGAAGCTCAGGTCGGTGAACTGCGTTTGCCAGGATCGATGGCTGACGCGCTGGGTTCTGCGCCTACCGCCGCGCTGGAGGCACCGATTGAGGAGCGAGTCAGCATCTGGCTCAAAGAAGAGCCGGCCTGGGGCGCGCCGCCGACTGCGCTCGATACCTTGGCCTCGATGGAGCCGGCGCCAGACGTTCGCATCGTCGAGCGATGGAAGGACATGTTGCTCGGCAACCTGGCCGATCTGATTGCTAGCGTGTTGACCGGGTACTTCGATCGACTGAATGCCGCGCGGGTTGCTCAGCGACTGGCCAGGCCGAACTGCCTCGCACGGCTCAAGGTGGAATCGCTCCAGTCCGAGCGAATGGCGCTTGCAGTCCGAACCTGGCAACCGG
>MEGM01000056.1 GCA_001725505.1 Rubrivivax sp. SCN 70-15 | reverse complement strand
CGCAGCACATGGTCGACCATCCCGGGCGCGGCCTCGCGCAATGCCGGGCGCAGCCGCGCCGGGTCGCCGACGACGACGACCGGCGCCCAGTCGACGCAGAGCTCGCCGCGCAGCCGGTGCAGGAAGGCGGCGATCTCGTCGACGCCGATCGCTTCGTCGACGAAGGCCATCTCGACCTCGTCCAGCACGAACAGCTCGGCAGCCTCGCGGATATCGCGCACCGCGCGCACCGCCATCTCGAGCGTGCAGCAGCAGCCCTCGAGCACGGCGACGAGCGCATCGTCGGCGCTGACGACGAGCAGACGGATCGGGTTGTATCGGCTGTCGACGCGGACGGTCGGCGATTCGGAGACGGGGGAGGAGATCATGGGCAGGCTGGACGGGGTGGATTGCGGGGCCGCCGACAGCGGCATTTCATCATACGTAAAACGAACGTTCGCGAATACCGAGGAGAATCGCTCGGCGGCTCCCGGGCCATCGCCAGCGGACGCGGCGAGCCGGTCAAGGGCGCGGCAGGGCCGGGTCGGCGAACCGGGAGCCGATGGCCTCCAGCTCGTCCACCGTCTCGAGGAAGACGGCGACGACCTCGGGGTCGAAGTGCCGTCCCGCCTGCGCGCGGATCTGCTCGACCGCACGCTGCGTCGGCCATGCGGGCTTGTACGGCCGCGCCGAGCGCAGCGCGTCGAAGACGTCGGCCACGGCGACGATGCGCGCGGCGGGCGGAATCTCGCGTCCGGCGCGGCCGTTCGGATAGCCACTGCCGTCCCACTTTTCATGATGGTTCAGCGCGATCGTGGCCGCCAGGCGCAGCGTCTCGTTGTCGGCGACGCTGAGGATCGCGGCACCGGTCGTCGTATGGGTCTTCATCAGGCTCCACTCGTCGGCGTCGAGCGGCCCTGGCTTCAGCAGGATGCGGTCCGGGATCGCGATCTTGCCGATGTCGTGCAGCGGGCTCGCGCTGAGCAGCTGTTCGCAGTCGGCGTCGCTCCAGCCCAGCCGCCGCGCGAGCAGGGTCGACGCATGGCTCATGCGCAGGATGTGCGCGCCGGTCTCGTTGTCGCGATATTCGGCGGCGCGGCCGAGCAGCTGGGCGATGTCGAGCTGCGAGCGGCGCAGCTGGACCGTCCGCTGCTGCACCAGCGACTCGAGCAAGGCCTTCTGCCGGCGCAGCGCCGAGCGGCTGCGGTGGATCGAGACATGCCGATGGGCGCGCGCGACCAGCTCGCCCGGATCGAAGGGCTTGGCCAGGTAGTCGCAGGCGCCGGCGCGCAGCGCCCGCACCTGCAGGCTGCGGCGCGTGTCGCCGGTGACGACGAGCACCGGCGGCACATGATCTCCGCATACCTCGTGCAGTTGCTCGAGCACGGCCCAGCCGTCCAGGTGCGGCATCACCATGTCCAGGATCACCAGGTCGAAGGCGTCGGCCGCGAGCACCTCGCGCAGCCTGCGCGCGTCCTGGACCAGCGTCGGTGGGTCGAAGGCCGGCGCGTTCAGCGCCCGGCTGGTCAGGTGCAGGCTGGCCGGGTCGTCGTCGATGACGAGCACCCGCGTGCGCGGCGGGCTCGACGCCGGCGCGGCCGGCTCCGTAGCGGACGCGACGTCGGCGCGCTCGGTCGGCGCCACCTCGGCGTGCCCCTGGCCCTGCATCGCGTCGATCAGGCGCGACATCTGCTGACCGGCGCGCAGCATCGCCGCCAGCGCGTCGGCGAGCTCGCTACCCGGTGGCAGGTCCGAGCGGATCAGCTGCGCATGACCTTGCATCACGTTCAACGGCGTGCGCAGGTCGTGCGCGAATCGACGCAAGGCCTCGGCCCGGTCCGGCGCGGACGGATGCAGCGGCGAGTCGACGGAATTCATGGGTCCTTCGGCGGGCATCGCAGCGGGCGAGCTGGCGGTCGGCCCCGGCGCTGTTCGGATCAGCGGCCCCGGTAGACGCCGACGGCCTCGGCCAGGCGCGTGGCCTGATGCTGCAGCGACTCGGCCGCAGCGGCGGTCTGCTCGACCAGCGCGGCGTTGTGCTGCGTCGTCTCGTCCATGCTCGACACCGCCTGGTTCACCTGCGTAACGCCCGAGGCCTGTTCGGTCGAGACGCTGGTGATCTCGGCGATCAGCTTGCTCACCCGGTCGACCTGGGCCACGACCTTGTCGGTCGTCTGTCCGGCCTGCTCGACGCGTTCGCCGCCGGACTGGATCGTCGCGACCGAGGCGTCGATCAGGACCTTGATCTCCTTGGCCGCCTGCGCCGAACGGTGCGCGAGCGCGCGGACTTCCGACGCGACGACCGCGAAGCCGCGCCCTTGCTCGCCGGCGCGCGCGGCCTCGACCGCTGCGTTCAGCGCCAGGATGTTGGTCTGGAACGAGATGCTGTCGATCAGGCCGACGATGTCGGCGATCTTCTGGCTCGACTGGCTGATCTCGCGCATCTGCTCGATGACGCCGCGCATCGCGACACCGCCCTCCTGCGCGACGGCCTTCGCCTCGAGCGACAGATGACTGACCTCGCGCGCGGCCTCGGAGTTCTGCTGGATCGTTCCGGTGAGCTGCTCCATCGCCGCGGCGGTCTGCTCCAGGCTGGACGCAGCCTGCTCGGTGCGGGCGCTCAGGTCCTGGCTGCCCGCAGCGATCTCGCTGCTGGCGGTCTCGACGCCGCCGACCTGTTCCGACACGTCGTCGACGAGCGCGCGCAGGTTCAGTCCGGACTGGTTGACGGCGCGCATCAGCATGCCGATCTCGTCGACCCGGTCGAGCAGGTCGGGCTCGATCGACTGGCCGCTCGAGACGAGAAGCGCCTGCCTGAGCGTCTTCTGGACGGGCCGACGATCTGGGCCTGGAAGTACCAGGTCGCGAGGCCGAAGCCCACCAGCGCGGCGGCCGGCACCGCGATCAGTGCGCCGCCCGCGGCGGCCGCGGCCAGAGCGGCGCCGACGACCGGCACGAGCGCCAGGGCCAGGCCGATCGCGACCCGGGGCGCGAGCGTCATCAGCTTGAACGCCGAGAGCCAGCGCAGCCAGCCCTTGCGCACGAGCAGGCCGCGGTCGATCTCGAAGCCCTTCATCCGACCCTCGCGCAGGTCGGCGTAGAGCTTCTCGGCCGCCGCGGTCTCGAGATCCGAAGCCCGGGTGCGCACCGACATGTAGCCGATCAGCTCGCCGTTGCGACGCACCGCGGTCGCGTTCGCCCGCACCCAGTAGTGGTCGCCGTTCTTGCGCCGGTTCTTGACCAGCGCCGTCCAGGGCTGGCCGGACTTGATCGTGCGCCACATGTCGGCGAAGGCCTGCGGCGGCATGTCCGGGTGCCGCACCAGGTTGTGCGCCTGGCCCATCAGCTCTTCACGCTGGAAGCCGCTGACCTGGATGAAGGCGCCGTTGGCGTAGGTGATGCGGCTCTGCGTGTCGGTGGTCGACAGCAGCGTGGCGTCGGCCGGGAGCTTGAGCTCGCGCTGGGTCACCGGAAGATTCACTTTCATGACGATCTCCTGCCGTTCGTCTTCTGGCTGACATCGACTCGGTGGGATGACCGCTTGACTGATCGATGTCTGACGAACTGATCGGTATGATCGACATCAAACGAACGTCTCTTGATGTAATGAGACGTGAACTTCTGCCGCAGTTCTGCGGATCACCGGCGCTGCCGCGCGGCGTGAGGCGGCTCGGGTGCCTGCGCTGCGCCTACGCGAGCGCCTGTTCGCGCAGCGTGTAGAAGACGCGGTCCAGCTCGGCGCGGGCCAGCACCGCCGCGCGCTCGAACTCCGGCGGTGCTGACGCGAGCGCCGCCGCGAAGCCCCGGCACAGCGAACACAGGTGCGCCGCACCGATCGCATCGCCCAGCGTGAGCAATGGCTCGACGCCGTCGGCGGCGCGCTCGGTGTTGCCGGCATAGACATCGACGAGCGACTGGAGCAGCACCTCGCTGCCCTGCTGCTCGACGGCGAGCGCCAGGCCCGCCACCGAGCCGAGCCGGTTCGCGTTGGCGCGCGAGAGCATGACCTGGAGCCGCTCCTCGATCCGCGCCTGGTCGACCGAATACCGCGTCCGGTAGAGCTCGCCGCGCAGCGTCAGCGCGACCTCCAGCGCATGCCTGAGTTCGGTCAACAGCACCGGCTTGCCGAGGTGCGCCGCGAACCCGGCCGACAATGAGGCGGCGCGATCCTCGGGCGACACCTTGCCGGTGATGGTGATCACCGGCAGGCTGGGCAGGCGCCGGCTGTGCTCGTGCGATCGCAGCAGCGAGAGCACCTGATACCCGTCCAGCGCCGGCATCGTGAGGTCCAGGCTGACGAAGTCGACATCGCCGTCCAGCGACGTCGCAACCGCCCGTTCGGCGTCGGTGCAGACCGAAACCTCGCAACCGATGCGGGCCAGCAACTTCGCGATGACGGACGCAGACGCGGCATCGTCGTCGACGACTACGGCTTTGGGTCTCATTGGGGGAGAATTCTTGCGCTCGGACAAGGCGACATGGGATTGGATACATCCCATTCTGACCTATACGGTATTCTTTCCGCATGTCGAGAGCTGCCCGCAACAAGCATGCCACGCCGCGGCGCGCGCGAGGCGGCGAGCTCGTGAGCGCTGGCGCAGGAGCGGCCCTGGTTCAGGAGCTTCCGGACGCAGCCAACGGCTCCGAGGGCCTGAACGGGCTTTATTCGAGCCCCGAGTACCTGATTCGCCGCGCCCACCAGGTCGCCACGGCGGCCTTCGCCGAGGCCTGCGCCGACCTGGATCTGACCTCGTCCCAGTACGCGGCGCTGTTCGCGCTGCGGCAGCAGGCCGGCATCGGCCAGAACGCCCTCGGCCGGCTGATCGCGCTGGACCGCTCGACGACCTCGCTCGTGGTCAAGAGCCTGAAGGAGCGCGAACTCGTGACCGCCTGGTCCGACCCGTCCGACCGGCGCAAGACCTTCCTCGAGCTCAGCGACAAGGGGCGGCTGGTGCTGGCCCAGGCCGAGAAGCGCAACGCACGGTCGAGCAAGAACCTGATGTCGGTGCTGAACCCGCAGCAGGCGCAGGAGCTGCTGAAGATGCTGCGCCTGCTGGGCGATTCGACCCGGCCCGAAGACGCCGTCTGAGCGCCCCCGGAGCCGGGTTGTGCCCCGGCCCGCGTCGCTCTCGACCGCGACGGCCGCGGTGCCCGGCGGCGTCGCTCACAATCACCGCTCCCGCAGCCCTTCCCCCGCCGACCATCGCCACGCCCCGCCCTGCCCTTGCGTCCGCCGTTGCCGCGCCCGATGCCGGCCGTTACGACAGTCTGCTCGCCTGGTACTTCGTCCTCGTCTGGGGTTCGGGCTACCTGGCCACCAAGGCCGGTCTGCACTACGCGGCGCCGTTCACCTTCCTGACGCTGCGCTACGCCTTCGGCTGGCTGTGCATGGGGGCCTGGCTGCTCGCGTCGAAGGCGCGCTGGCCGGCGAGCCGGCGCGAGCTCTTCCACGTCTGCGTCGCCGGGCTGCTGATGCACGCCATCAACCTGAGCGGCAGCCATTACGCACAGTACCTCGGCATGTCGGCCGGCATCACCGCGCTCGTGCTCGCGACGCAGCCGCTGTTCACCGCCGTCGTCGCGCACCGCTTCATGGGCCAGCGGCTGGTGGCGCGGCAGTGGCTGGGGGTCGTGCTCGGGCTGGCCGGCGTGCTGTTCGTCGTCTGGCACAAGATCGACGTGAAGGCGGTCAGCGCCGGCAGCCTGGCCGCGGTCGGCATCTCGCTCGCGGCGATCACCAGCGGCACGCTGTACCAGCGCGTGTACTGCCCCAGCGCCGACCTGCGCAGCTCGGCCTTCATCCAGTTCAGCGCGTCGCTGCTCGTGCTCGCGCCGCTGGCCTGGCGCGTCGAGGGCTTCGTCGTCCACTGGCACTGGCCGCTGCTGGGTGCGATCGCGTACCTCGTGATCCTGGCGTCGATCCTCGCCGTCAACGCCTTGCACGGACTGATGCGGCGCGGCCACGCGACCCGCGTGACGAGCCTGTTCTTCCTGACGCCGATCGTCGCGGTGCTGCTCGAATGGGCGATGTTCGGCGTCGTGCCGACGATGCTCAGCGTGGTCGGCATTGCGGTCACCTGCGCCGGCGTCGCGCTGGTCTCGGCCGGGCGGCGTTAGCCGGGCGCCGGGGGCCGGCGGCACCGGTTGCGCCTGACACGAACCCTTGCCAAAGCGGAAACATTCCAGGAACGAGACGCCGGCAGCATGGTGGCGCGGCATGAGCCGCCTGTCCGCGAAGGAAAACAGCATGAAGGTCCACCTGCCTCTCGTCGCCCTCGGCCTGGCCGGCGCCTGCGGCACCGCACTCGCCACCGAATACGGGACCGTGGTCTCTTCGACCCCGATCACGGCCCAGGTCGCCGTGCCGCAGCAGCAATGCCAGGACGTGCAGCAGGTCGTGCCGCAGCGCACCAGCGGCGGCGGCGCACTGCTCGGCGCGATCATCGGCGCGGCCGTCGGCCACAACGTCGGCGGCGGCATGGGCCAGGCCGCGGCGACCGGGCTGGGCATGGTCACCGGCGCGGCGATCGGTGACCGCGTCGAGGCCAACGGCACGCCGCCGGCACTGGCCACCGTGCGCAGCTGCCAGAACGGCACCGCCTACGAGAACCGGATCGTCGGCTACGACGTGGTCTACGACTACCAGGGCCGGCGCTACAGCGCCCGGCTCGCGCAGGACCCGGGCCGGCGCATCCCGCTCGACGTCAATGTCGCGCCGGCCGGCGCGCTGGCCCAGGCCCCCGAGGCAACGGCCGCGCCGGTCTATGCACCGGCACCCGCGTACGCCCAGGCACCGGTCTACGCCGCGCCGGCGCCGGTGTATTCGTACGGTGCGTACGGCGGCTACGACGACGCGCCTCTCGTCGTTTCGCCGCGCCTCGTGATCGGCGGCGCGTGGCATGGCGGTCACCGCGATGGCTGGCGCGACGGATGGCGCGACGGCGACCGCGGCGGCGAGCGCGAAGGCTGGCGGCGCTGAGTTGCCCGCCGCAGGGCCTGCAGGCCTGACGAAGGCCCGGGCGGCAAGGGCCCGCGGCGCGCCATCGGCCCCGAACCGATCGCCGCTCGCATAGCATCACCGGCCATGCCCCGTTTCGCCGCCAACCTGTCGATGCTGTTCACCGAAGCGCCGCTGCTCGAGCGCTTCGAGCGCGCCGCGCGTGCCGGCTTTGGCGCGGTCGAGATCCAGTTTCCCTACGAGCATCCGGCCGCGGCGATCCGCGAACGGCTGGACGAGCACCGGCTCGCGCTGGTGCTGCACAACCTGCCCGCAGGCGACTGGGCCGCGGGCGACCGCGGCATCGCGTGCGACCCGGCGCGGCGCGATGAATTCCGCGCCGGCGTCGCGCGCGCGATCGACTACGCGACGACACTCGGCGTGACCCAGCTCAACGCGCTGGCCGGCAGGCCCGGTGCCGGCGTCGACGACGCCCGGACGCGGCGCACGCTGGTCGACAACCTGCGCTACGCGGCGCGCGCGCTCGGCGATGCGGGGCTGCGACTGCTCGTCGAGCCGGTGAACCGCTTCGACGTGCCGGGCTTCTGGCTCGACACCACGGCGAAGGCGATCTCGGTCCTCGACGAGGTCGGTGCCGACAACGCCTTCCTGCAGTACGACGTCTACCACGCGCAGCGCAGCGAGGGCGAACTGGCGGCAACGATCGAGCGCCTGCTGCCGCGCATCGCGCACGTCCAGGTCGCCGACAACCCCGGCCGCCACGAACCCGGCAGCGGCGAGATCGACTACCGCTTCGTGTTCGCGCACCTGCGGCGCATCGGCTACCGCGGCGCGATCGGCTGCGAATACAAGCCCGCCGCCGGCACCGAGGCCGGCCTGGGCTGGCTCGCCTGGGCGCACGAGCGGCTCGGCAGCTGAGCCGCGCGCTGCGGCCGGCCACAACCCCGCCATGACCCTGCCCGACCCCCGCAACCTGCTGCGCTCGCTCTTCGATGCCGCGGTCCAGCGCGCGCTGCCCGCGCACAACACCGCGCCCTTCCTGCCGCCGCCGCCGAGGGGCCGCACGCTGGTGCTCGGCGCGGGCAAGGCCGGCGGCGCGATGGCCGCGGCGGTCGATGCGCTGTGGCCGCAGCACGCGCCGCTGTCGGGTCTGGTCGTCACGCGCTACGGCCATGTGCCGCCGGAGGTCCGGGCGAGCCCCGGCCGCATCGAGGTCGTCGAGGCCGCGCATCCGGTGCCCGACGAGGCCGGCCGCCACGCCGCGCAACGCATTGTCGATCTCACGCGCGGCCTCGGCGCCGACGACCTGGTGCTGTGCCTGGTGTCGGGTGGCGGTTCGGCGCTGCTGTCGCTGCCGGCGCCGGGGTTGACGCTGGAGGACAAGCAGGCGATCAACCGCGCGCTGCTGAAGAGCGGCGCCGCGATCGACGAGATGAACTGCGTGCGCAAGCACCTCTCGGCCGTCAAGGGCGGGCGGCTGGGCGCGATGTGCGCGCCGGCGCGCGTCGTGACGCTGCTGATCAGCGACGTGCCGGGCGACGCGCCCGAGGTCATCGCCAGCGGGCCGACCGTGCCCGACCCGACGAGCTGCGCCGATGCGCTCGCGATCCTGCGCCGCTACGGCATCGAGCTGCCGCCCGCGGCGCGCGCCGGCCTCGAGAGCGGTGCCTTCGAGACGCCCAAGCCCGGCGACCCGCGCTTCGCCGGCCACGAGATCCACCTGATCGCGACGCCACAGCAGAGCCTCGAAGCCGCCGCCGCCGCGGCGCGCGCGGCCGGCGTCGAAGCCCATGTCCTCAGCGACGAGATCGAAGGCGAGAGCCGCGAGGTCGGCAAGGTGCATGCGGCGCTGGCGCGCGCGGTGGCGCGCCGCGGTGCGCCGTTCGCCAGGCCCTGCGTGATCCTCTCCGGTGGCGAGACCACGGTCACGCTCAAGAGCAAAGCGGGTCGCGGCGGCCGCGCGACCGAGTTCCTGCTCGGCTGCGCGATCGCGCTCCAGGGCCAGCCTGGGGTGCACGTGCTCGCCGCCGACACCGACGGCATCGACGGCGTCGAGGACAACGCCGGCGCCATCGTCGCGCCCGACACGCTCGCGCGTGCAGCGGCGCTGGGCCTGAAGGCGACCGAGGTCCTGGACCGCAACGACGCCTACGGTTACTTCGCGGCGCTGGGCGACCTGGTGGTGACCGGGCCGACGTTCACCAACGTCAACGATTTCCGCGCGCTGCTGATCGCCTGACGACCCGGGCCCGCAGGAGCGCTGGCGAGGTCAGGCCCAGCGAGCGCGCGCCAGCGACCACAGGCCCCAGCCCAGCGGCAGCGCGAGCAGCGCGAAAGCCGGGCCGAGCGCGCCGAACGCACTGCCGACGGCGCCGAACAGCGGCGGCCCGACGACGACGCCGAAGAAGGTGAAGAACAGCGTGCCCGCAGTCGCCGTCGCGGCCTGCTCGTGCGGCACCAGGCGCGCGACGGTGGCGAGGTAGACGCCGTTCCAGCCGACCGCGGTGGCGCCGAACAGGCAGGCCAGCGCGATCACCGGCGCGGCTGCGCTGCCCGGGCCGGGCAGCGGCATCGCCAGGCCGCAGCCGGCCATCGCGAGCGCCAGCGCCATCAGCATCCGGCGCGGGCCGAGCCAGCGGTCCGCGACCAGACCCCAGACGACGCGGCCGGCGACACCGGCGACCTGCGACGCCGACAGCGCCGCGCCGGCGGCGACCAGCGTCCAGTGCAGATCGCCCGTCAGGTAGCTCACCAGGTACGAGGTCAGGCTGAGCTGGACGATCGAGAACACCAGACTCGTCAGCGCCAGCGAGCGCAGCACCGGATGGCGCGCGACGAAGTCCACCGGCGCCATCAGCCCGCGCAGCGTCGGCCAGGCGCTGGTGGCGTCGCGGTCGCGGTCGAGCTCGGCTGCGAGCGGCCAGGCCGCCAGCGCACCGAGCAGGCACAGCAGCGCCACGCCCAGCGGCGCGCCGGCGACGCCGAACGCGGTGATCAGCGCCGGCACCAGCAGGCCGGCGATCACGCCGCCGAGCGGCACGCCGGTCTGCTTGACCGAGAACACCAGCGCGTAGCGGCGCGGGTCGGTGGTGCGCGACAGCATCTGCGAGCTGGCCGGCGTGATCGGCCCGTAGCCCAGACCGATCAGCAGCGCACCGGCCACCGCCGCCGGCACCGAAGGCCAGGCGAGCAGTGCGAGGCCGGCGGCGCTGACGCATTGCGCCGTCTGGCTGGCGCGGATCGGCCCCCAGCGGCGCACGAGCTGTGCGCCGAGCGGGCTCGCGAACATCGCGGCCAGGTAGACGAGCGCGACGAACAGGCCCACTGCGGTCGCGCCGAGATGCAGGCGCTCGACCAGCCGCGGCGCGGCCACGGCCGGCGCGATGACCGCGGCCGAGGCTGCCGCCTGCACGAACAGCGTGACCGGCAGCGTCGCGCGGCGCACGAGCCGGCCGTGTGGCTGGGCCGCTGGCGGCCTGGCGGGATCAGGCACGCGCGAGTTCGGTTCGGGTCACGCGCGAATTATCGGGCGGCCGGCGGCGCCCTCCACGCATCGGCGGCCGGCGGGCCGCCGATGCGTCAGCGCCCGGTCTCGATCGGCGAGTTGATGATGGCGTCGAATGCCGTCTGCGTCAGGTACTGCGGCGTGTAGGTCCCGCCCTGGGCCTGCAGCACCTTCCAGAACGCGCGCAGGTGGTTGCGCGACGCGCGCTCCAGGTTGTCGTAGACCATCAGGATGTCGGCGTTGTCGATGTTCGGGCTCGCCTTCGCCGACTCGAGGTCGCGGATGTCCATCTCCTCGATCTGCAGGCCGACCTGCAGCGCCGCGATCAGGCTCACGCGGCTGCTCGCGACCAGCGCGTCGTAGAGGATCTGGAAGGCCGAGGTCTTGAACGTGCCGCTCGGCAGGCCGGCGAGCGGGTCGGCGATCGAGTAGCGGTCGAGCAGGGTCTTGACCGCAGCCGAATGGGTGGCCTCGGCGCTCGCGATGTTGGCGAAGATCGGCAGGGTCGGGTAGAGCGTGGCGCTGACGGCGTAGACGTCGTGGGCGAGTTGCTCCTCCTCGCGCATCTGCAGCAGGCTGGCGACCTCGTCGGCAGACAGCGGCGCGACCACCGGATACGTCGCCAGCGTCGCCGCGAGCGCGCTGGCGCTGATCGTCGAGACACCGGAACTGTCGGCGCTCATCACCGGCGCGGTGCTGTCGCCGCCGCCGCAACCGGCCAGCACCAGCACGGCCGCCCCCATACCCGCCAGGCACAGGCGCCGGTTCGTCGTTTCTTGAAGCATCGTGGACTCCTTCGGATCGATTTCGAAGCGGCCTTCGCGGCCGCACGCGTCAGCGTTTCAGGCCGGCACAGGCATCGCGCCGCGGTTGCCCGAGCGCCGGCCTGCCCTGCTCCTTCGCACGCGCGGCCATCTGCTCGCGGTGCTGCTCCATGTAGGCATGGCATTCCTCGTAGGTCTTCATCGAGCGCAGGTGCTCGAGGTGCGCATCGCGCTCGGCGCTGCTCATCAGCGCCCAGCCCGGCGTCGACTCGCTGCCCCAGCGCGGGCCCATGCGCTGCCCCGCCATCGGGCCCGGGCCGGTGCCGGTCATCGGCCCGGCGCCGGGTCCGACAGGCGCTGGTGGATTGCCTGCGCCGGCAGCGGCCGCGGGCCCGGCGGCGCCTGCGGCCAGCAGCAGGCTCAGCACCAAGGTGGGAATCGTCTTCATGTTTCGCTCCGTCTCGTTGATCGGTGGCGCTCGTCGCGGCGCCCGGCGCCCGGCGCGGAACGGGCACCGGAGGCCCGTTCCGCGCTGAAATGACATTGCAGCTCAGTCCTGGCTCTTCGCGACTGCGTAAAATCAACGAAGCTTCGATGGCCGATCCATGCTTGTTCGCAATTGTTTCGACGACGATCGCGTGCCGGGCCATGAAGCGCGATCGCAGCGGGCTTCACGAAAACGTCACTAGTGATGTCTAGAGTCATGACGAACGCGCGAAATTGCTCGCGTCGAAGCAGGAGCCCCAGATGTCCGAATCGCAAACCCTCTCGCGCCGCCGTGCGCCGCAGCTCTTCGTCGGTGCGCCGCTGCTGCCGCTCGGCGCCTCGCTCGCCGGCCTGGGCTACGCCGGCGCTGCCACGGCCCATGGCCGGAGCGTCACCTACCGCTTCGGCGCGATGCCCGCGCCCGGCCTGGCCAACCCGGCCCGGATGGCGACGACCTGGGTCGCGTCGACGCTGACCGAACGGCAGGGTCAGCGCCGCGACGGCGTGACCTACCGCCTCGGCTACGAGACCTTCTTCCTCACCGGCCAGCAGGTCGCCGACGGCAAGGGAGGCCGCACGCTCGCCGGCGGCTATTACGACATCCGCAACCAGCCGATCGTCGACGCCACCGACCCCGGCCGGCGCCAGATGTTCTCCGACTGCCCGGACGGCATGTCGCTGATCGCGCTGCCCGGCGTGCGCTCGCACCGGCGCGGCCAGCACCGCGTGTTCGCGGTCGTGCAGTTCGAATACGCTTCGAGGAACGTCGCCGGCGAGTCGCTGTATGGCCGGCTGCCGTCGCCGATCGCAGTGCTCGCGCTCGACCAGGACCAGCGCACCGGCAAGCTCGAGCTCGTCAGCTACTCGAACGTCGACACGAGCGGCGTGCACGGGCTGTGGATCAGCTGCGGCGCCAGCCTGTCGCCGTGGAACACGCATCTGTCGAGCGAGGAATACGAGCCCGACGCGACGACGATCGCCTCCAACGCGATGTTCAGGGCCTTCAGCCAGAACCTGTTCGGCGACGCGAGCGCGGCCCGGCCCTACCACTACGGCCACCTGCCCGAGGTGACGGTGCACCGCGACGGCAGCGGCACGATCAAGAAGCACTACTGCCTGGGCCGCATCTCGCACGAGCTGGTCCAGGTGATGCCCGACGAGCGCACCGTGCTGATGGGTGACGACGCCATCAACGGCGGCCTGTTCATGTTCGTCGCCGACGCGCCGCGCGACCTCTCCGCGGGCACGCTGTACGTCGCCCAGTGGCACCAGAAGACGGCGGCAGACGGCGGCTCGGCCGACCTGAAATGGGTGCGCCTGGGCCACGCGACGAGCGCCGAGATCGAGGCCCTGGCCGACACGCTCGCCGCGGCCGACATCGTCGACGCGAAGACCAGCGACCCGGGCGACGCGAGCTACACGAAGATCGCGTTCGCCGGCAAGTTCAACTGGGTGAAGTTCAAGCCCGGCATGGAGCAGGCCGCGGCCTTCCTGGAAACCCACCGCTACGCGGCCTTCAAGGGCGGCAGCCTGGGCTTCACGAAGATGGAAGGCACGACCGTCAACGTGCGCGACAAGATCGCCTACTCGGCAATCAGCTATGTCTCCGCGGCGATGACCAACGGCTCGGGCGGCATCGCGATCCAGGGCCCGAACGCCGGCATGGTCTACCAGTGGCCGCTGACCGGCGGCCAGGCCGACACCGATGGCACCGCGATCGCGAGCGACTGGGTGCCGGTGAGCGGCTCGGCGCTGCTGCTCGGCGAGGACCGCGCCGCGCCCGACGCGCTGGGCAACCTCGCGCACCCGGACAGGATCGCGAACCCGGACAACCTGAAGTTCTCGGAGAAGATGCGCACGCTGTTCATCGGCGAGGACAGCGGCCTGCACGTCAACAACTTCCTCTGGGCCTACAACGTCGACACGAAGGAGCTCGCGCGCATCCTCTCGACGCCGGCCGGCGCCGAGTCGACCGGGCTGCAAGCCGTCGACGAGCTGCATGGCTTCAGCTACATCATGAGCAACTTCCAGCACCCGGGCGACTGGGAGCTGAAGACCGACGCGAGCGGCACGGTGACCGGCGGCCTGCACGCGCAGGTCTGGCAGACGCTGCAACCCCTGGAAGACGCCAACTACAACGGCCGCTTCAGCGCCGCGGTCGGCTACCTCACGCTCGAGGGTCACGTAGAGGAGGGGCGTACAGAGGAGGGGCACGCAAAGCGCTGAGGCCGGACATGAGCCAGGACCTGCGTCCTGGCGAATGCCTGCCGAAGAGGTACCGCGTCCCGCGGTGCCCCGGCCTGGAAGGCTGAGGCTGGGCTATAACGGCGGGCGCTCGCAGCGCCTGCCCATGGACCCGGTCACCGTCATCGCCTTGCTCGCCATGCAGCTGCTGTGCACCGGCGGGCTGCTCTACCTGGTCAGCCGCCAGAGCCCGGCGCCGGCCGGGCTGCGGCCCTGGGCCGCCGGCCTCGCGCTGTTCGGTGTCGCCGGCGCGCTGCGCCTGCTGAGCGGGCAGCCCGCGCCGCCGGCCTGGGCGCCTCTGGCCGACGCGACGATCGTCGGCGCGGCGCTGCAC
>MEGM01000055.1 GCA_001725505.1 Rubrivivax sp. SCN 70-15 | reverse complement strand
TAGGCCTTGATGACGGTGTCGATCTCGTCGAGCGCCGCGGCCTTGTTCAGGTATTCGTGGATGTTCAGGAACAGGCTGGCATGGATGTTGGGCTGCCAGGTCATGAACCAGTCGGTGGAGAACGGCAGCTGGCCCTTGCTCGGGCTGCGGCCGGAGACTTCCTTGTACAGGCGCAGCAGGCGCTCGTAGCTCAGGTCGGTCTCGGACTCGAGCACCTGCAGCCGCGCGCCGAGGTGGATCAGCGTCACCGCGCGCTCGATCTGTTTCGCTTCGGTCAGGATGCTCTTGTTGCGGGCCATCGCGTTCTCCGTCCTGTGTTCTGTGGATTGCCGTCGCCGCAGGCGGTCAGGCGGCTTCCTGGTGGCGCCCGGCCATCAGGATCGATGCGTGCAGCCCGGCGACGCCTTCGTTGGCGGCCGACTTGCCGTGGCTGGTGAGCAGGCTCCAGACCAGGTCGTCGTCCATCCGGAAGCGGCACAGCAGCGTGTTGCCGGCGGCGATCTTCATCATCTGCGACGAAGTCAGCATGCCGATCATCGTCGCCGTCGCCTCGGTGATGCCCAGGCGGTACAGCGCCTGCTCGCGGTCGCTGCGGATCAGGCTCTGCGCCAGCATCAGGTAGCTGAGGTTGGCTTCGCGAATTTCGGCAAGGATCTGGTCGGCGTTCATGGCGGTCTCCGGTGGGGATACGTTTCAGCGTGTGAGGAACTGTAGGCGCCGGAACTGGACCGGAACATCAGCCCATCTCCGTGGCTTGAGTCCGCATTTTTCTGTGGGGGTTGTAGGGCAAATTCCTACAAGACAGCGGCCTCTTTCCGCCACCGATGCCAAGCCCATAGCAGTTCGGCAACCCAGCCGCCTCTCGAATCGAAACGGCGGAATGCGCTCCTGGGTCGGGCGCATCGTCAGGAAAGAGCCCTACTCCCCCCTCTTCTCGGCGCCTCGGCAACGTGCCCTCAGCCTAGAGTGCCCGTCATCACGGCGTCTGAGTTGCCCACCCGACGCGTGCCTGGTCCGAATCGCCCGGACGAGCGAGACACATTCTAGGGAGACCGAATGATTGCCGACACCAAGGACACAGCCGCTCTGCTCACGCGTGCCACGGAGTCGCGCCGATACTCGCAGAACGGAGAGGACGGCGTGCTGCAGCACCTGTTCGACCTGCTGGGCCGAGGCAATGGCCGCTATGTCGAGATCGGCTGCGAGGACGGGACCGAGTGCAACACGCGGCTCCTGCGCGAGTCTGGCTGGTCTGGCTGGATGTTCGACGCGGCCCATGAGAGGCCAGACATCGGGCTGTTCCGGAATCGAATCTCGCGCGAGAACGTGCTGGCCATCTTGAGCCACCACAAGGTCCCGCGGCACTTCGACCTGCTCAGCCTGGACATCGACTTCAACGACTTCCATGTGCTCGACGCCATCCTGGCCGAGCACCGGCCCCGTGTGATCGTCGTCGAGTACAACGCCTCGCTCGGTCCCGACCTGGACGCCGTCGTCCCCTATCGACCCGACGGCTGCTGGGATGGCACGCGCTGGTTCGGTGCGTCGCTCGGCGCCTTCGCCCGACTCGCTGCTGCGCACGGCTACGTGCCCGTCTACTGCGAGTCCGCCGGCGTCAACCTCTTTCTCGTCGAACAGGGCGAGTGGCCGCACCCTGCACGCCCTCTCGCCGAGATCTACCGTCCGCCGCGCTATGGGGCCGCCGGCGACGGACACGCGCAGGATCCGGCAAGCCGACCCTTCCTCAGCTCCTCCCACTATTTGATTCCCGGCGCAGCTCGCAGCTACACGCCTTACGGCCAGGTTTCGTATCTCGTGAACGACGAGTACATCGGTCGCGTCTTTGCCGGGGGCGGCTACTGGGAAGAGCTCGAAGTCACGCAGGTGGCACGACAACTCGCGGGTCGCCAGGGCGTGGCCCTGGACGTAGGGGCGCATATCGGATCGCACGCGCTGGCGCTGGCTGCGCTCTGCCCTGAACTCACGTTCATCTGCTTCGAGCCACAGTCCGGCCTTCGCCTGCTACTGGAACGCAATGTCGCGGAGAACGGCCTGTCGGAGCGCATCGTTGTCTCGGACAAAGCGATCGCTCACCAAGCCTGCCCGATCACGATGGCCGGCAGTTTCTCCGATGGCAGTGGGGCGCAGCAGGCGATCCGCTACGACGGCAGCGCGTTCGGGAACTACGGTGGAGTCCAGATCGGCGTCGACGGCGAGGTCGTCGACGCGCTAGCGCTGGACGCGCTTGCGGACCTGCCAGTCGTCTACATGAAGGTGGACGTAGAGGGCGCCGAGCGGCTGGCCTTCTTCGGGGCTAAGCACCTGCTGGAGCGCCAACGGCCTCTGATCTTGTTCGAGCATCGGTCGGACCGCCAGCTTCCGCCCATCGTGCTCGAGGCGCTGCGCATCCCGGCGGAGGTCCAGCGCTTCGACGTCGTCGCCCATCTCAGGGGGCTCGGTTATGCAATGAGCCCACTGGGTCAGGACACGCTTGCCGCGCCGCCGGCCGTGAATCCCCTGGCCACCACGGTGGAAGCCGCCGCGAGCGCGTCGCCTGGCTTCACGGCGGTCGAGCCGGACACGCCGCTGGTGGCGACGGCGTCCTGCGCAGCTTCCATCCCAAAGATCCTCTTCCAGACCTGGAAGTCCCGGACGAATCTGCCGCACCAATTCGCGCAGTGTCGTTCCAGCTTCCTGGACGCCAACCCATCGTTCGCGGCTCCGCTGTGGGACGATGCCGACAACCGGCGCTTCGTGCAGCTTCGATTTCCTTGGTTCCTGCCGCTGTTCGACAGCTATCCGCGAGAGATCTACCGCGCCGATGCGGTGCGCTACCTCTTCTTGTATGCGTTCGGGGGCGTCTACGCTGATTTGGACATGATCTGTCTGCAGCCGCTGGATCGGATCGCCGGCCTGCCGAATGTCCTTCTAGGTCGCATGGGCGCGGACGGCGACTTCGAGCATTCATTGCCGAACGCCGCGATGGCTTCACCGCCCCGACACCCCTTCTGGCTGCTCGTCATCGCGAAGCTCATCGAGGCACAGACACGCCTTCCGCACGGCCGGCCAGAGCATCTAACAGGCCCCGTCGCGCTCAAGTCGGCCAACGACGAATGGGCGCAGCGACCGGAGTGTGCGCAGCGCCTGGTCGCCGCAGTGGCCAGGCACTTGCCACCGGAGCTGTGTCCAGCAGCCCCAAGCCCGATCTGCATACTTGCGTCCGCCGACTGGTTCCCCTTCAACTGGGCGGACCCGATCCACCAGATCTACCGACGGGGCCTGCTCGCGAAGGGACGTCAGCTGACGGTCGGAGAGTGCCGGGCTCTATTTCCGACGGCGAGCATGGTCACCTTCTGGAGCCACTCGTGGGAACCTGAGGCAGGGTTACCGCAACTCGGCTGACGGTTGATGTCCAAGGAACTCGTGTAGGTCCTTCAGTACGCAGCGGGTCGTGGAGGGGTATTCCCGTACGGCGCAACCTGTGCCGAGCTACCGCGCGGCGGCGATCCCGGGTGGGGTGCCCGTCGTGGCCCCGGATACTCTTGAGTTGCGGCCCACCAACCGCTCAGAAGGAGACTCCACGATGACTGTCGCCACGGCATTGACCGAACTGGGCGAGAAAGGCGCCGACATCGCGAAATGTGCTCACTCGGCTGTCCGCTGTGGCTCATTGATTTCCGCGCATTCAGCCCATCCGGGCTGACGACCTATACCACGCGCAGGGACACGACCGGAGTCATGGCCCGACGTGTTCAAGCGCAGTGCCGCGCCGCGATTTCACAATCGGGTCCAATGCGACAACCGCTCAGCCGTTCGACCTGCGCGAAGTCCGTGGTCGACAGACGACGAAGCCAACGCCCGAGTCGCTCCGTCGGCAGGCCATTCTTCGCAAATGCAGGCGGCAACTCACCTACGGCGCGATACACGTCGGCCCAACTGCACAAGTAGTTGACACTCGGTTCGCTCAAGCGGGCTTCGGTCAGCCCCTCGTCACGCATCGACTTGACGAAGTAGCGGTCGCCCAGGATTGTCATCGGCTTGGGCATCAAGAGCCAGCGCGGCAGCGCGTGGAAAGCACCGAAGAGAAGGAAGAGGCAACTGGTATCGACATGCTCGCCCGTGCGGTCCTCACGAGACTCAAACGGAATTACAGAGCCATCCTCTCTCACGAAGCGCCGTGCGGCGCTGACGAAGTCGGCGCCGGTGCGCTCGGCCAGCTCAACGCAGCGCCCGACGTGGTCTGGTTCGAACCAGTTGTCGGCGTCGAGAAAGGCCACAGCGTGAAAGCCATCGGCCACGGCCAGCTGCGCGCCGATCGATCTCGGTGTATTGCCATAGTCGGCATGCGCACGGTCCAGCCTCAGATGGCGCACACCGGCGCCGTCGAGCCAGTCCTGCGCGTGTCCGTCGGACACGAGCAGGTGCTCGCACGCATGCTCTTGGTTCCGAACGCTTTCAACGCAGCGTTGCAGCCAGGCGCGGGGCTCCTGGTGGTAGGGAGTGACGACGGCGACGCGCATGGGTGCGATCTCGCGGTTTTGGGTGACAGGCTCAGTGGGCCGCTGGCTGGTGCAGGGCTGCCATGCCAAGGTCCAACGTCTCCAGGGGATACCGAATGCGCCGGGAGCGGGGGTCGATCCAGAAATGTGGCGCGTTCGCCATCGTGCATAGCAACTCGCGCACCGCCGACGAGCGCGGTCCTGTCGCCGATTTGACCGGCCGCAGGATGAGTGCGCCATGTCGTACCGCCGCGTAGCTCGCCAATGCTCGGAAGGCCATGGACTGCAGCAGGTCGGGCTCAAAGCCGTGCCCCGCCCAGGCCTCCAGCTCCTGCCGAAGTTCATCCGAGCTTCGGGCGCGGTCGGGCCAGGACAGCACGCGCGAGCCAATCGAGCCACCCGACTGGGCGGCAAGCATCAGGCTGTCGCTCAAAGAGAGTTCAGGAGCGAGCAGAACATCGGCATCGCAGTCGTTGGTCACGGAGAGTTCGGGGTGAATCGCTCGCAATTCAGTAAGCCACGCTCGCCCCGCGGGCGTTGCAGCCAGGCTTCGGGCCGGTAACGACGACAGCAAGTCGCACACTGGGGCCAGGTCCAGCGCGAGACCGTGCTGTGCTTCGCGCTCGTTCTGGTGGCGCAGGTAGGCCTCGTGGCTCAATGCCACCTTGGCCAGCGCGGCGTGACGCCCCAGCCCAAGGTAACGCAGCGCACCGTAACGCGCAAGTACCGGATCATCGATCGCATCAGCTGCCACGTTGCGACCGGAACGGGGCTGCTGCGCGTAGCCGAGCGCCACTTCCGCCAGCGTCTCTGTGGACAGCGTATGGCCTTGCACCAAATGCTCATACAAGGCCTGCCACTGGTAAGCCTCGCCAGGCACGTGGCGATGCCGATTGCGCACCATGCAGGCCTGCCAGCCATTGATCACTTTGGCGCTCAGCTGATCCACGCTACGCACGGGAATGTGGGCCAGCGCGGCCCCCTGCACCGTCACCGTGACTAGTGACGACCGCTCCGCCGCTAAGTGGGCCGCGTGATTGCCCTGCTCAATGACAAGCGTGCTGTCGTCCTCCGCCCTGCGGCGAATCACGGCCTTGTAGTAGGTCGGTTCCTCACGCCTGCGCCGGCGCGTCATCGCGCCTAACGGGTCGGCCCGGACCTGCTCAGCCGAACACTCGGTCACTGGTAGGTAGGTCATCCACGGCAGCAAGGCGACAGTACCTGGGTGCAGATCACCAAGGACAGTCTCCAACGCACCACGGCTCGGTGCGCGCAGGAACTCGTCGGCATCGAGTAGGTAGACGAGTTCGGGCTGAAACACCGGCGCCACCTTGCGGTAGACAAGCGTGACCTTCTCGGACTGAAAATGTCCGAAGACTGGATCGTCAACCACCAGAAGCGGGAGGCCCTCCCGACGCAGCGCCTGCAAGATCTCTCGCGTCCCGTCGGTCGACTGGTTGTCGATGACGACCAGCAGGTCGACGAAGTGAAGGTTGTGGCGGACGAAAGCCTCGATGATGTCGGCTTCGTTCTTGACCATCGCGATGGCCAGCGCGCTCATCGGCGCTCGCGCGACTTCGCTCACGCGACGGACTCCTTCGCATCGAAGCGGGCCTTGACTGGCGTGTCTTCATCGATTCCTCCGAAGTCCGCCTGCATTGCGCGTGCCACCGTCCGTTCGCGCAGGGTGGTTGGAATCCTGCGCAAGGTCACGCGCATGAATGCCGCATTTTCCTTCCGGCACGGATTGAGGCTCGCGTCGAGCCAGCTCGATTCGGCGATCTCGAAGCGGTGCTCGAACCATCCGAGGTACCAGAACCAGTCCGTGTAGTAGAGCCAGGAATTCTCGTTCAGTGCACGCAGGTGCGTCGGATCCTGCCAGGCGGTCAGCGCCTTCTCGTAGGGCACCTCGATCTGGAACTCGCCGCCGTCCTTCAGTAGTGCGAGCACGTTGGTCATCAACGCCGGGAGATCGGGCACGTGCTCGAGCACATTGTTGGCATAGACGATGTCCAGCGAACCAGCTTCGAGACGCACGCTGCCACCACGGCGGCCGGGCACTTCCAAAGGCAATTCGGTCTTTTGACCGAGGTCCAAGACGAGGTCCGGCTCGGCGCGTTCGATGATGTCCACGTTCAGCCAGCCCGGCTTGTAGTCCTTGCCCGAACCCAGGTTCAGTCGTGTCGGCCTCCAGGGTTCGGTGCCCCGGGTCTTGCCCGCCGCTTGGTGGAAGCCCGTCGCGAAGGCCAGCAGGTCCGCATAGGCCTCGATCGGATCCAGGCGGCAGAACGCGGCCAGCTTGGACCGTGCTGCAGCGAAGAAGGACGGCTGCCCGAACTGCTCGGCGAAGAAGCGCATCGCGCTTCCGTCCTCGAGCCAGAACACCGGATCCTCGAACGCCGCGGGTGGCCGAGTCCCAGCGCTGCGCTCCGAGATCACCGGCGTTCCCAGCGAAAGACTGTGGAACGCGCGCGCCTGCTCGAAGCGGCTGCTGTCGTAGAAGTGGCAGTTCAGCACTGCCTTGGCCTGGCGAATGAAGTGGTCGCGCTCGGGGCCGTAGATCGGGTGATCGAAGGTGCTGACCTGGACGCCGGCGGCCTCGACCTGCGCGATGAAGGCCTGGCGGCGGGGATTCATGCTGCCAAAGAAGAGCAGGTCGATCGGCCGCTGCTCGAGCGGCAGTGCGAGTCCGTCATCGAGATAGGGTGCATGCAGGAACGGCACCAGCGGCACGTCGGCAACGTCGGCCGCGTAGGCACCGACATTGGCAGCGTCGTAGTCCACCACCGCCGAGCGACGCAGCAGGTCCAGGTATTCGGGACCCACGCTCGCACCGCCCTGCCCCAGCTGTTCGAGGTTGACGAAGATGCAGGAATGGCGGCGCTGCCAATCGGACGGAAAGCCGAGGTGGGCGCCGAACACGAAATTCACCGCGTCTTCACGGAGCCGGTTCTTTGCGATCGTCACCGTCGCACCCATGCGGCGGAACTGGTGGCGGAAATAACGTGCCTGGTCGAGAAAACCCAGCGAGTGCAGGTAGCCGGCGGGTTGCATGATGGCGAGGTGAACGGCGGGAAGCTGCATCGGTCGCTCGTGGTTTGAACGCGATAGTTCGCGGGTAGCTCAATGTAGGAAGTTCAGGCGGCTCGAACGCGTCGAAGATGCGGGCCTTGACCGCCCAATTCCGTTCTTCATCGCGGCGGAACCGGCGCGACTTCGTTCACGTCAGCGGCAGCGCCTGCGGCGCCATCCCCGCCTGCTGGCGTTCGAACATGC
The DNA here is from genome assembly GCA_001725505.1 of Rubrivivax sp. SCN 70-15. Taxonomy (GTDB): domain Bacteria; phylum Pseudomonadota; class Gammaproteobacteria; order Burkholderiales; family Burkholderiaceae_C; genus Rubrivivax. Next base: position 6,545 of record MEGM01000055.1, on the reverse strand, counting down.
GCTGCAACAGCGCCTCGTAGTCGCGCGCGTAGCGCTCGGTGTCGAACAGTGGCAACTGCAACCGCCGCTCGTCGAGGTGACGCTTCACGCCGGCCAGCGTCACCCGCTCGGTCGCGAGCGCACAGGCCATCTCGACATACGCGTCGGCGTCGGCGCAGGCCAGCTCGCTCAGGCCGCAGGCGTGAACCAGGCTCGCCGCAACGCGCGATGCGAAGGTCGGCCCCGGCACCGTCAAGACCGGCACCCCGGCCCACAGCGCCTCGCTGGCCGTCGTGTGCGCATTGCACGGCCAGGTATCGAGGAAGAGGTCGGCGGCGCGGAAGCGCGCGATGTGCTCGTCCAAGCCCAGCGTCGGCGCCCAGACGACCCGCTGCGGTGCCACGCCCCGACGCGTCAGTTCGGCACTCAAGTTGGCTTGCGCATGGGGGTTCCAGGCCAGCAGCCACAGCACCGTGTTCGGCGCCCCGTCGAGGATGCGTGCCCACAGGTCCAGCATCGACGGCGAGATCTTGTAGGTCTGGTTGAAGCAGCACAGCACGACCGCGTCGTCGGGCAATCCCAGCATCGAGCGCGGCGGCGCCGGCGGCAACGGGCGCTGGCGGTCGTTGGGCTGGTAGCTGAAGGGCAGCTGCGCGATGTGCTCGCTGTAGTTCGCCGCGTGCGCCAGCGGCGTGACGATCTCGTCACCGACGACGTAGTCGATGAAGTCCGCCCCGGTGGTCGCCGGGTAGCCGAGATAGGTCACCTGCACCGGCGCGGGACGGTGGGCCAGCACCTCGAAGCGGCTGCCGCGGGTGTGGCCCTTCAGGTCGACGGCGATGTCGATGCCGTCGTCGCGCACGCGCTGCGCAATCTCCGCGTTGGCCAGGTGGGTCACGTCGACGAAGTGGTCGCACGCGGCGCGCACGCGCCGGCCGATCGCAGTGCCGTCGTCCCGGCTGTGCGAGTAGAGAAAGACCTCGAAGCGATCGACGTCGCGCCTCTCGAGCAGCTCGGCGATCAGCACCGCGGTCGCGTGGTGGTGGAAGTCCGACGACAGGTAGCCGACCCGGATGCGCCCGGGGCGCCGTGGGCCGGGCGCCGGCATCGGGCGCACACCCCGCGTCAGCCCGAGGCTGCGCAGCTCGCCGATGCGGCGCAGCTGCGCCGGCGTCGCCTCCACCGCCAGCAGCGCGAAGGGCGACTGCAGTTGCCCCATCGCCGCCTGCGGCCGCTCCAGGCAGGCCAGCAGCGCAGCCGTGTCGGCCTCGGTGTGGGCCCAGTCACAGGTCTGCCGCCCTTCGTGCACCAGCAGCGACAGCGCAAGCGCACGCACGTCGGCCTGGTCCAGCGCCGCCGCAGTTCGGAAGCACTCCACGGCCTCGCGCTTGAAGTCCATGTCCATGAAGGTCAGCCCGAGGCGATAGTGCACCAGCGCCGCGTCGATCTTCAGCGCCAGGGCCTGGAAGTACCCATTGACGGCATCCTGCAGCCGCCGCGCCTGAAACATCGCGATCCCGCAGTCGTTGTACCAATCGTGGTCGCGCGGCGCGTCGGGAGGGAAAGCGTCGAAGACGGCGGCTGCCTCGGCCGCACGGTTCTGCTTGAGCAGCGCGTCCGCCAGCATTCGGCAGGCCAGCGTGTTGGAAGGTTCGGCAGTGAACGCACGGCGGGCCGATATGATCGCCGCCGCGAGGTCGTCTGCTGCAGCCTGGGCTCGGCTCAGGTTCATCCACAACAGCGCGTCCTGCGGCGCCAGCCTCGTCGCCTTCTCGAACTCGGCGACGGCTGTCGAGAGCTGCCGTGCCTGCAGGGCAAGGCGACCCGCCTGTCGGTGTCGCTCGGCGAGTGCTGCGTTCTGCTTCATGGTCGGCCACTCTAGGCGGCAGCGCGGCGCTGGTCGCGCGGAATAGCCGCGCGAAGGCGGGTCAGTTCGGGCGCTGGCTCAGCCCGCCCGCGGGCCGGCGTCGGCCACCGCGCGGTAGCGGGCCGCCTGCGCGGGCTGGCTGAACGTCTCGTACAGCAACGCCAGGTTGTGTGCGGCCAGATTGCTGCCGCGGCCGCCAACCGCGCCCTCCAGATCGGGCCGCTCGCCTATCTCCAGGCAGCGCGTCCAGGCCGCCTCGATCATCGGCAGCAACTCGCCCGCCCGTGTAGGCTCGTCGGCCGCCCAGTCGAGCAGCAGATCGCCGAGCGCGAAGAAAACATCGGGCGAATCCGGCCAGGCGGCCATCGCTACCTCGGCCCGCGGCACCGCGTCGGCATGGCGCTTGCAGCGCTTCAGCGCGTGCAGGCTGCGCACCGTCAGGTCGTGCGCCCAGTCGGGCGGCGGCGACGGCATCAGCGCCGCCGCCCGGTCCAGGCAATCCAGCGCCTGCGCGTGACGCCCGTAGACGTCGTGGTCCTTGCCGAGCTGGTACCAGAGATAGGCATCCCGCGGCGACCGAGACAACGCGCCCTGCAGGAGCGCCGCATTGCGGCCAGCCTTTGCCGCCAGCGCATCGGCGAGGTAGCCGTCGTGTCCGATCGACACCGCGAGGCGGCGCACGGGCAACCGGTGTACCGGCTGTTCGTGGACATTGCCCGCGTAGCGCACCCGGCCGGGCAGCACGCGGCTGATCCAGCTCGGCGCGGCCGAGCGCACGCCGCCCGTCTCCTGCAGGCTGTCGACTCGCAGCTGGGCGACGAACTCGGGCCGCTGGCCGCGCAGCGCGGCGATCGCCTCGCCACCGGATTCGATCCACTCGTCGGCATCCAGGATCAGGTGCCAGTCGGCGCCGGCGATGTCGAGTGCGGCGTTGCGCGCCGCCGCGAAGTCGTCGACCCAGCGGAAAGACTGCACCCGAGCGCCGGCCGCACGCGCGACGTTCATCGTGTCGTCGCGCGAGCCGGTGTCCAGCACCACGCAATCGTCCACCCAGGGCCGGGCGCTGGTCAGCGCCCGGCCGATGCGCGACGCCTCGTCGCGCGCGATCATCACCAGCGCGATGCGCTGGCTCGCACGGCGGTTCCGGTCGACAGGCATCCGGAAAACTTTAGGGTCCCGCGGCCGATTCGCGCGGCGGATAAGCGCCGGCAACGCCGCCCAATTGAATCCAGTGAGAAATGCCCGATTGCGGCAGCCGGCACGCGCCAAGCGGCTGAAATTCTTGTACGCGAAAGCCTCAAGTCGCAACGGCTCCCATCCGATACCCAACCCAACAGGACAGGCACGAGTGCAGGTCCTGCGGTCCGGTGAGATGGCCAAAGGTCAGGCGGCGTCGCGAGATGACGCCCGATCGGAGGAGCACCCGGCGCTGGGCGCGTAAGCGCCGGTGCTTTAGCCGGAGACTTTTGGAAACTTGTAAAGGAACTTCATCATGACCATGAACATCAACACGAACATCAACTCCCTGATGGCTCAGGCCAACCTGAGCAAGTCCCAGTCGTCGCTGGCCACGTCGATGCAACGCCTGTCCTCGGGCCTGCGCATCAATTCGGCCAAGGACGACGCCGCCGGCCTGGCGATCTCGCAGCGCATGGACGCCCAGGTCCGCGGCATGAACGTCGCGATCCGCAACGCCAACGACGCGATCTCGCTGACTCAGACGGCCGAAGGCGCGCTGTCGTCGGTCGGTGACTCGCTGCAGCGCATGCGTGAGCTGGCGGTGCAGTCGGCCAACGGCACGAACTCGACCTCGGACCAAGCATCGCTGCAAAAGGAATTCTCGCAGCTGCAGTCGGAGATCACCCGCGTGCTCGCTGGCACGACCTTCAACGGCCAGGCGATCTTGGCCGGCGCGGCCGTCTCCGGCATGTCGTTCCAGATCGGCGCCAACACGACAGCCAACGACACGATCTCTCTCACGGTCTCGAACATGACGACCGACGCGACCATGACCGCGGTCACGGCCAGCACGGCGACGATCAATACCACCTCGCTCGGCTCGATCGACACGGTGATCAACAACCTCGACACGGCGCTCAACACGGTCAACGACCTGCGCGCCACGATGGGTGCGGACCAGAACCGCTTCTCGTCGGTGATCGCGAACCTCCAGACCTCGGTGGTCAACCAGTCGGCAGCGAAGAGCCGCATCACCGACGCCGACTACGCGGCGGAAACCGCCAACATGAGCCGCTCGCAAATCCTGCAGCAGGCCGGCACCGCGATGGTCGCGCAGGCCAACCAGTTGCCGCAGCAGGTGCTGCGGCTGCTGCAGTAATCGCAACGGACAGGGGCCTGCCGCAGCGCGGCCCCCGCTCCAGCGCCCCGCACGGCCCCGGCTGTGCGGGGCGCTCTCGCCTTTGCGGGCCCTGCCGCGAATTGACGGCGTAAGCCGCTTCATTTCGCCGCATCACGGCGCCTGCAGCCTGAACAGAATCTCCCCAACGCACTTTCCGGCTGGAAAGGCGGGGTCCGGCCGGCCAGGCCGACGGACTGGGTGGAAGGCAAGGACAAGTCCATGCCGACCGGGTCGCCGGCACGTCGCCGGAATGGGTCGATTCTCTTCAAGAGGCTGGCATGCCACAAACCATCAACACGAACATCAACTCGCTGATGGCGCAGCGCAACCTGAGCCAGTCGCAGTCGTCGCTGGCCACGTCGATGCAGCGCCTGTCGTCCGGGCTGCGCGTCAATTCGGCCAAGGACGACGCGGCGGGCCTCGCGATCGCCGAGCGCATGAAGGCGCAGGTCAACGGGATGAACGTCGCGATCCGCAACGCGAACGACGGTATCTCGCTGGCCCAGACCGCCGAAGGCGCCCTGGCCGGCGTCGGCGACAGCCTGCAGCGAATGCGCGAACTGGCGGTGCAGTCGGCCAACGGCACGAACTCGACCTCGGACCAGGCATCGCTGCAGAAGGAGTTCGCCCAGTTGCAGTCGGAAATCAACCGAGTGCTGTCGGGCACGACCTTCAACGGGCAGGCGATCCTGGCCGGCGCGACCTCGGGTCTGAACTTCCAGATCGGCGCCAACACCAGCGCCAGTGACTCGATCTCGATCTCGATCTCGAACATGACGCAGGACACGACGATCACCAACGTCACCAGCGGCGCGACGATCAACACCACTTCGCTGGGCGCGATCGACACCGTCATCAACGACATCGACACCGCGCTGAACACCGTCAACGACACCCGCGCCACGCTCGGCGCGACGCAGAGCCGCTTCGACGCGATCATCTCGAACCTGCAGACCTCGGTGGTCAATCAATCCTCGGCGCAGAGCCGGATCATGGACGCCGACTACGCCGCGGAAACCGCCAACATGAGCCGCGCGCAGATCCTGCAGCAGGCCGGCACGGCGATGGTCGCGCAGGCGAACCAGCTGCCGCAGCAGGTGCTCAAGCTGTTGCAGTAACAGTCCGGCGCGAAGGCCTAAAGTTCCTGCCCGCGCGGGCCGATATCCGGACAACGACTGAAAGGCAAGGAACGCGATGGCCAGCACCACAGGCGCGATCTCATCGCTGGGGGTCGGCAGCGGGCTCGACGTCAACGGCATCATCACGAAGCTGATGGCGATCGAGCAGCAGCCGCTGACGGATCTGCAGAAGGCCGATACCGGGCTGAAGACCCAGCTCTCGTCCTACGGCCAGATGCAGAGCCTGGTCTCGACGCTGCAGACCAAGGCCCAGGCGCTGAGCTCGATCACGTTGTGGAAGCAGACGGCGGCGACGTCGGCCGACACCTCGGTGGTCTCGGCCTCGACCGCCCTCGGCGCGGCGGCCGGCAACTATGCGGTCACGGTCCAGCAGCTTGCGTCCGGCCAGACCGTCACCTCGGGCGCCTACGCGTCCGACACCACCACGGTGGGCAGCGGCACGCTGAGCATCCAGCTCGGCACCTACAGCGGTGGCCCGCCGGCAACGAGCTTCGCCGCAGGCAGCGGCAGCGCCGTGTCGGTCTCCATCGCCTCCACCGACACGCTGGCGAACATCCGCGACAAGATCAACGCCGCCGGCGCCGGCGTGAGCGCGACGATCATCAATGACGTGAACGGCGCCCGGCTCTCGCTGACCTCGACCGGCACCGGCGCCGCCAGCGCCTTCCAGATCACCGCGTCCAGCGGCGTCTCGGCACTCGGGTTCGACGCGACGAACAGCGCGTCGCCGATGTCGCTGAACCAGTCGGCCGTGAATGCCAAGGCCACGGTGAATGGCATCGCGATCGAATCGGCCACGAACACGATGGCCAACGTCGCCAGCGGCCTGACGCTGACGCTGTCCAAGGTGAGCGCAACACCCGTGCAGGTCAGCGTCGCGACCGACACCAGCGCCGTCAACCAGGCGGTCAAGGACTTCGTCACCGCGTTCAACGGGGTGGCCTCTTTCATCAACACCCAGACTGCCTACGACCCCACGGCCAAGAAGGGCGGACCGCTGCTCGGCGACTCGACCACGAACAGCCTCGAGTGGGGGCTGCGCGGCGTGATCAACCAGGCGTCGACCGCATCGAGCGCCTTCACGACGCTGTCCAGCGTGGGAATCTCGATGCAGTCCGACGGCACGCTGGCGATCGACCAGACCAAGCTCGGCAACGCGCTCAACAACCTTCCCGAGCTGCAGAACCTGTTCTCGGCCGAC
>MEGM01000054.1 GCA_001725505.1 Rubrivivax sp. SCN 70-15 | reverse complement strand
GTCGAAACGATCTGCCGCTACAACCTGCCGGTCTGCGTGGTCGTCTTCAACAACAACGGCGTCTACCGCGGTACCGACAAGAACCTCGGTGGCGGCGCCGACGTCGCGCCGACGGTGTTCGTCAAGAATGCACGCTACGACAAGCTGATGGAAGCCTTCGGCGGCGTCGGCGTCCACGCGACGACGGCCGACGAGCTCGACCGGGCGCTCAAGGAGGCGGTGGCTTCGGGCAGGCCGACGCTGATCAACGCCGTCATCGACGAGACCGCCGGCACCGAGAGCGGTCGCATCACCATGCTCAACCCGCAGACTGCGGCAGCGAAGAAGTAACCCAGGCCAAGAAAAGGAGCTTTTCCCATGTCCGACCTTCCCCTCAAGGGCATCAAGATCATCGACTTCACGCACGTCCAGGCCGGCCCGGCCTGCACGCAGATGCTGGCCTGGTTCGGCGCCGACGTCATCAAGCTCGAGCGCCCGGGCGCCGGCGACGTGACGCGCACCCAGCTGCGCGACATCCCGAACGCGGATGCGCTGTACTTCACGATGCTCAACAGCAACAAGCGCTCGCTGACGCTCAACACGAAGGCGCCCGAAGGCAAGGCAGTGCTCGAGAAGCTCATCCGTGAATCCGACGTGATGGTCGAGAACTTCGGCCCCGGCGCGCTGGACCGCATGGGCTTCACCTGGGAGCGCATCCAGGAGCTGAACCCCGGGATGATCCTGGCCTCCGTCAAGGGCTTCTCCGAAGGCCACCACTACGAGGACCTGAAGGTCTACGAGAACGTCGCCCAGTGCGCCGGCGGCGCGGCCTCGACCACCGGCTGGTGGAAGGGCGAGAACTCGGTGCCGACGATCAGCGCCGCGGCGCTGGGCGACAGCAACACCGGCATGCACCTGGCGATCGGCATCCTGACGGCGATCATCGGCCGCCAGAAGACCGGCAAGGGGCAGAAGGTGGCCTGCTCGATGCAGGACGCGGTGCTCAACCTGTGCCGCGTCAAGATGCGCGACCAGCAGCGCCTGGAGAAGGTCGGGTATCTCGAGGAGTACCCGCAGTATCCGCACGAGATGGAGGCGTTCGCCGACAAGGTGACGCCGCGCGGCGGCAACGCCGGCGGCGGCGGCCAGCCGGGCTGGATCCTGAAGTGCAAGGGCTGGGAGACCGACCCCAACGCCTACATCTACTTCACGGTCCAGGGCCACGCCTGGGAGCCGATCTGCGACGCGCTGGGCAAGCCCGAGTGGAAGACCGACCCGGCCTACACCACCGCGAAGGCGCGCCAGCCGCACATCGACGAGATCTTCGCGACGATCGAGGACTTCATCAAGGACAAGACGAAGTTCGAGGCCGTCGACATCTTCCGCAAGTTCGACATCCCCTGCGCGCCGGTGCTGTCGATGAAGGAGCTGCTGCGCGACGAGTCGCTGCGCAAGAGCGGCTCGATCGTCGAGGTCCCGCACAAGGAGCGCGGCAGCTACTTCACGATCGGCAGCCCGATCAAGTTCTCGGCCTTCAAGCCCTCGATCACCGGCTCGCCGCTGCTCGGCGAGCACAGCGAGCAGGTGCTGGCCGAGCTGGGCTACGGCGCCGAGCAGATCGCGGCGATGAAGGCCAAGGAAGTCATCTGAGTCGCACGATGAAGACCGATGTCGACTGCCGCGCCCTGGTGGCGGCGGCGCCGGACGCGATCGTCGCGTCCGACGCCGAGGGGATCATCGTCCTCTGGAACGCGGGCGCCGAGCGCATCTTCGGCTACACCGAGGACGAGGCGCTCGGCCGCTCGCTCGACCTGATCACGCCCGAGCGGCTGCGCGCGCGCCACTGGGAAGGCTATGCCCGGTCGATGCAGACCGGCTCCACGAAGTACGGCACGACGCTGCTGAAGGTGCCGGCGACGCACAAGGACGGCCGCGCGATGTCGATCGCGTTCACCGTCTCGATGCTGTTCGGCGCCGACGGCAAGGTGTCGTCGGTGGTGGCCGTGATCCGTGACGAGACCGAGCGATTCAACGAAGATCGAGCCCTGCGCAAGCGCCTGGCGGAGCTCGAAGCGCGGCTCGCCGCTCCGGGCTGAGCCATCGGCCGCCGCGGCGCCGGGCCCAGATCCACGGAGACGACGATGAGCAAGGCGCTCGAAGGCTACCGAATCCTCGATTTCACGCACGTGCAGTCGGGGCCCACCTGCACCCAGCTGCTGGCGTGGTTCGGCGCCGACGTGATCAAGGTCGAGAAGGCGGGTGAAGGCGACGCGACGCGCGCGCAGCTGCGCGACATCCCCGGCGTCGACAGCCTGTACTTCACGATGCTCAACCACAACAAGCGCTCGATCTGCGTCGACACCAAGACGGCGCAGGGCAAGGAGGTTCTCGAGCGGCTGATCCGGCATTGCGACGTGCTGGTCGAGAACTTCGCCCCTGGCGCGCTCGACCGGATGGGTTTCAGCTGGGAGCGCATCCACGAGCTGAACCCGCGCATGGTGGTGGCGTCGGTGAAGGGCTTCGGCCCCGGGCCCTACGCCGACTGCAAGGTCTACGAGAACGTCGCCCAGTGCGCCGGCGGCGCGGCGTCGACGACCGGTTTCGACGACGGCCCGCCGATGGTCACCGGCGCCCAGATCGGCGACAGCGGCACCGGGCTGCACCTCGCGCTGGGCATCCTGGCCGCGCTCCTGCAGCGCCAGAACACCGGCCGCGGCCAGAAGGTGCTCGCGCCGATGCAGGACGCGGTGCTGAACCTGTGCCGCGTCAAGCTGCGCGACCAGCAGCGCCTCGAGCGCAACCACGTGCTCAAGGAATATCCGCAGTACCCCGATTCACGCTTCGGCAGTTCGGTGCCGCGCGCCGGCAATGCCTCGGGCGGCGGGCAGCCCGGTTCGATCCTGAAGTGCAAGGGCTGGGAGACCGACCCCAACGCCTACATCTACTTCATCACGCAGGCTGCGGTCTGGCCCGCGGTGTGCAGGGTCATCGGCGAGGAGGGCTGGATCACCGACGGGGCCTACGCGACGCCCGAGGCGCGGCTGCTGCACTTGAAGCCGATCTTCGCGCGCATCGAGCAATGGACCATGACCAAGACCAAGTTCGAGGCCATGGAGATCCTGAACGAATACGACATTCCCTGCGGCCCGATCCTGTCGATGCAGGAGATCGCGCACGAGCCTGCGCTGCGCGCGTCGGGCACCGTGGTCGAGGTCGACCACCCGGTGCGCGGCAAGTACCTGACGGTGGGCAACCCTATCAAGCTGTCCGACAGCCCGACCGAGGTCAGGCGCTCGCCGCTGCTCGGCGAGCACACCGACGAGGTCCTGACGCAGCTGGGCTACGGCCCGGAGCAGATCGACGCGTTGCGTGCGCAGCGCGTGATCTGAGCGCCTGGCCGGGTCAGCGGCCGCGGCGCTGCGCGGGCTGGGCGCGCAAGGCGTGCAGGACGATGCCCAGCGGCGTCGCCGCGAAGATCTCGCGGATCAGCGTCAGAAGGCCCTTGCTGCGCGTGGGCTGGAAGGACCTGGAGGTGATGCTGGCTTGGCTCATGGTTCGGGACTCGCTCTGAAGGTGAAGAAACTGGCGAAAGTATAGGGTAAACCACTACTCCATTACCCTCATCGAAGTACAAGCGCCTTGTCTTCAGCGCAGCGAATCGCCGGTCGCGACCGCCCCTGCGGGCCGGCTCAGCCGCCCACGCCGGCCAGCACGAGCACCCCGATCAGCGCGAACACGCCGGCGGCGATGCGGTGCACCCAGGCGACGGGCACGAACTTCACCGCGCGCTCGCCGAGCAGCACCGCGGGCACGTCGGCGATCATCATCCCCAGCGTCGTGCCGGCGACCACCGGTACCAGCGCATCGAAGCGCGCGGCCAGCATCACGGTCGCGATCTGCGTCTTGTCGCCCATCTCGGCGAGGAAGAAGGCCAGCGCAGTGACGCCGAAAACGCCGAGACGGCCGCTGCCCCGGCCCTCGACCTCCTCGGCGTGGTCGGGGACGAGCATCCATGCCGCGACCGCCAGGAACGAGGCGCCGAGGATCCAGCGCATCCAGCGCGGGTCGACCGCGTGCGTCAGCCAGGTGCCGAGCGCGGCGGCGGCGGCGTGGTTGAGCAGCGTCGCGACCAGGATGCCCAGGATGATCGGCACCGGCCGGCGAAAGCGCGCCGCGAGCAGCAGCGCGAGGAGCTGGGTCTTGTCGCCGATCTCGCCCAGCGCGACGACCCCGGCGGAGACCGCAAAGGCTTCGAGCATCACGCCGGCACCGTGTAGTTCAGCGTCATGCGGCCGCCGTCGACGACGACGATCTCGCCGGTGACGTAGCTTGCCGCGCCGCTGAGCAGCCAGGCGCAGACGTCGGCCACCTCGGCCGGCTCGCCCAGGCGCTTCATCGGCGTGCGGCTCAGGATGCGCGCGCGGGCCTCGTCGCTGGTCAGCACCGCGTTCTGCGCCAGTTCGGTGGCGATCGTCCCCGGGGCGACCGCGTTGACGCGCACGCCGCGGTCGGCGAGAGACAGAGCCATCACGCGCGTGAGCTGGTTGATCGCGCCCTTGCTCGCGTTGTAGCTGGCGATCGTCGGGATCGTCAGCGTGCCGTTGACCGAGCTCATGTTGACGATCGCGCCGCGGCCGGAGCGGACCATCTCGCGCGCGACCGCCTGGCCGACGAGGAACGAGCCCTTCAGGTTGACCGCGATCACCGCGTCCCAGTCGGCCTCGGCGATGTCCAGGAACTCGGCCGCCTTGAAGATGCCGGCGTTGTTGACCAGCCCGTCGACGCGGCCGAAGGCCGCCAGCGTCGCGGCGAGCGCGGCGTCGACCTCGGCCTTGCGCGCGACGTCGCAGTGGCAGTAGAGCGTGCGCGCGCCGCCGGCGCCGAGTTCGGCCGCGAGGCGGCGGCCGGCGTCGTCGGCGACGTCCCAGAGCGCGACCGCGGCGCCGTCCTGCACCAGGCGGCGCGCGCAGGCCGTGCCTATGCCTTGCGCCGCGCCGGTGACGACGACGACGCGGTCGTCGAGGCCGAAGTGAACCTTGTTCGTCATGTGAGTTCCTCTTGCGGTGATTCAGCGGTCGAGCCAGACCGCGATGCCCTGGGCATTGAGCTCGATGTCCATCGCGAGCAGGCCGGCGATGGCGGCCGCGTCGAGGCGGCAGCCGTGCTCGGCCAGGCTGTCGGTGTAGAGCGCGAGCAGGCCGTGCCTGAGCGCGGCGTGGCGGTCCGGCGCGCGCTGCTCGGCGCGACCGAGCTCGACCATGCGCTGCAGCAGCTCGAGCTGCAGCGCGCCGAGGCGGGCGACGTCGCCGACGCGGCCGAAGTGCGTCAGGTACATCCAGGCCGGGTCGAACGACAGCAGCCGCTCGACCGAGCGCCGCAGCGCCGGCGGGTCGAACTGGATCGGGGTCGTGGTCGGCAGGATCCACGGCCCGCGCTCGCCGTCGAGCTCGCGGTAGCTCAGGCCGAAGGTGTCGCCGGTGAACCAGCCGCGCGAGGCCGCGTCCCACAGGCAATGGTGATGCCGCGCATGGCCCGGCGTGTCGGCGACGAGCAGCTCGCGGCCGGCGAGCGAGACGGTCATGCCGTCGTGACTGGTCTGCACGCGCTCGGCCGGCACGCCGACGAGCGTGCCGTAGGACCGCTCCATCTCGTCCGCGCCGTAGACGCCGAGCGCGCTCTGCCAGAGCCGGCGCGGGTCGATCAGGTGGCGAGCGCCGCGCGGGTGCACGAGCAGCCGCGCGGCGGGCAGCTCGCGCATCAGCCGGCCGGCGCCACCGGCGTGGTCCAGGTGCACATGGGTCGGGATCACCCAGTCGACCGCCGAGCGCGCGACGCCGAGCGCGTCCAGCGTCGCGAGCAGGCGTGGCACGGCATGGTGGGTGCCGGTGTCGACGAAGGCGGCGCGGCCGCCGTGCAGCAGCAGGTAGGCGGCGGCCAAGCGCTCGCGCTGGTAGCCGGTGTCGATGGCGTGGATGCCTTGGCCGAGGTCCTCGACGAAGGAAGGCAGGGATGATCGCACCCGAGGATTGTCGGTGACGGCAGATCGTTTACTTCTAAACTAAATCGGCGACAATCGCGGCCAGGAGACTCGTTCCATGCGCATCGTCTGCATCGGCGGCGGCCCCGCCGGCCTGTACTTCGCGCTGCTGATGAAGCAGCTCGACCCGGCGCACCGGATCACGGTGGTCGAGCGCAACCGCCCCTACGACACCTTCGGCTGGGGCGTCGTGTTCTCCGATGCGACGATGGAGAACATGCGCGCCTGGGACGCGCCGACCGCGGACGCGATCGAGGTCGCGTTCAACCACTGGGACGACATCGAGCTGCACTTCAAGGGGCGCAGCCTGCGCAGCGGAGGGCACGGCTTCGTCGGCATCGGGCGCAAGAAGCTGCTCAACATCCTGCAGGCGCGCTGCGAGGCGCTGGGCGTCGAGCTGCTCTTCGAGACCGAGGCCGAGAGCGACGCGGACTACCCGGATGCCGACCTCGTGATCGCCAGCGACGGCATCAACTCGCGCATCCGCCAGAAATACGCCGCAGTCTTCGAGCCCGACGTCGTGACGCGTCCGAACCGCTTCATCTGGCTCGGCACGACCAGGCTGTTCGACGCCTTCAACTTCCTGTTCGAGAAGACCGAGCACGGCTGGTTCCAGGCCCATGTCTACAAGTTCGACGACCAGACCACGACCTTCATCGTCGAGACACCGGAAGCCGTCTGGCAGGCGCATGGCCTGGACCAGGCGAACGTCGAGCAGTCGATCGCATTCTGCGAGCGGCTGTTCGCGCGCCACCTGGACGGCCACCCGCTGCTCAGCAACGCCCGCCATCTCGACCCGATGAAGCGCGGCTCGGCCTGGATCAACTTCCAGCGCGTGCGCTGCAGGCATTGGCACCACTTCAACGGCCGCAGCCACGTCGTGCTGATGGGCGACGCGGTGCACACCGCGCATTTCGCGATCGGCTCGGGCACCAAGCTGGCGCTCGAGGACGCGATCGAGCTGACGCGCCAGTTCAAGGCCCACGGCGACACGCCCGAGCGCATCCCCGAGGTGTTGGCGAAGTACCAGGCCGAGCGCGAGGTCGACGTGCTGCGCCTGCAGAACGCGGCCTGGAACGCGATGGAGTGGTTCGAGGTCGTCGGCACGCGCTACTGCGACCAGCTGGCGCCCGAGCAGTTCATGTACAGCATGCTCACGCGCAGCCAGCGCATCAGCCACGAGAACCTGCGTCTGCGCGACGCCGGCTGGCTCGAATGCTACGAGCGCTGGTTCGCGCAGCAGGCGGGCGTTCGGGTCGCGCCGGGCGCGAAGCCGCCGAGCCCGATGTTCACGCCGTTCACGCTGCGCGGGTTGACGGTCCCGAACCGCGTCGTCGTCTCGCCGATGGCGATGTACTCCGCCACCGACGGGCTGCCGGGCGATTTTCACCTCGTCCATTTCGGCGCGCGCGCGCTTGGTGGCGCCGGGCTGCTCTATACCGAGATGACCTGCCCGTCGCCCGATGCGCGCATCACGCCCGGATGCGCCGGGCTGTGGAACGACGCGCAGCGCGACGCCTGGCGGCGCGTCGTCGACTTCGTCCATTCGAATTCGAAGGCGAAGATGGGCCTGCAGCTCGGCCACGCCGGCCGCAAGGGCAGCACCCAGCTCGGCTGGCAACAGGTCGACGAGCCGCTGGCGTCGGGCAACTGGCCACTCGTGTCGGCGTCGGCCGTCCCGTACGGCCCGAATTCGCAGCTCCCGCGCGAGATGACACGCGGGGACATGCAGCGCGTGACCGACGACTTCGTCGCTGCGGCGCGACGCGGCGCGCAGGCCGGCTTCGACATCCTCGAGCTGCACTGCGCGCACGGCTACCTGCTGTCGAGCTTCCTGTCGCCGCTGACGAACCGGCGCGGCGACGCCTGGGGTGGCAGCGTCGGGAACCGCGCCCGCTTCCCGCTCGAGGTCTTCGCCGCGATCCGCACCGTCTGGCCGGCGGAGCGGCCGATCTCGGTGCGCCTGTCCTGTCACGACTGGTTCCCGGGCGGCAACACCGCCGACGACGCGGTCGCGATCGCGCGCCTGTTCAAGGCCGCCGGGGCTGACATCGTCGACTGCAGCTCGGGCCAGGTCGTCGCCGAACAGCAGCCGGTCTACGGCCGCATGTGGCAGACCCCGTTCGCCGACCGCATCCGCAACGAGGTCGGCATCCCCACCGTCGCGGTCGGCGCGATCTACGAGGCCGACCACGCGAACATGATCATCGCCGCCGGCCGCGCCGACCTCTGCGCCGTCGCGCGCCCGCACCTGGCGGACGCGGCCTGGACGCTGCACCAGGCGGCGAAGATCGGCTTCGAGGCGATCGATTGGCCACCGCAGTACCTCAGCGCCCGCCGCCAGTACGAAACCAACCTGCACCGCTCATGAACCAGCAAGCCTTCAGGAACCACGCCGCGCGCCACTTCGCCTGGCATTGCAGCGACGATGGTCGCGTCGCCACCGTCACGCTGAACCGTCCGGAAACGAAGAACCCGCTCACCTTCGAGAGCTACGCGGAGCTGCGCGACCTCTTCGTCGGCCTGCAGCACGCGAGCGACGTGCGTGCGGTCGTGATCACCGGCGCGGGCGGCAACTTCTGCAGTGGCGGCGACGTCTTCGAAATCATCGAGCCGCTGACGAGGATGGCTGCGCCCGAGCTGTTGCGCTTCACGCGCATGACCGGCGACCTGGTCCGCGCGATCAAGCGCGCGCCGCAGCCGGTGATCGCCGCGGTCGATGGCGTCTGCGCCGGGGCCGGCGCGATGATCGCGCTCGCCGCCGACCTGCGCCTGGGCACGCCGCAGGCGCGCACCGCCTTCCTGTTCACGCGCGTGGGCCTGGCCGGCGCCGACATGGGCGCCTGCGGGCTGCTGCCGCGCGTGATCGGCCAGGGTCGCGCTGCCGAGCTGCTGTTCAACGGCCGATCGATGAGCGCCGACGAGGGCCTGGCCTGGGGCTTCTTCAATGCGCTGCACGCGCGCGAGGACCTGCCCGCGCAGGCGCAGGCGCAGGCGAGGGCGCTCGCCGACGGGCCCTGGTTCGCGCACACGGTGACGAAGACGATGCTCAACCAGGAATGGGCGATGGGCATCGACGAGATGATCGAGAGCGAGGCGCAGGCGCAGGCGCTGTGCATGCTGACGCAGGACTTCCGCCGCGCGTTCGACGCATTCGCCGCGAAGCAGACGCCGCGGTTCGAGGGCAACTAGAGATGAGCCGCCTCGACCACCTGTCGTTGCCGTTCTTCGACGACCGCCACCGCGCGCTGGCGGCCGAGCTCGACGCCTGGTCGGCGCAGGCGCTGCCGGGCATCGACCACCACGACACCGACGCCGCGTGCCGGTCGCTGGTGCGGGCGCTGGGCGACGCGGGCATCCTGCGCCACTGCGTTCCGGCCGCGTACGCCGGCGTGAGCGAGGGGCTCGAGTCGCGCGCGCTCGTGGTCTGCCGCGAGACGCTGGCGCGGCACGACGGCCTGGCCGACTTCGCGTTCGCGATGCAGGGGCTGGGCAGCGGCCCGATCACGCTGGCCGGCTCCGAGGCGCTGAAGGCATCCCTGCTGCCGAGGGTGGCGCGCGGCGACTGCATCACGGCCTTCGCGCTGTCCGAGCCCGAGGCCGGCTCCGACGTGGCCGCGATCGCCTGCACCGCGCGCGACGACGGCGACACGTACGTGCTCGACGGCGAGAAGACCTGGATCAGCAACGGCGGCATCGCCGACGTCTATTGCGTGTTCGCGCGCACCGGTGAAGAGCCCGGCCGGGGGCCGGAAGCGGGCGCCCGGGGCACCCGGGGCCTCAGCGCCTTCGTCGTCGAGGCCGGCACGCCGGGGCTGGCGGTCGCCGAGCGCATCGAGGTGATCGCGCCGCATCCGCTCGCGCGGCTGCGTTTCGAAGGCTGCCGCGTGCCGAAAGCGAACCGGCTCGGCGCGCCGGGCGAGGGCTTCAAGCTCGCGATGCGCACGCTCGACATCTTCCGCGCTTCGGTGGCGGCGGCGGCGCTGGGCTTCGCGCGCCGCGCGCTCGACGAGGCGCTGGCGCACGCGCGGCGGCGGCCGATGTTCGGCCAGCACCTGGCCGACTTCCAGCTCACGCAGGCCGCGCTCGGCGACATGGCGGCCGAAATCGACGCCGCCGCGCTGCTGACCTACCGCGCAGCCTGGCTGCGCGACGCGAACCCGGGACCGGGCCGGCGCACGACGCGCGAGGCGGCGATGGCCAAGATGGTGGCGACCGAGAACGCGCAGCGCGTGATCGACCGCGCGCTGCAGTTGCATGGCGGCCTCGGCGTGAAGAAGGGCTCGGTCGTCGAGAGCCTGTACCGCGAGATCCGCGCGCTGCGCATCTACGAAGGCGCGACCGAGGTCCAGCGCCTGATCATCGGCCGCGATCTGCTGGCAGCGACGCCTTGAGCTGGCCGAGCAGCGCGAACAGCTGCGCCTGCTGCGCCGCCGACAGGCCGCCGAAGAGTTCCGCCACCCAGGCCTCGTGCGCGCGCGCCATCGCGCGGAACTGGCGCTTGCCCTCGGCGGTCAGCTGCACCTGGTAGGTACGGCGGTCGGTCGGGTCCTCGTGGCGCTCGACCAGGCCTTCGGCGACGAGGCGGTCGGTCAGCCCGGTCACGTTGCCGCCGGTGACCATCAGCCGCCGCGACAGCTCGCGCATGCGCAGGCCGGCCGGATGGCGGTCGAGCTGGGCCATCAGGTCGAAGCGCGGCAGCGAGCCGTCGAACTGCTCGCGCAGCCGCTTGCGCAGCGGCGCCTCGACGAGGTTGGTGCAGGTGAGCAGGCGCAGCCACAGCCGCAGCGCCAGGTGGTCGTCGGCGGTGGTCCGGGTTTCCGAATCCACCGCCGGCGCCGCGCTCAGGCGTGGCCGGCGATCAGCCACAGGCGCGCGATGTCCGCCACGCCGTCGTTGCCCTTCACGCTGCGCAGCGTCTGCGTCGCGGCGGCCTGCGTCTTCGGCGACTGCAGCAAGGCCATGCCCAGGCGCAGGCGGGCGTCGTTCGGGTACTTCAGGTCGTCCTTCGCGATGCCCTGGCGGATCAGCTCGACGCCACGTTCGACCTCGCCCAGCGTCACGTACTCGTAGCCGACCTTGACCAGGTCGTTGCCGCTCTTCTGCGCTGCGGCCTCGGTCGCGCGGGCGGCGATCGAAGCCTTGGCCACCGCGTCCTGCTTCACTGCCAGCTCGCGCAGCCGCTGCTGGCGCGCGGCCTCGGAGCCCTTGCCGAGCTGGCCCGACTTGAAGCCCTGGTCCAGCACGCGCAGCGCCTCGGCCGGGAGCCCCGCCTGCAGCGTGAGCTGGGCCATCTCCATGTAGTCGTCGGTCGTCGACAGCGTGCCGGTGGCCAGGCGCAGCCGCATCACGTCCAGCCCGAGCCGCTCGGCGAAGCCGGGCTTGCGCGGCAGGCGGCCGAGGTAGGCGTTCCAGTAGTCCTTCTTCGGGTAGTTGAAGAGCAGCTTCTCGAGCGTGGCGCCGTAGCCGGCCTGGTTGCCGGTGCGCTGCTGCGCGTCGGCCAGGCGCAGCAGGTCGCCTTCGTCGGGGCGACGGCCGGCCTGCTCGGCGGCGGCCACCGCGGCGCCGGCCTCGCGCGCGATCGCGGCGTAGTCGCCGGTCTGGCTCTGCACGTAGGCGATCAGCTGCTTGAGCTGCGGGCTGTTGTTGCCGAGCTGGACCGCCTTGTTCGCCCATTCGGTGGTCTTGGGCCAGTTGCGCAGCTGCGAGTACGCGTAGGCCAGCGACTCGGCGACCTGGCCCTGCTCGGCAGCAGGCAGCTTGCCGCTCGCCATCGCGGCTTCGAAGGCCTGGGCCGCGGTGGCGTTGTCGCCGGCGCGCTGCGCGGCCGCACCCTTCATGCGCTCGATGGTCAGCGTTTCGGCCGGCGTGCGGTTGGGCACGGCTTCGGCCTCGCGAACCTTGGCCAGCGCCTCCCTGGCCTTGCCTGCGCGCAGCAGCTCGGACGCCTGCTGCAGCGGCTTGCCGACCTCGGGGCGCAGGCCCTGGGCGCTGGCGCCGAGCAGCCAGCCGGCGGCGAGCAGCGCGAGCGTGATCGAGCGGAGCATCTTCATCGTCGTCGTCGTCCTCAATTCAGGAACTGCTCGTTGCCGACGATGCCGATCTTCGTGACGCCGAGCCGCTGTGCGTCGGCCATGATCATCGCGACGACCTTGTAGGCGACGAGCTTGTTCGGCCGCAGGTGGACCTCGGGCTGGTCGGGCTGCGCCGCGACCTGGCGCAGATGCGCGTCGAGCGCGGCACGGTCGGGGATGATCTCGCCGTTCCAGCCTATCGTGCCGTCGAAATCGACGTCAATGCTCACTACCACGGGCGGGGTGGGTGGCGTCGAATGGTTGGGCTGCGGCATGTTCATCTTGACCGCATGGGTCTGGATCGGGATCGTGATGATGAACATGATCAACAGCACGAGCATCACGTCGATCAGCGGCGTGGTGTTGATGTCCACCATCACGCCGCCGTCGTCGTCGTCGCCCGACGAACCGACATTCATGGCCATGTCGTTGTACTCCTACTGTGCCGCGATGCCGGCCGGCGGCTGCGTGATGAAGCCGACCTTGAAGATGCCGGCGCGCTGGCAGGCCACGACGACGCGGCCGACCGCTTCGTAGCGCACGTCGGCGTCGCCACGGATGTGGACTTCGGGCTGCGGCTCCTTCACCGATTCGACCTTCAGCCGGTTGACCAGCGTCTCGATGTCGGGGACGCGCTGCATGCCCCAGTACATCTCGCCTTCGCGGTTCACCGAAATCACGATGTTGTCGGGCTTGGTCTGCAGCGGGATGTTGCGGTCCTTAGGCAGATGCACCTTGATGGTCTGCGTGACCACCGGGACCGTGATCAGGAAGATGATCAAGAGCACCAGCATCACGTCGACCAGCGGCGTGGTGTTGATGGTGTTGTTCAGCTGGTCTTCGCCGTCGCCATCGGCGGCGCCTACGTTCATCGCCATCGCGGGCCTCCGATCGTCAGGCCGGGCTCAGCGCTTGCCTGCGAGGAGCACGTTGTGCAGGTCGCCGGCGAACGCCTTGGTCTGGTCGAGCACGCCCTTGTTGCGGCGGATCAGCCAGTTGTAGCCCATCACCGCGGGCACCGCGACGGCCAGGCCGAAGGCGGTCATGATCAGCGCCTCGCCGACCGGGCCGGCGACCTTGTCGATCGAGGCCTGACCGCTGATGCCGATCTTGACGAGCGCGTTGTAGATGCCCCAGACGGTGCCGAACAGGCCGACGAACGGCGCCGTCGAGCCCACCGTCGCGAGGAACGCCAGCCCGTCCTGCAGCCGGCTCTGCACGCTGGCGACCGCGCGGTCCACCGACATGCTGATCCAGGTGTGCTTGTCGATCGCCTCGACCATCGTGCCTTCGTGGTGGTCGCTCGCCTTGACGCCCTGCTCGGCGATGAAGCGGAAGGCCGAACCTTCCTCGAGCGCGCCGACGCCGGCCTTCACCGAACCGGCCTTCCAGAACGCCTCGGTCGAGGCCTTCGCGCTCTTCATCATCTGGCGTTGCTCGAACAGCTTCGTGAAGATGATGTACCAGCTGCCCATCGACATGATGACCATGATGATCAGCGTGCCGCGGGCGACGAAGTCGCCCTGCTGCCACAGCGCCTGCAGGCCATAGGGGTTGGCCACGGCCTCCTGACCGACGGCATTCACCGCGTCGGCCGGGGCCGGTGCCGGCGCGGCCGGCGTGTCGGCGGCCGATGCGGTGGCCGCGGGTTCGGAGGCGGCCTGCGCGAGCGCAGCCTGGGGGAGGGTGCCGACGAGCGCGACGGCGGCGATCACAGCGGCACCGAGCGATGCGCGCAAGAGGTTGGTCAGGGACATGTTGACTCCAGGAGGAACCGCGCCGCTCGATGTCGGCGCTCTAGGGAAACATTGGTGGCCGGCAGGAATGCGCCGATCACCACTTCGGGATCACGCGCAAGGCGGCTAGTCCAGTCTCCAGACGTACTCGACGTCGAAGGTGCCGCCCATCGGCTTGCCGTTCGTGTCGACGCCGGCCTTGAACGTGCACTCGCTGAGCTTGGACAGCGCGACGCGGTCCAGCAACTTGTGCGCACGCGTCGGCCCGGCCGACTTGACGACCGTGGCAGTCACGAGCTTGCCGTCGGGCCCGACCGTGAACTGGATCTTCGTCGTGCCGGTCGCCTCTTCGCGGCGCGCGGCGAGCGGGTAGTCGTCGCTCGTCGGCGCGCAGGCCTGCACGTTCGCGATCGCGGGCCGGGCCGCTGCGCGCGGCGGGGCCGGCGGCGCGGCCGGCGCGATCGGCGCCGGCGTCACGTGCACGGCCTGCGGCGGCGGGGC
>MEGM01000053.1:14499-37824 GCA_001725505.1 Rubrivivax sp. SCN 70-15 | reverse complement strand
GCCGGTCGCCCGCGAGCGTGGACCGGAGAACGCACCCCCGGGCCACCGGCTCACGCTGAACCTCGCGCACGCGCGACGCGGCCGAAGCCAAGAACGACCGCAACGGCCCGGAGCAGCCCCTCATTCCCACTCGACCGATCGCAAGCCGGTATCAGAACAGCTGCGTCACGCGCACCGAGCTGCCCTGGCTCTCGACGTGGACGACGCCGGGCGTCGCGCGTGCGAGCCGGATCATCTGCTCGTTGCTCGCCATGATGTCGGCGACGAAGCCGCGCACGCCGCGCGCCCTGGCGTCGGTGGCCAGGCATTTCTGCAGTGCGCTGCCCACGCCCTTGCCCTGCCAGCCGGGCAGCACCATGAACGCGGTCTCGGCCAGGTTCGTCGACGGGTCGATGAAATAGCAGGCATGGGCGACGACGCGCGGGTCCTCGCGCGCGCCGGTGACGGCGACGAAGGCGACCTCGTTCTCGAAGTTCAGGTTGCACAGGCGCTGCACGTCCTGGTCCGACAGGCCGCGCACCTTGCGGAAGAAGCGGGTGTAGATGTCGCGCTCGGTCAGGCCGTGGAAGAGCTCGCGGATCGCGTCGCCGTCGGACGAGGTCGCCGGGCGCAGCAGCAGCGTGCTGCCGTCGGCGAGCGTGACGCGCTGCTCGGCCTCGACCGGGTAGGCGTGCAGGTTCTTCAGCGTCTGCCCCGCGGGCAGGTGGCCGAGCGCCTGCGCCTGCGCCAGCAGTTCGGCGCGGAAATCCGGGTGTGCGACCTCGATCAGCGCGAGCGCGCGCTCGCGGATCGACTTGCCGAACAGGTAGGCGATGCCGTACTCGGTGATCACGTAGTGCACGTCGCTGCGCGCGATCGCGACGCCCTCGCCCGCCGGCAGCGAGGCGCGGATGCGCGAGGCCTTGCCGCTGTCGTCGGTCGACGCAAGGCAGATGATCGCCTTGCCGCCGGCCGATCGCGATGCGCCCTGCAGGAACTCGGCCTGCGCCGCCAGGCCGCCGTAGAACTCGCCGTCGAACTGATCGGCGCAGACCTGCCCGCTCAGGTCGACCGCGAAGGCCTGCGTCACCGAGACCATCCGGTGCTGCGCCGCGATGACCTGCGGGTCGCAGACCGCGTCGATGCTCTGGAACGAGAACAGCGGGTTGCCGTCGATCAGGTCGTAGAGCCGGCGCGAGCCCATCGCGAAGCTGGTCACGATCTTGCGCGGCTCGTGCGTCTTGCGCCGGCCGGTCAGGATGCCCTTCTCGAGCAGCGGGACGATCGCGTCGGTGATGACGTCCGAATGGATGCCGATGTCGCGCCGGTCCAGCAGGTACTTGAGCGCCTCGTTCGTGAAGCGGCCCAGGCCGATCTGCAGCGTCGAGCCGTCCTCGATCACGCCGCCGATGTAGCGCGCGATCTGCTCGACCACCTGCTCCTCGGCGACGCGGTGCCGGTACTCGATCACCGGCGTGGCCACCGGCACCAGCCAGTCGATCTGGTCGACGTGCAGCATCGAGTCGCCCATCGAGCGCGGCATGGCCGGGTTGACCTCGGCGATCACGAGCCGCGCCTTCGCCACCGCGGCCGGCGCCAGGTCGACCGAGACGCCCAGGCTGACGTAGCCGAACTCGTCGGGCAGCGAGACCTGGATCAGCGCGACGTCGACGCGGATGCGGCCGATCTCGACCAGATGCGGCACGCGCGCGATCGAGATCGGCACGTAGTCGGCAAGCCCCTGGCGCACCGCGCTGCGCACGTCGCTGCCGACGAAGAAGACGCGGTGGCGGTACTTCGTCGTCGCGCGGCCCGCCGCGTCGTGCGGCACCGCCTGGTCGGTGAGGAAGTGCACCAGCTCGACGTCGGCCGGCGGCTGCGCCAGCGCCTCGAGCGCGCCGACGAGCGCGCGCGGCGTCGCGCACGCGGTGCCGACGAAGACATGCTCGCCCGCCTTGACCCGCGCCACGGCCTCCTCGGCGCTGGTGATCTTGGCCGCATGCGCCTGCAGCCGCGCTTGCAGCGCCGCGGCCGGCTCGGGCCCGGCGCCGGCGCCGAAGCGCCCGCGCAGGCTCTGCGATGCGCGTGCCAGCCAGCCGGCGGGTCGGGCGCTGTCATCCATCGTGCTCTCCGGTCGGGGGCGCTGCGGTGGCAGCGCGCAGCGCCTGCAGTTCCTGCTCCAGGCGCGCGACGTCGCGGCCCAGGCGGCCGGCGAGCAGGCGGATCAGGTGCAGGCCGAAGGCCGGGTTCTGGAAGTACAGCTGCATCACGGTGCCCTGGTCGATCTCGAGCAGCGTGCAGCGCGTCAGGCAGCGCGCGGTATGCGTGCGCACGCGCTCGGGCGAAAACAGCGCGATCTCGCCGAACACGCGCCCGGGCTCGAGGCGCTGGCCGATCTCGACCAGCTCCATCTCGCCGTGGGTCAGCAGGTAGAGCCGGTCGGCATGGTCGCCGCGCGCGAACAGCGTGCGTCCGGCGCGCAGCCGGCGCGGCTTCATATAGGGCTTGAGCCACAGGCCGGCCTGATCGGCGGCGTCGGCGGCGCGCTGGACGCGGTACGTCAGCCGCGTCATCTCGATCGCACGCACGATGTTGATCGGCAGCAGCAGCGCGGACACCGCCGCCGTCGTCGGCGACGGGTGCAGCACGCCCCAGACCAGCAGCCCGGCGTTGCTGCCCACCGCGAGCCAGCGCAGCGGGATCATCGTGCGCACGAAGGCGCTGACGACGACCAGTGCAACCCCGACCATGGCCGCCAGATGGGCCGCGATCTGCAGCGGCGACGCGAGCACCGCCGCGACATAGGCCGCGGCGGCCGAGGCCGGCGAATCGGCAAAGGCGGCAAGCGTGGGAACCATGCCGCCCGGCCCGTCAGACGGCGTGCGGCCGGAACGCCTGCAGCGCCGGGCCTGCCATCGCGTCGAGCACCTCGGCGCCATGCGCCCGGCCCTGCTCGACGATGCTGTCGAAGCGCTCCCACTGCAGCATGCCGACGCGCTCGAGCGGCGGGTTGAAGTACAGGTCGGTCAGGCGCTGCGACTGGCGCTGGCGCGAGGTGCTGTACAGGATCGTCACGTTCATCAGGTAGGACATCAGCGACGGCAGCCGGTAGCGCCGACGCGAACGCGGGCGCAGCCGGTCGCGCAGCAGCGCCCAGGCGCCGGGCACCTCGTCCAGCTCGATCCGGCGCGGCTTGCGGAAGCTCAGGTCGACGCCGATCACGCGGCCGACGCTGCGCTGCGCGCGCATCACGTCGACCGGAAAGTTGTTGAAGGTGCCGCCGTCGCAGAGCAGGTCGCCGTCGTGCAGCACCGGCGGCAGCGCGCCCGGGATCGCGACGCTCGCGAGCATTGCGCGGCGCAGGTTGCCGCGCTGCATCACCTGCTCGCTCGCCTGCGAGTAGTTGCTCGCGATGCAGTAGTAGTTCTTCCACAGGTCCTCGACGTCGGCGTCGAAGCCCAGCAGTTCCTCGATCGCGCTCGCGACGACGCGGCGCAGCCGCCGGCCGGCGATCAGCGACAGCAGCGGCACGAGGTTGAAGTCGCCGGTCGGGTTGACGCTGAACCAGCGCCGCGCGATCGCGGTGACCTCGTCCGCCGGCCGGTCGGCGGCGACGAGCGCGGCCATCACCGCGCCGATGCTGGTGCCGCCGACGAAGTCGACCTCGATGCCGCGCTGCTGCAGCGCCTGGAACACGCCCAGGTGGGCGCAGCCGCGCGCGCCGCCGCCGGCGAGCACGAGGCCGACCGCGGTCTGGCTCAGGATGCGGGCTCACCGGCCGGCGCCCGAGCCAGGCGCGCGTGCCGCGCGGGCAGCGCCGGTCGGTCGGGTGCAGCAGCACCAGCGTCTCGGCGGCCTCGATGCGGCCGGGGCGCTGCATCAGGCATTCGCGTTCGGTCGGGTGCAGCTGCGCCGGCTGGTCGGCGTCGGCAAGCAGCAGCATCTCGTCGCAGCGCCGGCTGCAGCGCCGCGTCCACGGGCTCGGGTGGTCGTCGGCAAGGAGCAGCACGTAGTCGTAGGTGGCCTCGACTTCGTCGAGAAAGAGCGCGATGCGGCGGTCGGCGTCCTCGTCGCCGGGGTCGCTGTTCGCCAGGCCGGGCTCGCCCAGGTCGTGGTCGATCGCCGCGGCGTCGACGACGCGCACGCTCGCGATCGGCGCGATCTGTGCCGCGAGCCGGCGCGTGAAGTCGGCGGCATCGAGGCCGGCCGAAATCGGCAGCAGCGCCACCGAGACCGGCCGCGCCAGGTCCGAGCGCGACTGCGGGCTCTGCAGCCGGCGGATGATCTGCCGCGTGAGCGCGATCGACGCTGGCGCACTGCGCGCGAGCAACTCGTTGAACGCCGCCTTGCCCAGGCGCACGAGCACCGAGTCGCGGATCGCGACGACGGTGGCCGAGCGCGGCTCGTCGGTGTACAGGCTCATCTCGCCGACGATCTGGCCGCGCCCCATCTCGCGCAGCATGCGCTCGCTGCCGTCGTCGGCGCGCGCGTAGGCGCGCAGCCGGCCGCTGATCGACAGGTACATCGAGTCGCCGGGCTCGCCCTGCGACATCAGCGTCTCGCCGCCGGCGATGAAGACCCATTCGAGGTGCCCGCGCAGCAGGTCCATCGTGGCCGGATCGATGTCGCCGAAGAGGGCGCGCAAGTGACGTTCTAGAAGTTCGTCCTGGTACTGCTTCGGCATCGGCCTGGGTCTTGTCGTTCGAGGGGCCGGGGGGGTCGGCGGACGGCCGCGCGCCCGGCGCTCCGGCGGAATTCGGGAAATGCTACTCCAGCGCGCCGGGACGCTGCATCGGGGCTTGCGCGCGACGGATCGGCGCCGACAGTACCATCCGGGCCATGGCCGTCTCCGTCTTCGACCTCTTCAAGATCGGCATCGGCCCGAGCAGTTCGCACACCGTCGGGCCGATGCGTGCGGCGCGGCTGTTCGCGCTGCGGCTCGCGCACGAAGGCCTGCTCGAGCGCTGCACGCGCGTCGGCGCGCAGCTCTACGGTTCGCTCGGCGCGACCGGCCGTGGCCACGGCAGTGACAAGGCGGTGCTGCTCGGCCTGGCCGGCTTCGAGCCCGACACGGTCGACGTCGACGCGATCCCCGCGCTGCTGGCCGAGATCCGCGCCGGCGGCCGGATCGCGCTGCTCGGGCGCCACCCGGTCGCGTTCGCCGAGAAGACCGACCTGAAGTTCCATCGCCGCGAGACGCTGCCCCTGCACGCCAACGGGATGCGCTTCGCGGCCTTCGACGCCGCCGGCACCGAGCTCGCGACGCGCGACTACTACTCGGTCGGCGGCGGCTTCGTCGTCAGCGACGAGGTCGCCGCCGACGGCCACCGGCTCAGGGCGATCGCACCCGACACGACCGTTCTGCCGCACCCGTTCCACAGCGGCGAGGACCTGCTGACGCTGACCCGCGAGCTCGGCTGCAGCATTGCCGAGGTGATGCGGCGCAACGAGCGCCACTGGCGCAGCGATGCCGAGATCGACGCCGGGCTGCTGAACATCTGGCGCGTGATGCAGGACTGCGTCGCGCGCGGGTGCAGCACGCCGGGCGTGCTGCCGGGAGGGTTCAAGGTCAAGCGCCGCGCCGCAGCGCTGAGGACGGCGCTGACGGCCGAGCCCGAGGCCGCGCTGCGCGACCCGCTGCAGGTGCTGGACTGGGTCAACCTCTACGCACTCGCGGTGAACGAGGAAAACGCCGCCGGCGGCCGTGTCGTCACCGCACCGACGAACGGCGCGGCCGGCATCGTGCCGGCGGTGCTGCACTACTACGCGCGCTTCGTGCCGGGGGCGAACGAGGCCGGCGTCGTCGACTTCCTGCTCACCGCGGCGGCGATCGGCCTGCTCTACAAGGAGAACGCGAGCCTGTCCGGCGCCGAGGTCGGCTGCCAGGGCGAGGTCGGCGTGGCCTGCTCGATGGCCGCCGGCGCGCTGTGCGCGGTGATGGGCGGCACGCCGGCGCAGGCCGAGAACGCGGCCGAGATCGGCATGGAGCACCACCTCGGGCTGACCTGCGACCCGGTCGGCGGGCTGGTCCAGATCCCCTGCATCGAGCGCAACGCGATCGCGTCGGTGAAGGCGATCAACGCCGCGCGCATGGCGCTGCGCGGCGACGGCACGCACCACGTCAGCCTGGATAAGGTGATCAAGACGATGCGCGAGACCGGCGCCGACATGATGAGCAAGTACAAGGAGACGGCGCGCGGCGGCCTGGCGGTGAACATCGTCGAGTGCTGACGCCGCAGACCGGACCATGGGGCATGACCCTGGCACTCGCGGCTCGCAAACTCGGAGTGCCGGGACGACCCGACCGTCCACGGTCCGAGCCATACATGGCGGCAATCCGCACCATTGGCAGACTCAACTGGCAGGCGTGGGTCGTTTGCTGAACACTGCCCCATCGAGTTCCACCCGATCCAGGAGACAGCAATGACCAGCGAAGCGAAGTGCCCGTTCCACACGACCGGTGCCCGGACGACCCAGGGCGCGCAATCGAATGCCGACTGGTGGCCCGACCAGTTGAACCTCGCCATCCTGCACCAGCACCAGCCGGTGTCGAACCCGATGGACCCGGACTTCGACTACGCCGCGGCATACGCGAAGATCGACCACGCGGCATTGAAGCAGGACCTGGCCGCGTTGATGACCGCGTCGCAGGACTGGTGGCCCGCGGACTGGGGCCATTACGGCGGCCTGTTCATCCGCATGGCCTGGCACAGCGCCGGCACCTACCGCACGGCCGACGGCCGCGGTGGCGCGGGTGCGGGCAACCAGCGCTTCGCGCCGGTCAACAGCTGGCCCGACAACGGCAACCTCGACAAGGCCCGGCGCCTGCTCTGGCCGATCAAGCAGAAATACGGCAACGCCCTCTCGTGGGCCGACCTGATCATCCTTGCCGGCAACGTGGCCATGGAGACGATGGGCTTCAAGACCTTCGGCTTCGGTGGCGGCCGCGTCGACATCTGGGCCCCGCAGGAGGACGTCTTCTGGGGCGCCGAAAAGCAGTGGCTGGCCACCAGCGACAAGCCGGACAGCCGCTACCGCGGCGACCGCGAGCTCGAGAACCCGCTCGCCGCGGTGCAGATGGGCCTGATCTACGTGAACCCCGAAGGCCCGGACGGCAACCCCGACCCGGTGGCCTCGGGGCGCGACGTGCGCGAGACCTTCGCCCGCATGGCGATGAACGACGTCGAGACGGTGGCGCTGGTGGCCGGCGGCCATACCTTCGGCAAGGCGCACGGCGCTGGCGACCCCAAGCTCGTCGGCCCCGAGCCCGAGGCCGCGCCGATGGAGGCCATGGGCCTGGGCTGGATCAACGAGCTCGGCAGCGGCCACGGCGTGCACACCACCACCAGCGGCATCGAGGGCGCGTGGAAGCCCCACCCCACGACCTGGGACATGGGCTATTTCGAGGTGCTGTTCAAGTACGAATGGGAGCTCGTCAAGAGCCCAGCGGGCGCGCACCAGTGGCGCGCCAGGAACGTGGCGCCCGAAGACATGATTCCGGACGCACACGACCCGTCGAGAACGCACGCGCCGATGATGACCACGGCCGACATGTCGCTGCGCCACGACCCGGCGTACGAGAAGATCTCGCGCCACTTCCTCGCCCACCCGGACGAATTCGCCGACGCCTACGCGCGCGCCTGGTTCAAGCTGACGCACCGCGACATGGGCCCGAAGAGCCGCTACGTCGGCCCCGAGGTGCCGGCCGAAGACCTGATCTGGCAGGACCCGGTGCCCGCGGTGGACCACGCGCTGATCGACGCGGCCGACGCCGCCGAGCTCGAGGCGCGCGTGCTCGCCAGCGGCCTGTCGGTGAGCGAACTCGTGGCCACCGCCTGGGCCTCGGCCTCGACCTTCCGCGGCAGCGACAAGCGCGGCGGCGCCAACGGCGCGCGCATCCGGCTGGCGCCGCAGAAGGACTGGGCCGTCAACCAGCCGACCCGTCTGGCCAAGGTGCTGGCGGTGCTGGAAGGCATCCAGAGCCGCTTCAACGGCGCGCAAAAGGGCGGCAAGAAGGTCTCGCTCGCGGACCTGATCGTGCTCGCGGGCAACGCCGGGGTGGAAGCGGCCGCGAAGGCGGTTGGCCATGGCGTCACGGTCCCGTTCTCGCCCGGGCGCACCGACGCCAGCGCGGCGCAGACCGACGTCGAGTCGTTCGCCGTGCTCGAACCCGAGGCCGACGGCTTCCGCAACTACCGCAGGACGGCTTACAGCGTCTCGCCCGAGGCGATGCTGATCGACAAGGCGCAGCTGCTCACGCTCAGCGCGCCGGAGATGACGGTGCTCGTCGGCGGCCTGCGCGTGCTCGGGGCCAACGTCGGCGGCTCGAAGGACGGTGTCTTCACGCAGCGCCCGGGCCAGCTCACGAACGACTTCTTCGTCAACCTCGTGGACATGGGCACCGTCTGGAAACCCAGTGGCGACAACGCCTTCGAGGGCCGCGACCGCGAGACCGGCGCGCTCAAGTGGACCGCCACCCGCGTCGACCTGGCCTTCGGCTCCAACTCGCAGTTGCGCGCGCTGTCCGAGGTCTACGCGCAGAGCGACAACGGGCCGAAGTTCGTGCGCGACTTCGTCGCCGCCTGGGCCAAGGTGATGAACCTGGACCGGTTCGATCTGCGGTGACCCGGCGCGCGGCTTCGCCGCGCGAAGCCGCGCCACAGCAGGCCCGAGCCCTGTGGACGGATCTGCTGGCGCGGCTGTCACTGGCAGCGGCGGCCTGCACCCAGGCGCAGACGCTGCTGGCATTGCGCGAGCTCGGACTGCGCCGTACCGGCACCGTGGCCACGAACCTGGCACGCGAACTCATGATCGCGGACCGGATGGCGGAGCGCGCCGGTGTACCGGTGCTGCCACTGGAAGTGCAGCGACGCATCGGGGAGCTGGCGCGCCCCTGTGCGCTCACGGGTCACCTGCAGGGGCTCGCCACCACCTACCGCGACATCCTGCTCGACCCTGCCCTGCCACCCGACGGACCGCTCTTGAAATGGCTCGCTGCACGCGTGCGCGTCCACCTGACGCAGTTCGAGGCCATGGAGCAGATCACGCGCGGCGATCGCTGACACAGCCGGACACCCAACTTCAGTCGCAGTCGGCCGGCATCACCCCGGGCAGCTCCGGGCCGCCGAGCGCCACCGGCATCGCGGCCGGCGCCGGCGTTTTCTCGCGCACCAGGTAGCTGTAGATCACCGGCACCACGACCAGCGTCAGCAGCGTCGAGGTGAGCACGCCGCCGATGATCGCGCGCCCCATCGGGGCCTGGATCTCGCCGCCGTCGTTGAGCGCCAACGCCAGCGGCAGCATGCCGAAGACCATCGCCGCGGTGGTCATGATGATCGGCCGCATCCGGATCAGCCCGGCCTGCAGCACCGCGTCGGCCACCGTCGCGCCGGCCTGGCGCGCATGGTTCGCGAAGTCGACGAGCAGGATCGCGTTCTTCGTCACCAGCCCCATCAGCATCACCAGCCCGATCATCGAGAACACGTTCAGCGTGCTGTGCCAGAACAGCAGCGCGAGCATCACGCCGATCAGCGCCAGCGGCAGGCTGGCCATGATCGCGATCGGCTGGACGAAACTGCCGAACTGGCTCGCGAGCACGATGTAGATGAAAATCACCGCGAGCGCCATCGCGCCGAGCAGGCCGGCGAAGGCCTCGGCCTGGTCCTGCATCTGGCCGCCGATGTCGAAGTGCACGCCCGGCGGCAGGTTGGTCGCCTTGATCAGCTTCTGCACGTCGGCGCCGACGTCGCCGGCGCTGCGGTCCTTGACGCCGGCGAAGATCGCTTCGCGGCGCATCAGGTCCTGGCGCCGGATCACCTCGGGGTTGAACACCGGCTCTATCGTCGCGACGCTGTCCAGCGCGACCGGCATGCCGTCCTTCGAGAACGCCACCGGCAGCGTGCGCAGCTGGTCCAGATGCTCGCGCTGGCTCGCGTTCAGGCGCAGCACGACGTCGACCTGGTTGCCGTCGGGTGCGGTCCAGGTGGTCGCGGTCTCGCCGTTGACGTAGGCGCGCAGCGACGACGCGAGCTGGGGCGCGGTCAGGCCGAGCTCGCGCACCGCCGCCGGCTTGAGCCGCACCGCGTAGGCCGGCAGCCCCGGCTGGACCGACGACTCGACGTCGACCGCGCCCTTGATCTTCTTGACCTTCTCGGCGAACTCGTTCGCGACCCGGGCCAGCGCCTGCTCGTCGTTGCCCAGGATCGCGACGTAGATCGGCCGGTCGAAGCCGAGCGACGCGCCGGTTCCGGGAATCTTCGCGATCGCGGCGCGGATCGCGTCCTCGACCTGCTTCTGGCTGCGCTCGCGCTCGCTGCGGGGCTTGAGCGCGATGTTCAGCCAGGCCTGGTTGCGCTGGCCGGCACCGCCGATCCAGGTGCTCACCGTCTGGACCTCGGGCATCGCCGTCACGAGCTGCTCGACCTGGCGCACCTTGGCGTCGCTGCGCTCGAGGCTCGATCCCACCGGCATGCGCAGCGCGAGCTGGGTGTAGCTCTGGTCGGTCTGCGGCACGAACTCGCTGCCGACCAGCGGCGCCAGCGCGATCGCGAGGACGAAACTGGCCACGCCGACCGCGAGCACCACGCCGCGCGGCGTCAGCGTCGCACGGCGCCAGCGGCGCGGACTGGCCTTGTCGCGCGCGCCGTCGGCGCGAAAGCCGTGGCCCCAGGCGGGCAGCGGCAGCCGGAAGCGCCGGGCGCTGAAGGCCCAGCGAATCAGCCGCTCGTAGACGCGGTGCAGCGCTTCGAGCAGCGCGTCGGTGGCGCGGATCGCGTGCCCGAGCACCGGCAGCGTCTTCAGCCGCGCCGACGGCGGGTCCTTCCAGACGCTGGACAGCATCGGGTCGAGCGTGAAGCTGACGAACAGGCTCACCAGCACCGCGACGACGACGGTGATGCCGAACGGGTAGAAGAACTTGCCGATGATCCCGCCCATGAACGCCACCGGCGCGAACACCGCGACGAGGGCGAAGGTGGTCGCCATCACCGCCAGGCCGATCTCCTCGGTGCCGTCGCGCGCCGCGCTCAGGTGGTCCTTGCCGAGGTGGACATGGCGCACGATGTTCTCGCGCACGACGATCGCGTCGTCGATGAGCAGGCCGATGCACAGGCTCAGCGCCATCATCGTCATGAAGTTCAGCGTGAAGCCGAACAGGTAGATCGCGATGAAGCTCGAGACCACCGCGATCGGCAGCGTCAGCCCGGTGATGATCGTGCTGCGCCACGAGTGCAGGAACAGGAACACGATCGCGACCGTCAGCAGCGCGCCTTCGACCAGCGTGTGCTCCAGGCCGGTCAGCGAGCCCTTGACCCAGTCGCTGGACGCGTAGATCAGCCGCAGCTCGACGTCCGGCGGCAGGTTCTTGCGGATCTCGTCCATCGCCTGCTTGACCGCGTCGCCGGTGGCGACGATGTTCGCGTCCTGCTGCTTGAAGACGTTGAAGCTGACCGCCTGCTGGCCGTTGATGCGGGCCAGCGAGTCGGGCTCCTTCTCGCGCTCGACCAGCGTGCCCAGGTCGACCAGCGTCAGCGCCAGCTCGCCGCGGCGCGCGACGACGATGCTCGCGAACTGGCGCGGGTCGCGCACCCGGCCCTCGACGCGCAGCAGCGCGTCGCGCACCGGGTCGCTGATCAGGCCCACCGGCTGGTCGGCGTTCGCAGCCTTGAGCGCGGTCGCGATCTCGGCCGGCGTCACGCCGTAGGCACGCAGCCGCTGCGGGTCGAGGTCGATGCGCACCTCGCGCTCGGTCAGCCCGTTGATCTCGACGCGCGCGACGCCGGCCACCCGCTGCAGCCGCTTGGCCACCAGCTGCTCGGCCAGGATCGACAGCTCGCGCGTGCCGCGCGTCCTGCTCAGCAGCGCGAGGTTGACGACCGGCTGGCTGTTGTCGTTGTTCCAGCGTGCGACGGTCGGCGCCTTCGCGTCGACCGGGAAGCTGGCCTGCACCGCGGCGATGCGGTCGCGCACGTCCTGCATCGCGCGGCCCATGTCGGTGTCGAGGTTGAACTCGACGCTCATGTCGGCCTTGCCCTCGAAGCTGCGCGAGGTGATGCGCTTGACACCGGCGACGCTGTTGACGGCCTCTTCCAGCGGCTTGGCGATCTCGCGCTCCACCGCTTCGGGCGACGCGCCCGGATAGCTGACCTCGATCCACGCGCCGGGCAGCGAGATGTCGGGCATCTGCTCGACGCCCAGCTTGGACAGCGAGAACAGCCCCAGCACGCACAGCGCCACCATCACCATGACGGCGAAGACCGGGTTCTTGATCGAGACGCGGGTGATCCACATGGCCCGCGCTCCCTACTTCAGCGCGCCCGGCAGCGAGGCCGCCGCCGAGGCGACGGCCGCGGCGCGCTGGCTCACGACGCTCGCCTTCGCGCCCTCGCGCAGGTTGTCGAAATGCACCGCCAGCACCTCGCTGTCGGCGGCGACCCCGGACAGCACCTCGACGCGCCCGGCCCGGTCGTCGCGCCGGCCGACGGTGACCGCGCGCCGCGTCAGTGCGCCGGCGGCGATGACCCAGACATGGTCGTCGCCGCCGGTGCTGGTGACCGCGGCGACCGGCAGCGTCAGCCGCTCGGTGGCGTCGGCCAGCGTCGCGCGCGCGACCGCGTACTGGCCGGCGCGAAGCCGTTCCCCCGGGTTCGCGAGCGCGATCGTGACGCCGATCTAGCGCGTGCCGGGCTCGGCTGCCGGCGCGATGCGCGCGATGCGCCCGGCCACCGGCGCCGACATGCCCTCGACCTGCACCTGCACCGGCATCCCCGGCGCGAGCCGCGAGACCTCGTGCGTGCCGACGAGGCCGGCGAGCTCGAGCCGCGAGAGGTCGACGATCGTCAGCAGCGCCTGGTCGACGGCGAGCGTCTCGCCTCGGACGACGCCGAGCTTGGCGACGATGCCGGCAATCGGTGCGACGAGCGCGCCGTCGCGCAGGCTCAGGCGCGCGGTGTCGAGCGCGGCCTTTGCAGCGTCCAGCCCGGCACGTGCGGTGTCGACCGCGGCACGCGAATTGTCGAGCGCGATCGGCGAGATGAAATGCTGCGCCGCGAGCCGCTCGTTCGACGCCAGGCTGCGTTCGGCCTGGCCCAGCGTCGCGCGCGCCGATTCGAGGTTCGCGCTGCGCTCGGCGACGCGGCTCGCCAGCTCGGCGAGGTCGATCCGGCCCAGACGCTGGCCGGCCTCGACACGGCTGCCCTCGGCGACATCGAGCGCGAGCAGCGTGCCCGCGGCGCGCGTGCGCACGACCGCGGTCTGCGGCGCGACCAGCGGCCCGGAGAATTCGATCACCGACGGCATGCGCGCCAGCGTTGGCCGCACGACCTCGGCCGGCGTGAACTCGAGCGCCGGCGCGGCCTTGTCGTCGGCCTTCGCCTGCGCCGTGCCGTTGCCCGGCCCGAGCCAGCCGGCGAACCAGGCGCCGCCCAGACCGGCGGCGACCAGCAGCGCCAGGCCCCCCATCAACCAGTTTTTCTTCTTCATCGGTCCACCCTCGCGCTCGCCCGTCCGCCTTGGCCGGCAGCGGGGCGCAGTGTAGGCAGCCGCCGGCGCGCGCGGCATCCCTTGCGACGAAGCGCAGATCGACGCCGACGGACTGCAGCGCGCGCGGACAGCCCGGGTGCGCCCTGGGCTCATGCCCGTTCGCGATCGATCGCCGAGCAAGGCCATGGGTCGGCTCGCAACGGGTTCCGGCCGTTCGCGCGTCCGGCCGCGCCGCGCGTGCGCGAGGTTCAGCGTGAGCCGGTGGCCCGGGAGTGCGTTCTCCGGTCCACGTTCGCGGGCGGCCGGCTCGGGTGCGCCACGGTATCCTCGTCAACGCCTTCTTCCCGTGCCACGGAAAGTGGCAACCGCGAAT
Source organism: Rubrivivax sp. SCN 70-15 (assembly GCA_001725505.1). Taxonomy (GTDB): domain Bacteria; phylum Pseudomonadota; class Gammaproteobacteria; order Burkholderiales; family Burkholderiaceae_C; genus Rubrivivax. The sequence goes on along the minus strand of MEGM01000053.1, from coordinate 23,993 downwards.
GGGCCCTGCGCCCGCACCCCCGGACCACCGGGGACCACCGTCTCCTGCCAGCACCGAGGGTCGCCCCCTCGAGGCACGCCACCGACGGACTCGCAGGGCGGTGGGGGTACCCGCGGGCGCAGGGCCCATTCGCGGTCGCCAAGGCGTGAGCACGAGGAAGGCGGTGTTCAAGCCACCGGGGAGAAGCCTGCCCAGGCGGTGCCCCGCGAGCGAGGCCCGGAGAACGCGGGTGTCGCCAGCGATCTGCCGCAGCGGCGCTCGCGGACGCGGACCACGAACGCAGGCAACGGACCGCAAGCGGCCCGTTGCGTGGTCGATCGATCGCCGGTCGGGTTCAGGCGTCGGCGGTAGCCAGCGCCCAGCGGACGAATTCATCCGCCGCCATCGGCTTGCCGAACAGGTAGCCCTGGCCGCGGTCGCAGCGCAGCTGCTCCATCAGCGCCGCCTCGCCGGCGGTCTCGATGCCCTCGGCCACCGTCGTCATGTGCAGCGCACGCGCGACGCGGATCGTGGCCTCGATCAGCACGCGGTGGCATTCCACCGTCTCGGCATGGCTGACGAACGAGCGGTCGATCTTCACCGTGTCGACCGGCAGCTGGTGCAGGCAGGCGAGCGACGAATAGCCGGTGCCGAAGTCGTCGAGCGCGAGGCGCACGCCCAGGCTCTTGAGTTCGCGCAGCGCGGCCTGCACGCGCTCGCTCTGCGCGGCCAGGCTTTCGGTGATCTCGAACTGCAGCGCGGCCGGCTCCATGCCGCAGCGCTCGAGCACATCGTGCACCTCGGCTGCGAGCCCGGGCCGTTCGAGCTGCGCGCGCGAGAGGTTCACCGCCAGCTCCGCCGGCGCGCGCGTGCCGAGCTCGGCACGCCAGCGCACGAACTGCGCGCAGGCGCTCTCGAGCACCTGCTGGCCGATCGCGTGGATCAGCCCGGTTTCCTCGGCCAGCCCGATGAAGCGCGCCGGCGCGACGACGCCCAGCGTCGGGTGGCGCCAGCGCACCAGCGCCTCGGCGCCGGCGAGCGCACCGCCGCCCAGGTCGACGACCGGCTGGTAGACGACGAAGAGCTCGCCCTCGCGCACCGCGCGGCGCAGGTCGGTCTCGAAGGCGAGCGCCTCGACGACGCGCTCGTGCATCGAGCTGTCGAACACGACGCAGCGGCCGCGGCCGGAATGCTTGGCCTCGTACATCGCGGTGTCGGCGTCGCGCAGCACCTCGTCGGCGCTGGCTGCCGCGTGGTCGGAGGTGACGATGCCGATGCTGGCGCTCGACTGCACCGCGTGCGCGCCGATCCGGTACGGCTCGGACAGCGCCGCGAGCAGCCGCTCGGCCACGGTGACGGCATCGTCGACGCCGCGCATCCCTTCGAGCACGACGACGAACTCGTCGCCGCCGATGCGCGCCGCGGTGCGCAGGTGCGACGGCACGCGCGCGACCGCGTCGCCGGGGCGCAGCGTCTCCTCGATGCGGACCGCGATCTGGCGCAGCATCTGGTCGCCCGCCGCATGGCCGAGCGTGTCGTTGACCTGCTTGAAGCGGTCGAAGTCCATGAACAGCACCGCGTAGCCGTAGCCGGGGTGCTGGGCGGCATGCTGGATCGCGCGCTGCACGCGGTCGAGGACGACGCTGCGGTTGGGCAGCCCGGTCAGCGTGTCGGTGCGCGCCGAGTGACGCAGCTGTTCCTGCAGCCGGCGCCGCTCGGTGACGTCGTGGCCGACGGTGACGAAGCCGCGCAGCGCGCCGTCGGCGTCGCACAGCGGCTGGAAATCGGCCTCGAACCAGTATTCATGGCCGTCCTTCGCCTCGCACAGCAGCTCGGCGCGCACGCCCTGACCGGTGGCGAAGGCCGCCTGCAGCCGCGCGGCGGTGGCCGGGTCGTTGGCCCGGGAGTGCAGCAGCTGCGCCGGGTCGTGGCCGCGTGCCTCGTCCAGGGTGTAACCGGTCTCGCGCGTGAAGGCCTCGTTGACCCAGTCGATGCGGCGCTCGGCATCGGTGATGACGACCTGGTTGTCGGTGCGCTCGGCGACCATCGCCATGCGCGCCAGCTCGTCGGCCTGGTCGGCGAGCCGGCGCACCTGGCGGCGCACCGCGCGCGTCGTCGGCTCGACGACGAACAGCGACAGCAGCGCGAGCACGACCAGCGCCAGCGCCACGCCGAGGTAGAGCAAGCGCAGCTGTTCCCGGCTGACCTGACGCTCGACGCCCTGCAACTGCTCGGCGAGCCGGGACAGCGCCGCCAGCGCGGGCTGCGCGTCGATCTGCACCGCGCTCGCCGCCGCCGGGGCGGCGACCATGTCGCGCTCGGCCAGCGAACGCAGCATCGCCTCGCAGCCCTGCCAGAGCTTGATTCGGGACCCGAGCCATTCGGCCTGGGCCTGCACGACGCCACCCATCGCGCCGCCGAACGCGTGCCGCTGTTCCTCGGTCATCGCGTCGGCGAGCAATGCGTCCGAGCGAGTGCCGTCGAGCATCCGGCGCAGCCGGTCGATCTCGGACGGCCTGACGCCGCCCTCGTAGCTCACGGTCACCGCCATCGAGGCGATCTCGACGACGAGCAGCCGCTGCTCGGCCGCGAGGCCGACGAGATCGGCCGCGACCGTGCGGATCGTCTCGGTGCGGCGCGCGAAGCTGGCCTCGAACAAGGCCACCGCGGCGAGCACCGCGAAGGCGATGTACATCGACCAGCGCACGCGCCGGTGGGCTCCGGCGTCGAGTGCGCGATCTGCGGCAGGGGAGGCAAAGCCGGGCATGGACGGGTCTGCAGGGATGCAGACTCGTTTATCGGCCCGGCGGCCGGGATCTGAAGTCAGCCCGGGCGTGCGGCGGCGATCGCCGGCTGCTCGTGCCGCACGTCGCCGCATTGCGCGCGCTGGCGCAGCGCGTGGTCCATCACCACCAGCGCGAGCAGCGCCTCGGCGATCGGCGTCGCGCGGATGCCCACGCAGGGGTCGTGACGGCCGAAGGTCTGCACCGTCGTCGGCTGGCCGGCGCGGTCGACCGACGCGCGCGGCGTGCGGATCGAGCTCGTCGGCTTGATCGCGATGCGCACCACCAGGTCCTGCCCGGTGCTGATGCCGCCGAGCACGCCGCCGGCGTTGTTGGCCGCGAAGCCCTCGGGCGTCAGCTCGTCGCCATGGGTGCTGCCGCGCTGCGCGACGCAGGCGAAACCGGCGCCGATCTCGACCCCCTTGACCGCGTTCAGCCCCATCATCGCGTAGGCGATGTCGGCGTCGAGCCGGTCGTACAGCGGCTCGCCCATCGTAGAGCGGCTATCCCAGTCCGGCCGGCACCCTGCTGGCACGCCCCTCGATGCGCGCGCCACAGGAGTCGCCGGCCCGGCGCAGCGCATCCATCTGCGCCTCGAGCACCGGGATCAGGCTCGCGTTGGCGGCGAAGAAGGCATTGTTCGGGATGTGCTCGGTGCCCTCGAACGGGATCTCGATCTCGCCGAGCGCGCTCATCCAGCCGGTGAAACGCGTGTCGAATTTCTCGCGCAGCCACTTCTTCGCCACCGCGCCGGCGGCGACCGTCGGCGCGGTCAGCCGTGCCGACGAACGGCCGCCGCCGCGCGGGTCGCGGTGGCCGTACTTGCGCCAGTAGGTGTAGTCGGCGTGGCCGGGGCGGAAGGTGTCGAGCAGGTTGGCGTAGTCGGCGCTGCGCTGGTCGGTGTTGCGGATCAGCAGCGCGATCGGGGTGCCGGTGGTCAGGCCCTCGAAGACGCCGGAGAGGATCTCGACCGTGTCGGCCTCGTTGCGCTGCGTCACGTGGCGGCTCGTGCCCGGGCGGCGCCGGTCCAGGTCGTGCTGGAGGTCGGCCTCGCTCAGCGCCAGCCCGGGCGGGCAGCCGTCGATCACGCAACCGATCGCCGGGCCATGGCTCTCGCCGAAGTTGGTGACGCGGAACAGTTCGCCGAAGGTGGAGCCGGGCATCGCGGGGGCGGGCGCAGACGGAAAGCCCATTGTAGAGACGGCCGAAGCGGGCTCTGGCGGGCCGCCGGCTCAAGTCGGGGCCGCCAAGGCCGAAACCCCATCCAGCCGTCAGATCATGATCGCCAAGCGCAGTTCAAGCCATCAGCGCTCACGGCGCCGCAACCCTGCCCGAAAGGAATCCGCAAGATCCCGTCGTTTTGCAAAGCCCTCGCCGCCGGTGCGCTGGCACTCGGCCTGGTCGCCGGCGCCAGCGCCGCGGACACCCGCCCAAGCTCGACGGCACGCAGACCGTCGGCGCCGACCAGGTGAAGGAACTGCACGCCAAGGGCGTGCCGATGTTCGACGCCCGCGTCGCGGCCGAATACGCCGAGAAGACGATCAAGGGCGCGATCAACGTGCCGTACAAGGAAAAGAGCGCCAAGGACCTCGGCTTCGACCGCACGCAGGACCACTTCGACGTCTCCAAGCTGCCCGCCGACAAGGCCGCGCCGCTGGTCGTCTTCTGCAACGGCCCCGAATGCTGGAAGAGCTACAAGGCGGCGGTGGTCGCGCGCGACGCCGGCTACAAGCACATCTACTGGTTCCGGGGCGGCATGCCCGAGTGGACCGCGAAGGGCCTGCCGACGCAGTGACGCGGTGACACCGCCGCCCGCCGAGCCCGAAGCCGAGGGCCCAATGATGAAACTCCCGTTCCGCACCATCCGTGGCCGCATGGCGCTGGCCGCCTGCGTGGCGGCACTGGGCGCGATCGTGCTGGCCGGCTTCAACGCCGTGTCCAGCCACGCCAACGACGCCGCGCTGCGCAGCGTCTACGAAGGCAACGTGCGCGACCTGGTGCAGCTGCATCAGATCGACAGCACGCTGCGCGAGGTGCGCTTGCGCGTCGCCGGCGTGCTGCTCGAATCGATGCCGGTGCAGGGCTCGCTGAACCACCTGCGCGACGCGCGCAAGGAGATCGACGCGGCCTGGGCGGGATTGCCGGCGGCACTGCAGCGCAACGCCGTCGGCGACGAGGGGCCGCTGATCGCGCAGATGCTCGCCACGTATGCCGTCGTCGGCAAGGTGTTCGACAAGATCGACCATGCCTACACGGCGCGCGACAAGAACCAGCTCGGCGACGTGCTCGACAGCGACTGGCCGACGCTGCACCTCGGCCACATCAAGCCGCTGCAGAGCCTGATCCCGCTGAAGGAAGCGAGCGCGAAGTCGACCTTCGACGCCGCCCTGGCCGACAGCGCGCGCCGCACGGCGACCGCGGTCGCGCTCGCACTGCTGATCACGGCGGCGGTCGGCGGCACGGTGTTCTGGATCGGCCGTGGCATCGTGCGCTCGCTCGACCATGCCGGCCGCGCGGTGCGCGCGATCGCCGAGGGCGACCTCGACCAGACGCTGAACGCCGGCTCGGACGACGAGATCGGCCGCCTGCTCGAGCAACTGGCCGCGATGCAGGCCGCGCTGCGCCAGGTCGTCGGCGAGGTCCGCTCCGGGGTCGATTCGGTCGCGACCGCGAGCGCCGAGATCGCGCAGGGCAACCAGAACCTGAGCGCGCGCACCGAGCAGCAGGCGAGCAGCCTGCAGCAGACCGCCGCGAGCATGGAGCAGATGACGACGACGATCCAGCACAACGCCGACAGCGCGCGCGAGGCGGACCAGCTCGCCGCGGCCGCGTCGCAGGTCGCCGAACGCGGCGGCGCGGTGGTCGGCCAGGTCGTGACGACGATGGCGCAGATCACCGCGAGCAGCCGCAGGATCGCCGACATCATCGGCGTCATCGACGGGATCGCGTTCCAGACCAACATCCTGGCGCTGAATGCGGCGGTCGAGGCGGCGCGCGCCGGCGAACAGGGGCGCGGCTTCGCGGTCGTCGCCGCCGAGGTGCGCGGCCTGGCGCAGCGCAGCGCGCAGGCGGCCAAGGAGATCAAGGCGCTGATCACGGCCAGTGTCGAGACGGTCGACGGCGGCACGCGGCTCGTCGGCGAGGCCGGACGCACGATGGCCGAGATCGTCGGCCAGGTGCGCCGCGTGACGAGCCTGATCGGCGAGATCAGCAGCGCGACGCAGGAGCAGAGCAGCGGCATCGGCCAGGTCAACCAGGCGGTCAGCCAGCTCGACGACGCGACGCAGCAGAACGCGGCGCTGGTCGAGCAGTCGGCCGCCGCGGCCGAAAGCCTGAAGCTGCAGGCTGCGCGGCTTTCCGGCGCGGTCGCGGTGTTCAGGCTCGAATCGACGCCCGTCTGAAGCGCCGGCTCGGAGCCGGTGCAGGCCCTTGCTCAGGCCTTGGGCTGCGTGCCGGACTCTTCCGGCCAGTCGCGGATGTAGGCCTTGAGCATGCGGTTCTCGAAGTCCTGCGCCTCGACCACGGTCTTGGCCACGTCGTAGAACGAGATCACGCCCATCAGCGTGCGCCGCTCGAGCACCGGCATGTAGCGCGCGTGGCGCTGCAGCATCATCCGGCGCACCTCGTCGATCTCGGTTCCCGGGGTGCAGGTCAGCGGCGCGTCGTCCATCACCGAGCGCACGTGGCGGTTGTCCAGGCTGCCGCCGTTGGCGACGACGGCGTTGATCACCTCGCGGAAGGTCAGCATCCCGACCAGGTCGCCATGCTCCATCACGACGAGCGAGCCGATGTCCATCTCGGACATCGTGCGCGCCGCGTCGGCCAGCGGCTGGTCCGGCGACACCGTGTACAGCGTGTTGCCCTTGACGCGCAGGATGTCGGTGACTTTCATGGATTCAATATAGCCCACAATGGCGCCCCGCCCACCCCGTGATTGACCGCCCATGGCCGGCTCCTCCGACCCCGGTTTCGACACCCTGGCGCTGCACGCCGGCGCCGCGCCCGACCCGGCGACCGGCGCGCGCGCGCTGCCGATCCACCTGACCACCAGCTTCGTGTTCGAGAACAGCGAGCACGCCGCAAGCCTTTTCGACATGGAGCGCTCGGGCCATGTCTACAGCCGGATCAGCAACCCGACCACGGCGGTGCTCGAAGAGCGCGTCGCCGCGCTCGAGGGCGGCACCGGCGCGATCGCGACCGCGAGCGGCCAGGCGGCGCTGTTCCTCGCGATCTCGACGATCGCCGGCGCGGGCTCGCACATCGTTGCGTCGAGCGCGCTCTACGGCGGCAGCCACAACCTGCTCGCCTACACGCTCGCGCGCTTCGGCATCGAGACGAGCTTCGTCAAGCCGGGTGACGTCGACGGCTGGCGCGCGGCGATCCGGCCGAACACCCGGCTGCTGTTCGGCGAGACGCTGGGCAACCCGGGCCTGGACGTGCTCGACATCCCGACCATCGCCGCGATCGCGCACGACGCCGGGCTGCCGCTGCTCGTCGACTCGACCTTCACGACGCCCTGGCTGATGAAGCCCTTCGAGCATGGCGCCGACCTCGTCTACCACTCGGCGACCAAGTTCCTCTCCGGCCACGGCACCGTGATCGGCGGCGTGCTCGTCGACGGTGGTGGCTTCGACTGGGACGCTTCGGGACGATTCCCGGAATTGACCGAGCCCTACGACGGCTTCCACGGCATGGTGTTCAGCGAGGAGAGCACCGTCGGCGCCTTCCTGCTGCGCGCGCGCCGCGAGGGGCTGCGCGACTTCGGCGCCTGCATGAGCCCGCACACCGCCTGGCTGATCGTGCAAGGCATCGAGACGCTGCCGCTGCGCATGGCGCGCCATGTCGAGAATGCGCGCAAGGTGGTCGAGTTCCTCGCCGCGCACCCGCTGGTCGCGCGCGTGGGCTACCCCGAACTGCCCGGACACCCGAGCCACGCGCTGGCGAAGAAGCTGCTGCCGCGTGGCTGCGGCTCGGTCTTCAGCTTCGACCTGAAGGGCTCGCGCCGGCAGGGCCAGGCCTTCATCGAGGCGCTGAAGATCTTCTCGCACCTGGCCAACGTCGGCGACTGCCGCTCGCTCGTGATCCACCCGGCGTCGACGACGCATTTCCGGATGGACGACGCGGCGCTCGCGGCGGCCGGCATCACCGCCGGCACGATCCGCCTGTCGATCGGCCTGGAGGACACGGACGACCTGATCGACGACCTGAAGCGCGCGTTCAAGGTCGCGGAGCGCGCGGCATGAGCCGGGCGTGCAACCGTACCTGCGCATGGGCGAACGCCGGCGACTGGACGCTGCGTCCCCGCGGCGCGCGCTCTCTGAGGGTGAGCCGGCCCAACGCGACCTGGGGGTCGACATGGAGCTGACCGTCGACGGCCGCGAGGCCTATGCCTACACCGGCGGCGTCGCGTTCGACCCTGCCCTGCCCTGCATCGCCTTCGTCCACGGCGCGCTGCACGATCACAGCGCGTGGACGCTGCTCGCGCGCTGGTTCGCGCACCACGGCTGGAGCGTGCTCGCGGTCGACCTGCCCGGCCATGGGCGCAGCGCCGGGCCACCGCTGGCCGAGGTCGAGGCGCATGCCGACTGGCTGCTCGCGCTGCTCAACGCCGCGGGCGTGAAGCAGGCGGCGCTGGCCGGTCACAGCATGGGTTCGCTGATCGCGCTCGAGGCCGCCGCGCGCGCGCCGCAGCGGATCACGCGTCTGGCGATGATCGGCACCGCCTACCCGATGAAGGTCAGCGAGGCGCTGCTCGCGACCGCGCGCGACCGGCCGCTGAAGGCGATCGACCAGGTCAACGCCTTCTCGATCTCGACGCTCGCCGCCAAGCCCTCGTTCCCCGGCCCCGGGATGTGGCTGCACGGCAGCAACCGCGCGCTGATGCGGCGCACGCTGGCGCTGGCCGAGCGTCGGGAGGGCATCAACCTCTTCGTCCACGACTTCGGCGTCTGCGACCGCTACGCCCATGGGCTCGAGGCGGCAGCAGCGGTGCGCTGTCCGGTGAGTTTCGTCCTCGGCTCGCGCGACCAGATGACGACGCCGAAGACGACCGGCGAGATCGCCGCGGCGCTGAAGGCGCGCATCGTCACGCTGCCCTGCGGCCACTCGCTGATGGCCGAGGCCCCGGACGGCGTGCTGCAGGCGCTGCGCGACGCGCTCGCCTGATGCCGACCCGCGAGCGATCGACCCGGCATGAGGGGCCGCCCGCGGCCCGTTGCGGGCGTCAGTGGGTTTGGCCGCACTGCGCGTGCGCGAGGTTCAGCGTGAGCCGCGGGCGCAGGACCCATTCGCGGTCGCCAGGGCGTGAGCACGAAGACGGCGGTGTTGAAGCCACCGGGACATCGCCAGGGCGTGAGCACGAAGACGGCGGTGTTGAAGCCACCGGGACAAGCCTGCCCAGGCGCTGCCCCGCGAGCGTGGCCCGGAGAACGCGGGTGCCGCCAGCGACCTGCCGCAGCGGTGCTCGCGGACGCGGCCCCCAGACGGCCGCTTCGTGCAGCGAGCCCGCACATGGCCTTGCTCGACGATCGATCGCGAAGGGGCCGAGAGGGCTGGTCAGCCTTCGAGCAGATTGGCCAGCGTCATCCGGTCGAAGCCGGCGCGGCGCCGGAAGGCCGCCGTGGCCGGCGCTGCGGGCAGCAGCAAGGCGTCGAGCAGCGGCTTCGCCGGCGTCGCCGCCGGGTCGCAGAGCAGCACGTGGCGCGGCTCGCCGGCCTCGTCGAGCCGCGCGAC
>MEGM01000053.1:0-14389 GCA_001725505.1 Rubrivivax sp. SCN 70-15 | reverse complement strand
GAGCTCGAAGCGGCGGCCCGGGGTGTCGGGCCGGCGCACGACGCGCATCTGCAGGCTCGGCGCGTAGGCGGCGATCACCGCGCCGAGCAGCACGATGACCCAGCCGAGGTAGATCCACAGCAGCAGGATCGGCACCGTCGCGAAGGCGCCGTAGATCACCGAGTAGGTGGGCACCGAGGCCACGTACCAGGCGAGCAGGCGCTTGGCGACCTCGAAGCCGAGAGCAACGAAGAGCGCGCCCGCCCAGGCATGGCGCCAGCGCACTGCGGTATTCGGAACGAAGTGGAACAGGCCGGCCACCGCCGCCGCGAGCAGCGCGAACTCGGAGCCGTTGAGCAGCAGGCCGACGCGTTCGGGCACCCTGCCGACCAGGCCGTGCGGCGCCGACAGCGCGTACGAGGTCACCGACAGGCTGATGCCGAGCGCGAGCGGGCCCAGCGTCAGCGCCGCCCAGTAGAGCAGCACGCGTTGAGCGATCGGGCGCGGCCGGCGCACGCGCCAGATGTTGTTCAGCGTGCGGTCGATCGTCAGCATCAGCGCCAGTGCGGTCGCGACGAAGACGAGCAGGCCGAGCGAACCGAGCCGGCTCGCCTTGCCGGCGAACTGCGTCAGCGCGCGCAACACCGGCTGCGCGATCGTCTGCGGCACCAAATTCTGCAGAAAGTACTTCTCGAGCGCACCCTGGAACGACGCGAAGATCGGGAACGCGGTGAACACCGCGAGCGTCACCGTGACCAGCGGCACCAGCGCGATCAGCGTCGTGAAGGTCAGGCTGCCGGCGGTGAGGCCGAGCCTGTCCTCGCGGAAGCGCAGGCGCAGCGTGCGCAGCGTCTCGAACCAGGGCCAGGTCCGCAAGGTGCGCAGCGTGCGCAGGACTTCGGTCAGGCTCCCGGAGGGTGAGGTCATGCTGGCTATGATGCCAGCATGACTTCGACGCCCGAGCCGGACCCGGTCGTGCAGCAGGCGCGCGCGCTCGCGCTGGCCGCGTTGACCGCGCTCATCGCGCTCGGCCTGGCCTGGGAGCTCTGGCTCGCGCCGACCGGCCATGGCACGCTCGCGATCAAGGTGCTGCCGCTCGTCGCCGGTGTCGCCGGCGTGCTGCACCACCGGATGTACACCTTCCGATGGCTCAGCCTGCTCGTGTGGCTCTACGTCGCCGAGGGCGCGGTGCGCGCCAGCACCGAGGCGGGGCTCTCGCGCGCGCTCGCGCTCGGCGAGATCGGGCTCGCGCTGCTGCTCTTCGGCGCAAGCGTGGTCTACATCCGGCGCCGGCTGCGCCGCGGCGCGGCCGCTTCGGCATGAGCGGCAGGCCGCTCCTCGTCGCGCAGCACGTTGCGCGCAAGGCGATGCCATGAGGGGCAGCTTGTTCGCGGCGCTGCGCGAGGCCGTCGGCGCGGCCCAGGTGCTGACCGACGGCGACCTGTCGGCCTACGAGCTCGACTGGCGGCGGCGCTGGCGCGGCCGCGCGCTCGCGGTGGTGCGGCCCGCGTCGACGGCCGAGGTCGCAGCGGTCGTGCGGGCCTGCGCCGCGGCCGGCGTCGCGATCGTGCCGCAGGGCGGCAACACCGGCCTCGTCGGCGGCGGCGTGCCCGACGCGAGCGGGACGCAGGTGCTGCTCAGCCTGCAGCGCATGAATCGCGTGCGCGCGATCGACACCGCGAACCTGACGCTGACCGCCGAGGCCGGCTGCGTGCTGCAGGCGGTGCAGGCCGCTGCCGCCGAGCAGGGCCTGCTGTTCCCTCTCAGCCTCGCCGCCGAGGGCAGCTGCACGATCGGCGGCAACCTGTCCACCAACGCCGGCGGCACCCAGGTGCTGCGCTTCGGCAATGCGCGCGAGCTGTGTCTGGGGCTCGAGGTCGTCAGCGCCGACGGCGAGGTCTGGGACGGCCTGAGCGGGCTGCGCAAGGACAACACCGGCTACGACCTGCGCGACCTGTTCATCGGCAGCGAAGGCACGCTGGGCATCATCACCGCGGCGACGCTGAAGCTGTTCCCGCAGCCCGCCGCGCGCACCACCGCCCTCGCCGCCTGCGCGACGCTGGCCGACGGCGTGGCCTTGCTCGACCTTGCGCGCGCTCGGCTGGGCGCCGCGCTGACCGGTTTCGAGGTCATGGGCCGCTTCGCGCTCGACCTCGTCGCGCGCCATTTCCCGGCGCTGCCGCGGCCGCTGCCCGGCGCGCCCTGGACCGTGCTGCTCGAGCAGAGCGACACCGAGAGCGAGGCCGCCGCGCGCGCACGCTTCGAGGCCCTGCTCGGGGCCGCGCTCGAGGCCGGCTGCATCACCGACGCCGCGGTCGCCGAGAGCCTGGCGCAGTCGCACGCGATGTGGCAGCTGCGCGAGGCGATCCCGCTCGCGCAGGCCGAGGAGGGCCCGAACGTCAAGCACGACATCGCGCTGCCGGTGTCGTCGATCCCGGCCTTCGTCGCCGCGACCGACGCCGCACTGCAGGCGCGCTTCCCGGGCGTGCGGCTGGTCGACTTCGGCCACCTCGGCGACGGCAACCTGCACTACAACGTGCAGGCGCCCGAGGGCGTCGACGCGAAGCGCTTCCTCGCCGACGAGGAGCACGCGGTCAACAAGGTCGTCTACGACGCGGTGCTCGCCCACCAGGGCTCGATCTCGGCCGAGCACGGCATCGGCGCGCTCAAGCGCGACGAGCTGGCGGCACGCAAGGCGCCGGTGGCGCTGAAGCTGATGCGCGCGATCAAGCAGGCGCTGGACCCGCAGGGGCGCATGAACCCGGGCCGGGTGCTGTAGTCAGCGCGGCGCGGTGCAGGCGGTGAGCGTCGTCGGCCCGGCCGCGACCGGGATCCAGTGCCACAGGCGCTGGCAGCGCCCGCCGATGCACAGTTCGTAGTCGGGCACGAAGTCGGAGCGCGCGAGCACCACCTCGCGTCGCCAGGGGTCGGCGAGCCGGTAATGCCAGGCACCGTCGAACAGCGTCGCGCCGGGCGGCGGCTCCATGCCGGCGCCGGAGCCGCGGATGCGCGCCTGCGACAGCAGCAGCCAGTCGCCGGCGACCTCGTAGTCCTCGTCCCACTCGATCTTCTCGATCGAATGGCGCCAGCGCAGCGTGAAGTGCGTCACCGGCAGCCGCACGTGGAACGCGCCTGCGGCCAGGCACAGCGCAGCCAGCACGGCCATCGCGTTCAGCCCGCCGCGAGACGCTTCGGACGCGTGCGCGTCCAGTGCCAGGCGGCGAGCGCCGCGGTCATCGCGAAACCGATCTCGTCGGTGGCGGGCAAGGCGGCGACGAGGAAGGATGCCGCCGCGAAGGCCCAGACGCGCTCGAACCAGCGCAGCGGCGCGAGCCACCAGCCGATCGCCGCGCCGCCCCAGAGCAGGATCGCGACGATCGCCTTGACGACCACGTAGCCGGTGTCCCAGAGGCTGCCGCTGACCAGCATCAGCGACGGCGAATAGACCGCCATGAACGGGATGATGAAGCCGGCGATCGCGATACGCATCGCCTGCAGGCCGATCTTCAGGCCGCTGGCGCGCGCGATCGGCGCCGCCGCGAACGCCGCCAGCGCGACCGGCGGCGTCAGGTCGGCCATGATGCCGAAGTAGAAGACGAACATGTGCGAGACGATCAGCGGCACGCCGAGCTTGAGCAGCGCCGGCGCGGCGAGCGAGCTGGTGATGATGTAGTTCGGGATCGTCGGGATGCCCATGCCGAGCACCAGGCAGACCAGCATCGTCAGCACCAGGCTGAGGAACAGGCTGCTGTGGCCGAGCTCGATGATGTAGCCGGCGAAGGTGGTCGCGACGCCGGTGAGCGTGAGCACGCCGATGATCACGCCGACCAGCGCACAGGCCACGCCGACGGGCAGCGCATGGCGCGCGCCGTCGGCGAGCGCGCCGAGCGCGACGCGCAGGCTCTCGCGCCCGCCCTTGAGGAACCAGAGCACCGCCGCCATCGCGAGCGCGAGCGCGATCACCGCGCCGATGCCGTACTTGAAGAAGCTCGACGCAGCAAGGCCGATCAGGACCCAGAACGTCACCCGCAGCGGATAGCCGCCGAAGCGCTGCGTCATCGCCGCGCCGAAGATCAGCACCACCGTCAGCGCCAGGCCGACCATGCCCGAGAACAGCGGCGTGTAGCCGGCGAAGAGCAGCCAGACCAGGATCGCGAGCGGCAGGATCAGGTACCAGCGCAGGCGCAGCGCGGCCCAGGGGTCGGGGCATTCGTCCTTGGGCATGCCGACGAGCCCGGAGCGGCCGGCCTCGAGGTGGACCATCACGAAGGCGGTCAGGAAGTACAGGATCGCCGGGATCGCCGCCGCCTTGCAGATCTCGACGTAGGGCACGTTGATCGTCTCGGCCATGATGAAGGCCACCGCCCCCATCACCGGCGGCATGATCTGCCCGCCCATGCTCGCGGTCGCCTCGACGCCGCCGGCGAATTCGGCCCTGTAGCCGAAACGCTTCATCAGCGGGATCGTGAACTGGCCGGTGGTGACGACGTTGGCCACGCCCGAGCCGTTGATCGTGCCCATCAGCCCCGACGACACCACCGCGACCTTCGCCGGCCCGCCCTTGGTGTGGCCGAACAGGCCGAGCGCGAAGTCGGTGAAGAGGGCGATCATCCCGGCCTGCTCGAGGAAGGCGCCGAACAGGATGAACAGGAAGATGTACGACGACGAGACGTAGATCGGCGTGCCGTAGATGCCTTCGGTGCCGAAACCGAGCTGCGAGACGATCTGGTCGAAGCCGTAGGGCCGGTGCGAAAGCTCGCCCGGCAGGTACTGGCCGAACATCCCGTAGGCCAGGAACAGCAGGCAGATCAGCGGCAGCGCGAAGCCCATGATGCGCCGCGCGGCCTCGAACACGAGCACCACGGTCAGGCAGCCGACGACCATGTCGCTGGGCGTCATGTCGCCGGCGCGCTGGATCAGGTCGGCCTCGAAGACCCAGTGGTACAGCCCGGCGCAGAACGCCGCCGCGCCGACGAGCCAGCCCAGGCTGCGCCGCCCCAGCGGCGGAAACAGCACGAAGGTGACGAGGAGCAGGAAGCCCACGTGCACCGCGCGCACGACCGAGCTGGACAGCGGGCTGAACGCCGCGGTGACGATCTGGAAGACCGAGAACACCACCGCGACCCAGAACAGCGCGCCGCTGAAGCCCGGCGCGTGGTCGTCGGCGGCGCTCGGCGGGGGCACGGCGGCCGCCGCCGCCCCGGACGCAGGATGGGCCATGCCTACTTCATCAAGCCGACTTCGCGGTAGTACTTCTGCGCCCCCGGATGGAAAGGCACGGCGGTGCCGGTCACCGCGCCGGCCTTCGTGATGCCCTTGGCCGCGCTGTGCGCCGCGACCAGGGTGTCCAGGTTCTCGAACATCGACTTCGTCATCGCGTAGACCTCGTCGTCGGGAACGCCGGAATGCGAGACGAGGAAGTTCTTGATCGCGATCGTCGGCGTGTCGGCGGTCTGGCCGGGGTAGGTGTTGGCCGGGATCGTCGCCGGCTGGTACGCGGCGTCGCCGACCTTGGCCGCGATCTCGGGGCTGATCGAGACGACGACGATCTTGACCGAGGTCGCCAGGTCGCGGATCGAGGCGACGCCCAGGCCCGCGGACTGCAGCGTGACGTCGAGCTGGCGGTTCTTCATCAGGTCGACCGACTCGCCGAAGGGCAGGTACTCGACCTTGGAGAAGTCGCCGTAGCTCAGCCCGGCGGCCTTCAGGATCGCGCGCGCGTTCAGCTCGGTGCCGGACTTTGGCGCACCGACCGAGATCCGCTTGCCCTTCAGGTCGGCCAGGGTCTTGATGCCCGAGTCGGCGGTGGCGACGAGCTGGATGTAGTTCGAGTAGATGCCGGCCACCGCGCGCAGCTTGTTCAGCGGCGCGGGGAAGCCGGCTTCCTTGTCGCCCTTCCAGGCATCGGACAGCGCATCGGCGAGCGTGAAGGCGATCTCGCCGCGCCCCGCCTGGAGCAGGTTCAGGTTCTCGGCCGAGGCCTTGGTCGACTGCACCGAGACCTTCGCGTTCGGCAGCGCCTTGGCGTAGATCTGCGACAGCGCCACGCCGAGCGGGTAGTAGACCCCGCTCTGGCCGCCGGTGAGGACGTTGATGAAGGTCTGCTGCGCGCGCGCCAGCGGCGACAGCGCGAGCGCGGCGCTGCCGAGACTGCCGAGCACGACGCTGCGCCGGCGCAGCGGGAAGTTGGACTGTGACATTCGGTGTTCTCCTCGTGGCGGTTGCAGTGGATGGGCGTTCTTCGGCCCCGTCGGGAGCCCACTCTACCCAGCGCGCGGCAAAGGGAAATTCGTGATTGCCCGCTCACCGCCCGGCGCGACCATGCTGCGCGCAGCGCGCGGGCCGTGCTACTGCACCGGGCCCTTCAGCGCGCGCGGCACCGGAATCGACATCACCTCGATGCCCTCGTCGTGCAGCGCGACCCGCTCCTCGGGCGTCGCCTCGCCGCGGATGCCGCGCGACGGCGTCTCGCCGTAATGGATGCGACGCGCCTCCTCGGCGAAGCGCTCGCCGACGTCCTCGGTGCTGGCGAGCATCTGGCGCACCGCGCCCAGCCAGGCCGCCTGCACGTCGGCCGGCGCCGACGGCGCGGCGGGCACCGGCGCGGCGGGCGCTGGCGGGTTCGTCGCTTCGCGCGCACCCGACAGATTGAGCCGCGGCGCGCTGGGCAGGCGGCCGATCTCGCGGTCGGCACAGAGCGGGCACTCGATCAGCCCGCGCCCGTTCTGCTCCATGAACTCGTCGTCGCTCGCGAACCAGCCTTCGAAGCGGTGACCGTTCGCGCAGCGCAGGTCCAGGACTTTCATCCGCCGATCATAGGGTCGAGGGCGGGTCCGGGTCGGGCTGCCACTGCAAGGCCCAGGCGCCGGCATGCCAGCGCTGCAGCCAGTGCAGGCCGATGCGCGTCTTCACGTCGGGCAGGCCGTCGCCGGCGGCGAGCGCGTCGAGCTCGGCCTCGCTCAGGCGCAGCACGTCGAGGAACTCGCCGACGTCCAGGCGCTGCTCTCCGGCGACCAGGCCGCGCGCGAAGTAGAGCCAGATGCTCTCGCTCGAGTACGCCGCGGCGTTGTGGATCTCGCACGCGAACGCCCATTCGCGCGCGCGGTAGCCGGTTTCCTCGGCCAGCTCGCGGCGCGCGCAGGCCAGCGGCGCCTCGCCGGCGTCGAGCTTGCCGGCCGGGAACTCGACGATCGTGCGCCCGATCGGGTAGCGGAACTGGCGCACGAGCACGATGCGGCCGTCGTCGAGCAGCGGGATCACCGCGACTGCGCCGGGGTGGCGGATGTATTCGCGCGTCGCGGTGCTGCCGTCGGGCAGCAGCACGTCGTCGCGCCGGACCTCGAGGAAGCCGCCTTCGAGCAGCGTGCGCCCGCCGACCCGACGCTCGACGAGGTGGGCGTCGGGCTCGTCGGCCATCAGCTCGTGAGCGCCTTGACGATCGCGTCGCGGCAGATCGCCATCAGACCGCCGGGCAGGATGCCGAACATCAGCACCGCCGCGCCGTTCAGCGCCAGCAGCGCGCTCACCCCTGCGCCGCGCTGCAGCGGCTCGGTGTGCACTGGCTCGTCGAAGTACATCACCTTGACGACGCGCAGGTAGTAGAAGGCGCCGACGAGCGACAGCAGCACCGCGATCACCGCGAGCCACAGATAGCCCGGCGCGCCGGTCGAGACCAGCGCCTGCAGGATCGCGAGCTTGGCGTAGAAGCCGATCAGCGGCGGCACGCCGGCGAGCGAGAACATGAAGACCGTCATCACGCCGGCGACCCAGGGCGCGCGGCGCGCGAGCCCGGCGAGGTCGTCGATCTGCTCGCTCTCGAAACCCTGGCGCGACAGGAACATGATCAGCCCGAAGGTGCCCAGCGTCGTGAGCACGTAGCTCAACAGATAGAACAGCGCCGAGCTGTAGGCGTTGCCTGCCGGCAGCGTGCTGCCGCCGACGACGCCTGCGGCCAGGCCGAGCAGCACGAAGCCGATCTGCGCGATCGTCGAATAGGCGAGCATGCGCTTGAGGTTCGTCTGCGCGATGGCCGCGAGGTTGCCCACCACCAGCGAGCCGACCGCGAGGACGATGAACATCGGCTGCCAGTCGGTGGCCAGACCGAGCATGCCCTCGACGAGCAGACGGATCGTGATCGCGAAACCGGCGAACTTCGGCGCGCCGCCGATCAGCAGCGTGACTGCAGTCGGTGCGCCCTGGTAGACGTCGGGCACCCACATGTGGAACGGGACCGCCGCGAGCTTGAATCCCAGCCCGGCAACGACGAAGACGACGCCGAAGACCAGCACCTCGCGGTTGATCGCCGGATTCGTTGCGATCTGCTCGAACACGCGCGGGATCGCCAGCGTGCCGGTCGCACCGTACATCATCGACAGCCCGTAGAGCAGGAAGCCGCTCGCGAGCGCGCCGAGCACGAAGTACTTCATCGCCGCCTCGGTCGAGACCGCATGGTCGCGGCGCATCGCGGTCAGCGCGTACAGCGACAGGCTCATCAGCTCGAGCCCGAGGTAGACGACGAGGAAGTTGTTCGCCGAGGTCATCACCGAGATGCCGAGCAGCGAGAACAAGGTCAGCGTGAAGAACTCGCCCTTGAGCATTTCGCGGCTCGCCAGCGTGGGCCGCGCGTAGGCCACCGTGACCATCGTCGCGATCGCGGCGAAGAAGGCCAGCAGGTGGCCCATCGGGTCGCCGACGACCATGCCCTGCAGGGCGTAGACGGTGTCGCCGGCGTCGAAGGCGCGCAGGTGCAGCAGTGCGAAGACGGCCAGCGCGGCCTGCGTCAGCCAGAACGTCGGCCGACGGCCGGCGTCGGTGACGAAGAGGTCGATCAGCGTTATGGCGCAGGCCGCGGCGAGCAGCCAGATCTCGGGGGTGATGACGAGCCAGTTCATCGTTGTCATGTCCAGGTTGCCGCGCGTCGTCAGTTGAGCTTGGATTGGGCGACGTGCTTGAGCAGCTCGGTCACCGAGACCTGCATCACGCTGGTGAAGGGCTTCGGGTACAGGCCCATCCAGAGCACCGCAGCGGCGAGCAGCGCGAGCATCAGGAACTCGCGCCCGTCGAGGTCGGACAGCGTCTTCACGTGCTCGTTCGCGACATCGCCGAAGTAGACGCGCTTGACCATCCACAGCGTGTAGGCGGCGCCGAAGATCAGCGTCGTCGCGGCGAGCAGGCCGATCCAGAAGTCGTACTTGACCGCACCCAGGATCACCATCCACTCGCCGACGAAGCCGGCCGTGCCCGGCAGGCCGCAGTTGGCCATCGCGAACAGCACCGCGAAGGCGGCGAACTTGGGCATCGTGTTCGCGACCCCGCCGTAGGCGCTGATCTCGCGCGAATGGACGCGGTCGTAGAGCACGCCGATCGCGAGGAACATCGCGCCCGAGACGAAGCCGTGCGAGATCATCTGCACGATCGCGCCGCTCGCGCCGAGCTCGTTGAAGATGAAGAAGCCCAGCGTGACGAAGCCCATGTGCGCGATCGAGCTGTAGGCGACGAGCTTCTTCATGTCCTGCTGGACGAGAGCGACGAGGCCGATGTAGACCACCGCGATCAGGCTCAGCGCGATCATGAAGCCGGCGTATTCGCGGCTCGCGTCGGGTGCGATCGGCAGCGAGAAGCGCAGGAAGCCGTAGGCGCCGAGCTTGAGCATGATCGCCGCCAGCACGACCGAGCCGCCGGTCGGCGCCTCGACGTGCGCGTCGGGCAGCCAGGTGTGCACCGGCCACATCGGCACCTTGACCGAGAACGCAGCGAAGAAGGCGAAGAACAGCAGCGCCTGCGCCGACATCGGCAGCGGCAGCTTGTACCAGTCGAGGATCTCGAAGCTGCCGCCCGACTTGAAGTACAGGTAGGCCAGCGCGACCAGCATCAGCAGCGAGCCAAGCAGCGTGTAGAGGAAGAACTTGAACGCCGCGTAGACGCGCTTGGGGCCGCCCCAGACGCCGATGATGATGTACATCGGGATCAGCGTGGCCTCGAAGAAGACGTAGAACAGCAGCCCGTCGAGCGCGGTGAAGACGCCGATCAGCAGCCCGGAGAGGATCAGGAACGCGCCCATGTACTGCGCGACGCGGTCGGTGATGACCTTCCACGCCGACAGCACGACGATCACCGTGATGAACGCGGTGAGCAGCACGAACCAGACCGACAGGCCGTCGATGCCGAGGTGGTAGTGCACGTTGAAGCGGCCGATCCAGGGCTGCATCTCCTGGAACTGCATCAAAGCGGTGCTGCTGTCGAAGCCGGTGATCAGCGGGATCGTCACCGCGAAGCTCGCCAGCGCGCCGACGAGCGCGACGCGGCGCACGGCGGTGGCGTTGCGGTCGTTGCCGATCGCCAGCAGCAGCACGCCGAATGCGATCGGCAGCCAGATCGCAAGACTCAGGAGACCCATTCTTCGCTCGCTTTTGTTCTTTGCTCGTGCCGCGTCAGCGGATCAGGCCGCCGAAATACGGCCACAGGCGCCAGGTCATGAAGCCGAAGATGCCCAGCAGCATGACGAGGGCGTACCAGTACAGGTGGCCGGTCTGGACCCGGCGCACGACGCCGGCCAGGCGGCCGACCGCACGCGCCGAGCCGTTGACGACGGCGCCGTCGATCAGGCCCTGGTCGCCGCCCTTCCACAGCCCGAGTCCGAGGCCGCGCGCGCCGGCGGCGAGCACGTGCTCGTTGAACCAGTCCATGTAGTACTTGTTCTCGAGCAGCTTGCGCAACGGACCGAGGTTGCGGTCGAGCGCGGCCGGTATCGCCGGCGCCTTCAGGTAGAACAGCCAGGCGGTGGCGACGCCGGCGAGCGCGAGCCAGAACGGCAGCGCCGTCAGCCCGTGCAGCGCCATCGCGGCGGCGCCGTGGAATTCCTCGGCCAGCCGGCTCATCGCCGGGTGACGCGCCGCATCGACGTAGATCGCGTCCTTGAAGAAGTCGCCGTAGAGCATCGCGCGGATCGTGATGAAGCCGATCACCACCGAGGGCAGCGCGAGCAGCACCAGCGGCGCCGTCACGACCCAGGGCGATTCATGCGGCGTTGCGTCGTGCGGGGCGTGGTGTTCGTCGTCGTGGCCGTCGTCGTGCGCGGGCTCGGACGGGAACGGCTTGTGGCGGAAGCGCTCCTCGCCGTGGAAGACGAGGAAGTACATCCGGAACGAGTAGAACGCGGTCACGAACACGCTGGCGACGACCGCGAAGCTGGCGAAGCCCGCGCCCGGCAGGTGACTCAGTTGCACCGCCTCGATGATGCTGTCCTTCGAATAGAAGCCCGAGAACAGCGGCGTGCCGATCAGCGCCAGCGATCCGACCAGCGCGGTGATCCAGGTGATCGGCATGTACTTGCGCAGGCCGCCCATGTTGCGGATGTCCTGGTCGTGGTGCATGCCCATGATCACCGAGCCGGCGGCCAGGAACAGCAGCGCCTTGAAGAACGCATGCGTCATCAGGTGGAACACCGCCACCGAGTAGGCCGAAGCACCCAGCGCCACCGTCATGTAGCCGAGCTGGCTCAGCGTGGAATAGGCGACGACGCGCTTGATGTCGTTCTGGATCATCCCCAGGAAGCCCATGAACAGCGCCGTGATCGCGCCGATCACGAGGACGAAGTTCAGCGCCGCGTCGGACAGCTCGAACAGCGGCGACATGCGCGCGACCATGAAGATGCCGGCGGTGACCATCGTCGCCGCGTGGATCAGCGCCGAGATCGGCGTCGGACCTTCCATCGAGTCGGGCAGCCAGACGTGCAGCGGGAACTGCGCGCTCTTGCCCATCGCGCCGATGAACAGGCAGATGCAGATCACCGTGATCAGCATCCAGTCCCCGCCCCACAAGCTCGCCGGGAAGACGATCTTGGCCAGTTCGGGCGCCTTCGCGAAGGCCTCGCCGTAGTTCAGCGTGCCGGCGAACGCGGCGATCAGGCCGATGCCGAGGATGAAACCGAAGTCGCCGACCCGGTTCACGAGGAAGGCCTTCAGGTTCGCGAAGATCGCCGTCGGCCGCTTGAACCAGAAGCCGATCAGCAGGTAGCTCACCAGGCCCACCGCCTCCCAGCCGAAGAACAGCTGCAGGAAGTTGTTGCTCATCACGAGCATCAGCATCGAGAAGGTGAACAGAGAGATGTAGGCGAAGAAGCGCTTGTAGCCGGGGTCGCCCTCCATGTAGCCGATGGTGTAGACGTGGACCATCAGCGAGACGAAGCTGACGACGCACATCATCATCGCGGTCAGGCCGTCGACGAGGAAGCCGACCTCCATCTTCAGCCCGCCGACGTTGGCCCATTCGTAGACCGTGCCGGCGTAGCGCGCGCCGTCGACCGCCACCGCCTTCAGCACGATCGCCGAGCCGATGAAGGAGATCAGCACGCCGAGGATCGTGACGAGGTGCGCGCCGCGGTTGCCGACGAGCCTGCCGGCGAGGCCGGCGATCAGCGCACCGGCCAGCGGCGCGAGCGCGATGGTGAGCAGCAGCCCTTGAGAGATCGAGGAAGCCATGTCAGTGTGCGATGAACGCGGCAAGGCCAAGCGGCCGACGCGGAACCGGCTGCGCCGGGCCGCTGGCGGCGCGCCCGAGGACCGGACAGGGCCTCTTCGTGGCCCTTGGGGGGGCGCCGGAGGCGCTACGGGGGGGTGTCATGGTCATCCCTGGAGCTCGTCGAGCTCTTCGACGTTGATCGACGCGCGGTTGCGGAACAGCACGACCAGGATCGCCAGACCGATGGCCGATTCGGCCGCTGCCACGGTGAGGATGAAGAAGACGAACACCTGGCCCGCCATGTCGCCCAGGTAGTGCGAGAACGCGACGAAGTTCAGGTTGACGGCGAGCAGCATCAGCTCGATCGCCATCAGCAGCACGATCAGGTTGCGCCGGTTCAGGAAGATGCCGACCACCGACAGCGCGAACAGGATGCCGCCCAGCGTCAGGTAGTGGCCGAGGGTGATCGCCCCGGTGCTCACGATTGCCCCTCCTTCGGGACCGACGGCGTCTCGACCACCGCGGCCATCTTGACCAGCCGCAGCCGGTCGGCCTTCTTCGCGCGCACCTGCTGGCCCGGGTCCTGGCGCCGGCTGTCCTTGCGGCCGCGCAGCGTGAGCGCGATCGCCGCGACGATGGCCACCAGCAGCAGCACCGCGGCAATCTCGAGCGGGTACAGGTAATGGGTGTAGATCTCGATGCCGAGCAGCTTCGTGTTGCCCAGCTGGAGCGCCTTCGCGTCGGGCGCTGCGGCCTGCGTCGGCTGGAAGCCGCGCAGCAGCACCAGCGCCATCTCGAGCGCGATCACCGCACCGACCATGCCGGCGAGCGGGAAATGCTTCCAGAAGCCTTCGCGCAGGCTGTCGGTGTTGATGTCGAGCATCATCACGACGAACAGGAACAGCACCATCACCGCGCCGACGTAGACGAGCACGAGCGCGATCGCGAGGAACTCGGCGCGCAGCAGCATCCAGACGCAGGATGCGCTGAAGAACGCGAGCACGAGGAACAGCGCCGCGTGCACCGTGCTGCGCGCGGTGATGACCCGAAATGCCGCGAACAGCAGCACCGCGGAGAAGACATAGAAGAGCGCGGAGGTCGTGTTCATCGGAATTTCGCGTCCGCCGCGCGGGCCTCGGCGATCTCCTTCTCGTAGCGGTCGCCGACCGCGAGCAGCATGTCCTTCGTGAAGTACAGGTCGCCGCGCTTCTCGCCGTGGTATTCGAAGACCTGGGTCTCGACGATCGAATCGACCGGGCAGCTTTCCTCGCAGAAGCCGCAGAAGATGCACTTGGTCAGGTCGATGTCGTAGCGCGTCGTGCGGCGGCTGCCGTCGTCGCGCTGGTCGCTCTCGATCGTGATCGCCATCGCCGGGCAGACGGCTTCGCAGAGCTTGCAGGCGATGCAGCGCTCCTCGCCGTTCTCGTAGCGGCGCAGCGCGTGCAGGCCGCGGAATCGCGGCGACAGCGGCGTCTTCTCTTCCGGGAACTGGATCGTGATGTTCTTGGCCAGGAAGTAGCGGCCGGTGAGCTTCATGCCCTTGAACAGCTCGGTGAGCAGGAAGCTCGAGAACAGGTCCTTGACGGCGGTGAGGGAGGCCATTCAGTTGCTCCGCGATGCATCGAGCGGCAGCCTCGGATCCGGCTGCACCGGTCCGCGGGCAGCGCCCCCTCGAGGGAGGGCGCCGAAGGCGCTTCGGGGGTGGGTCATCATTTCCAGATGTTGACGGGCGACTGCATCCACAGGCCGACGACGACCAGCCAGACCAGCGTGACCGGGATGAAGATCTTCCAGCCCAGACGCATGATCTGGTCGTAGCGGAAGCGCGGGAAGGTCGCGCGCACCCAGAGGAACATCGTCACGACGACGAAGACCTTGGCCGCGAGCCAGATCCAGCCCGGGATGAAGTCGAGGAAGCCGAACGGCGACAGCCAGCCGCCCAGGAACAGCA
>MEGM01000052.1 GCA_001725505.1 Rubrivivax sp. SCN 70-15 | reverse complement strand
CGACGCGCGACGCGCTGACGAGGCTGCTCAACCGCAGCGGCCTCGACGAAGCGCTGACGCGGCATTTCGGCGCCCGCGACGCGCCAGCGCTGACGCTGCTGGCGATCGACGCCGACCACTTCAAGCGCGTCAACGACCGCCTCGGCCGCGCCGCCGGCGACCTCGTGCTGCGCGCGCTGGCCGCGACGCTGAAGCGCCACCTGCGACCGAGCGACCTGGTCGCGCGCGTCGGTGGCGAGGAGTTCGTGATCTGCTGCGCGGGCGCCGACGCGGCCGGAGCGCGCTCGCTCGCCGAGCGCCTGCGCGAGGCCGCGCGCTCGCTCGAGGTCGGCGCCGCCGCCGGCCACGGCGACGCAGGCTGCTCGATCAGCATCGGCGTCTCGCGTCCGTTCCACACGCTCGCCGACTGGCCGCGCGCCGCAGCCGAGGCCGACCGCGCGCTCTACGCCGCGAAGACCGCCGGCTGCGACCGCGTCTGCACCGCCTGAGCCGGCAGTGCGGGCGGCAGCGCGAGCGGCAGTGCGAGCAGTTGCGCGACGACCGAGATCGCGATCACCTCGGGCTCCTTGCCGTGGATGCCGGGCAGCCCGATCGGGCAGTTCAGCCGCGCCAGCGCGCCGGGCGCGACGCCGCGGTCGGCGAGCCGGCGCAGGAAGCGCGCGCGCTTGGTCTTCGAGCCGATCAGGCCGAGGAAGCCGAAGTCGCCACGGCGCAGCACCGCCTCGGTGATCGCGAAATCGAGGTCGTGGCGATGCGTCAGCACGAGGAAGAACGCACCCGGCGGCGCGGCGTCGACCTCGGCCTCGACCGGATCGACGCAGACGCGTTCGATGTGCGGCGCGCCCGGCGCGCGCGGGAACTCGTCGTCGCGCGCGTCGATCCATTGCACGCGGCAGGCGACGCCTTCGAGCAGCGCGACGATCGCGCGCCCGACGTGCCCGGCACCGTAGAGCTGGAGCGTGAAGCGCGGTGCCGGCGCGTCCCAGTCGGCCGGGCGGCTGTCGGCGAGCGGCGTGAAGCGCAGCCTGACCTCGCCGCCGCAGCATTGGCCGAGCGCAGGCCCCAGAGGGATCCGCTGCTCGACCGCGACCGGCGAGCCGGCGAGCAACGCGCGCGCATCGGCGATCGCCCGCAGCTCGAGGTGCCCTCCGCCGATCGTGCCCAGCACCTCGGCGGTGCCGACGAGCATGCGCGTGCCGGCCTCGCGCGGCACCGAGCCGCGGTGCGCCGCTACCTCGACCACCACCGCCGGCCGGCGTTCGGCCTGCCAGAGCAGCGCGGCGGCCTGCAGCGTCATCACCCGGCCCGCACCGCGTCGATCGCGCGCAGGATCGCCTCGCTCGTCGCCGGCGCCCGTAGCGGCGGGTCGACGCGGTGCTCGCCCACCGCCGAGACCGCATCGCGGATCGCGAAGAAGACCGAGAACGGCAGCAGCAGCGGCGGCTCGCCGACGGCCTTGCTGCGGTGGATGCTGTCGACCGCGTTGTCGCGCTCGAACAGCGCCACGTTGAGCACCGGCGGGCAGTCGTTCGCCGTCGGGATCTTGTAGGTGCTGGGGGCATGCGTCATCAGCATGCCGGCCTTCGCCGAGCCGTCGGCGGGGTGCCAGACCAGCTCCTCCATCGTCAGCCAGCCCATGCCCTGGATGAAGGCGCCCTCGATCTGGCCGATGTCCAGCGCCGGGTTCAGCGAGCGCCCGACGTCGTGCAGCAGGTCGGCGCGCAGCAGCCGCCATTCGCCGGTCAGCGTGTCGACCAGCACTTCGCTCACCGCCGCGCCCCAGGCGAAGTAGTAGAAGGGGTGGCCCTGCAGCGTCTCGCGGTCCCAGCTCAGCCCCGGCGTGGCGTAGAAGCCGTCGCTCCACAGCTGCACGCGGGCCAGGTAGGCGCGCTCGACGAGCTCGGCGAAGGGCAGCGTGCGGCCGCCCGTCGTGACCTCGCCCCTGGCGAAGTGCACCTCGGCAGCGCTGCCCGGCGTCCTGCGCCGCCTTGCCGTTCAGGTCGCTGCCGGTGCTGGCCGCGGTGGCCGAGGTGTTGGCGACCTTGTGCGTGTCGGTCGCGGTCACGCGCACCGCGGCCAGCGGCAGCCCGAGCTCGTGCGCGACGACCTGGGCGACCTTGGTGTTCAGGCCCTGGCCCATCTCGGTGCCACCGTGGTTCACGAGCACCGAGCCGTCGGTGTAGACATGGACCAGCGCGCCGGCCTGGTTCAGATGCACGACGTTGAACGAGATGCCGAACTTGAGCGGCGTCAGCGCCAGGCCCTTCTTCAGCAACGGGCTCGCCGCATTGAACGCGGCGACGGCCTCGCGCCGCGCCGCGTAGTCGCTCGTGCGCTCGAGCTGCGCGACGAGCGGCCCGGCAAGGTTGTCCTCGAGCTTCTGCCCGTAGGGCGTGACGTCGTGGGTGCCGACGCCGTAGAAGTTCGCGCGCCGCACCGCGAGCGGGTCGCGGCCGAGGCGGCGCGCGACCGAAGTCGAGCAGCATCTCGATCGCGATCGCGCCCTGCGGCCCGCCGAAGCCGCGGAACGCGGTGTTGCTCTGCGTGTTCGTCCGGCCCGAGTAGCCGTGCACCGCGACGTGCGGCAGCCAGTAGGCGTTGTCGAAGTGGCACAGCGCGCGCGTCATCACCGGACCCGAGAGGTCGGCCGAATGGCCGGCGCGCGAGACCATCGTGACCTCGGCGCCGAGGATGCGGCCCTCGTCGTCGTAGCCGATCTCGGCCTCGTAGGCGAAACAATGGCGGCGGCCGGTGATCAGGAAGTCGTCGTCGCGGTCGACGCGCAGCTTGACCGGCCACTGCAGCCGCGCCGCCGCCACCGCCGCGACGCAGGCGAACAGCGCCGACTGCGACTCCTTGCCGCCGAAGCCGCCGCCCATGCGCCGGCATTCGACCTGCACCGCGTGCGCGGGCCGGCCCAGCGCCTGCGCAACCAGGTGCTGCATCTCGCTCGGGTGCTGGGTCGAGCACCAGACCTTCATGCCGGCGTCCTCGGTCGGCAGCGCATAGGCGATCTGCCCTTCGAGGTAGAACTGCTCCTGGCCGCCGACCTCGAAGCTCGTCGCGAGCCGGTGCGGCGCGCTCGCGATCGCCGCGGCCGCATCGCCGCGGCGCAGGTGCATCGGCGGCACGACGTACTGGGCCGCGGCATGGGCTTGCTGCGGCGTCAGCACCGGCGGCAGCGGGTCGGCGCGCATCAGCTCGCGCGCCTTCGCCGCCGCGCGCCGCGCCGCGGTGCGGGTCTCGGCGATCACCGCAACGACCGGCTGTCCGAGGTAGCGCAGCGTCGCGCCGACGGGTCCGACCGCGCCCGCCTCGGCCGGCGTGCCGGCGAGGATCGGGTCGTCGCGGACGAGCGAGCCGCAGTCGTTGACGCCCGGAATGTCGGCCGCGGTGACGACGTCGACCACGCCGGGCAGCGCGCGCAGCGCGTCGAGGTCGATGGCGCGCAGCACGCCATGCGCCAGCGGCGACAGGCCGAGCGCGGCGTGCAGCGTGCCGGCGAGCTCGGGCAGGTCGTCGGTGTAGGGTGCGGCGCCGGCCACGTGCAGGTGGGCGGACTCGTGCGCCAGGCTGGCGCCGGCGACGGCTTCCCGGTCGGCGAGCAGCGGCCCTTCGGCTGGCTTGTTCATGCGTTCGCCTCCCGGCTCCAGACGCTCAGCGCGCGCTCGGGCAGCGGATCGTCGGCGCGCGTCTCCAGCCACAGCCGCTGCAGCAGGTTGCCGGCAACCCGAAGCCGGTAGCCGGCGCTGGCGCGCATGTCGCTGAGCGGCTCGAAGTCCTGCGCCAGCGCGGCCGCGGCAGCGCGCGCGCTGGCCTCGTTCCACGGCCGGCCGACGACCGCCGCCTCGGCCGCGCTAGCGCGGCGCACGGTGGCGGCCATGCCGCCGAAGGCGAAGCGCGCCGAGCTCAAGAGGCCGCCGTCGAGCTCGATCGCCAGACCGGCGCAGACCGCCGAGATGTCGCTGTCGAAGCGCTTGCTGATCTTGTAAGCCCTCACCTGCGCGGCCGGGTTCAGCGGCACGCGCAAGCCCTGGACGAATTCGCCACGCTCGAGCCGGTTCTTCATGTAGTCGACGTAGAAGTCGGCGAGCGCCATCGAACGAAGCCACTCGCCGCGGCGCAGCAGGATCTGCGCGTCGAGCGCGATCAGCACCGGCGCCGAGTCGCCGATCGGCGAGCCGTTGGCGACGTTGCCGCCCATCGTGCCGGCGTTGCGGATGGGTGGCGACGCAAAGCGCAGCCAGAGGTCGCGCAAGGCGGGCCACTGGCCGACGAGCGCCTTCCAGGCCGATTCGAGCGACGCGCCGGCGCCGATCTGCAAGGCGCCGTCGACGCACTCGATGCGCCTGAGCTCGGCCACCTCGCCGAGGTAGATCAGCTCGCCCAGCTCGCGCAGCTGCTTGGTCACCCACAGGCCGAGGTCGGTCGCGCCGGCGAGCAGCCGCGCGTCGGGCCGCGCCTCGCGCAGCGCAGCGAGCCCGGCCAGCGTGCGCGGCGCGTGGAAGCCCCGCGCCAGCTGCAGCGGCGGGTCGGACTGCATAGAACGCAGCGCGGCGACGATCGGCGCCGGATCCAGCGGCTGCGCCGGCAGCTCGAACATGCGCTCGCCGGCGTCGAGGATGGGCCGGTAGCCGGTGCAGCGGCACAGGTTGCCCGACAGATCGTCGGCGAGCTGCTGGCGCGTGGGCCGGGTGCCGGCGCTGCGGTGGCGCTCGTAGCCGGCCCAGAGCGACATCACGAAGCCCGGCGTGCAGAAGCCGCACTGCGAGCCGTGGCAGTCGACCATGGCCTGCTGCACCGGGTGCAGCGCGTCGCCCTGCTTCAGGTCCTCGACCGTGAAGACGGCCTTGCCGTCGAGCGTGGGCAGGAAGCGGATGCAGGCGTTGACGGGCTCGAGCGCGAGCGCGCCGTCGGCGCCGAGCTCGCCGACGACCACGGTGCAGGCGCCGCAGTCGCCTTCGGCGCAGCCTTCCTTGGTGCCGGTGCAGCGGCGGTCCTCGCGCAGCCATTCGAGCAGCGTGCGCGTCGGCGGCGCGTCCGCCACCTCGACGATCTCGCCGCGGTGGAAGAATCGGATCGCTCGGTGGTTCATCGGCTTTCGGTTCCTGCTCGGGAGTTACCCGTAAGTTAGCGCGTCGCGCTCCAGCGTGTATACGATCCAGCCCATACCGACTATGGATCCCAGCATATGGTGAGGCGGGCCGATTTCGACACCATAGACCTGTACCTCATCCGGGTCTTGCACACCGTGATCACCGAACGCAGCGTTTCCCGTGCCGCGATGCGGCTGGCGAGCAGCCAGCCGGCGGTCAGCGCCCAGCTGAAGCGGCTGCGCGAGCTGACCGGCGACCCCTTGCTGGTGCGCGCCGGCCACCGGATGCAGCCCACCGAGACCGCCTTGCAACTGCTGGACCCGGCCACGCGCGTGCTACACGAGGCACAGCGCCTGTTCGGCGGCCGCGCCCGCAGCACCGAGTTCGATGCTGCCGCGAGCGACGCGACGTTCCGCGTCGCCGCCAGCGACTACCTCGACCCGCTGTTCCTGCCTGCGCTGGTGGCGCACCTGAAGCGGCTCGCGCCCGGAGTGCGGCTCGAGCTGATGCCCTTGTCGCAGGAGTACGACTACCGGCGCTTCCTCGCCAGCGGCGATGTCGACCTGGTGATCGGCAACTGGCTGCGCCCGCCAGCCGAGCTGCACCTGGGCCGGCTCGTCAGCGACGAGGTCGTCTGCCTGGTCGGCGAGGCGCATCCGGTGGCACGCACGCAGGGGCGCGGCTGGACGGTCGAGAAATACCTCGAATGCGAGCATGTCGCGCCGATGCCGCTGCATGCCGGCGCGGTGGGCGTGATCGACGAATTCCTGGCCGCGCAAGGTGCGCCGCGCAACGTGATGGTGCGCGCTTCGCACTTCAGCCTGATCCCGATGATGGTCGCCGACAGCCTGCTCGTGCTGACGACCGGGCGGCTTTTCTGCAGCCGCTACGTCGATTCGCTGCCGGTGAAGATCGTGCGCTGCCCGGTCGCCTTTCCGCCGCTGAACTACTACCAGCTCTGGCACGAGCTCACCCATGCCGCACCGTCGATGCGCTGGTTCCGCGAGCAGGTGCGCGAGGTCGCGCGCCAGCTCGCGTCACGCAAGCTGCCGCGGCGTTCGGAGGCGGCATGAGGCTCGCGCTGCGCGGCGACCTGCTCGATTTCTCCGGCACGCCGGTCTGGGGCAGCTCGGTGATGGCCAGCGTGCGCTGGCGACCCGACCACTGGCTGCTCGTCGACACCGGCCGCATCGCCGGTGCGCTGCCCGGCGACGAGCCGCCGGGCGAGGACTGGCAGCGCGTGGACCACCGCGGCCGGCTGATCCTGCCAGGCTTCATCGACACCCACGTGCATTGCCCGCAGCTCGACGTGATCGCGAGCTACGGTACCGGATTGCTCGACTGGCTGGACACCTACACCTTCCCCGCCGAACGCCGCTTCGCCGACCCGGCGGTGGCCGCCGAAGGCGCGGCGCGTTTCCTCGACGCGCTGCTCGCGCACGGCACGACGGCGGCGGTGGTGTTCCCGACCGTGCACAAGGTGTCGGCCGAGGCCTTGTTCGCGGCAGCGGCCGAACGCAGCATGCGCGTCGTCGCCGGCAAGGTGCTGATGGACCGCCACGCACCCGACGGCCTGCGCGACGACGTCGCCGGCGCCGAGGCCGACTGCGAGGACCTGATCGAGCGCTGGCACGGCCGCGGCCGCAACGCCTACGCCGTGACGGTGCGCTTCGCCGCGACGAGCACGCCCGGGCAACTCGCGATGGCCGGCGCGCTCGCGCGGCACCATCCGGGGCTGTACCTTCAGACCCATGTCGCCGAGAACCGCGACGAGGTGAAGTGGGTCGCCGAGCTGTTCCCCGAGGCGCGCAGCTATCTCGACGTCTACCACCGCCATGGCCTGCTGCACGAGCGCTCGGTGCTGGCGCACGGCATCTGGCTCGATACCCACGACCGAGCGCTGCTGCGCGACACCGGTGCACAGATCGCGTTCTGCCCGAGCAGCAACCTGTTCCTCGGCAGCGGGCTGTTCGACTGGCAGGCGGCGGTCGACGCGGGCCACCGCGTCAGCCTGGCCAGCGACGTCGGCGGCGGCACCAGCCTGTCGATGCTGCGCACGCTCGCCGAGGGCTACAAGGTGCAGGCGCTGCACGGCACGCGCCTGTCGGCCTGGAGCGCGCTGCATGCCGCGACGCGCGGCGCCGCCGAGGCGCTGGGCCTGGACGGCGAGATCGGCCACTTCGACACCGGCGCGCTCGCCGACGTGGTGGTCTGGGACTGGGCGGTCGGCGATGTCGCCGGCCACCGCGACGCCGTCGCGTGCGGCGCGGTGCCGGGGCTGCCGGCGCAGGAACTGCATGCGCGCGTGTTCGCGTGGATGACGCTGGGCGACGAGCGCAACGTCGCCGCCGCCTACGTGGCCGGCATGCCGCGCTTCGAGCGGGTCGGCGTCTGATGGATCGCTTCCCCGTCGGTGGTATGGATATTGCGACCTTGGGTCGCGAGCGGGCCACGCGCCCCTCGATCCATCCACAACCCGAGGAAGCCCATGCCATCCCTTTCCCGCATCAGCGTGGCGATCACGCTGGCCCTGCTCGCGAGCGCGAGCCACGCGGCCAACTGGAGCGACACCGCGCTCAGCCTGCGCCACGGTTCGAGTTTTGCGGAACCGTACGACAACAACCCGGACGGCTCGCGCAAGGACATCACGAAGACGATCGTCGGGCTGACGCATGTCAGCGGCTACAAGTACGGGACCAACTTCTTCAACGTCGACCTGCTGATGTCCGACCGCAACGACCCGGGCGGCGGCGTGGCGGGCAACCCCGGCGCGCAGGAGGTCTACCTCGTCTACCGCCACATGCTCGACATCGGCAAGATGTCCGGCCATGCGATCCAGTTCGGCCCGGTGCGCGGTCTGGGCCTGACGGCCGGTTTCGACCTGAACACGAAGAACGACTTCTACGCGTCGAAGAAGCGCATGCTGGTGATCGGACCGACGCTGATGTTCGACGTGCCCGGCTTCGCCAACCTGTCGGCGCTGGTGCTCAAGGAGAGCAACGCGCCGAACGGCCTGCCCGACCGCTACACCTACAAGACGCATGGCGCGCTCGAACTCGACTGGGGCGTGCCGATCGGCAGTCTGCCGCTGTCGTTCAACGGCTACGCGATGGTCATCGGCTCGAAGGGCACGAACGAGTATGGCGGCCCGACGGCGACCGAGACCCACCTCGACATGAACCTGATGCTCGACGTCGGCGCGCTCGCCGGAGGTGCGAAGAACACCTTCAAGGTCGGCGTCGAGTACGAGTACTGGAAGAACAAGTTCGGCAACCCGACCGTGGCCAGCGGCGCCGGTGCGGGTGCGACGGCACGGACCCCGATGATCCGCGGCGAGTACCATTTCTGATCCAGACCGCAGTAAACGGGTCACCGCCGAGCGGCGCTGACCCGGTCTCGCGCCGGATCGAACGCTGACGCGAGAAGACACCCGCCATGCTCCGCCTCGAACTTAACGGCATCAGCAAGCAGTACCCCGCGGTACGCGCGAACGACGGCGTCGGCCTGCGCGTCAAGCCGGGCGAGATCCACGCCGTGCTGGGCGAGAACGGCGCGGGCAAGAGCACGCTGATGAAGATCATCTACGGCGCGGTCCAGCCCGACGAAGGCGAGATGCGCTGGAACGGTGAGCTCGTCTCGGTGAAGAGCCCGGCCGAGGCGCGCGCGCTCGGCATCAGCATGGTCTACCAGCATTTCTCGCTCTTCGACACCCTGACCGCAGCCGAGAACGTCTGGCTCGGGCTGGACCGCGCGATGTCGCTGCCCGAGGTGTCCAAGCGCATCACCGAGGTCGCATCGAGCTACGGGCTCGACGTGGACCCGCAGCGGCCGATGCATTCGCTGTCGGTCGGCGAGCGCCAGCGCGTCGAGATCGTGCGCGCACTGCTCACCGACCCGCAGCTGCTGATCCTGGACGAACCGACCTCGGTGCTCACACCGCAGGCCGTCGACAAGCTCTTCGTCACGCTGCGCCGCCTGAGCGAGCGCGGCACGAGCATTCTCTACATCAGCCACAAGCTCGACGAGATCCGTGCGCTGTGCCACCACTGCACGGTGCTGCGCGGCGGGCGCGTCACCGGCGAGGTCGACCCGACGCAGCAGAGCAATGCCAGCCTGTCGCGGCTGATGATCGGCGCCGAGCCGCCGCAGCTGCAGCACAAGGCGGCGAAGACCGGCGCGACGGTGCTGTCGGTGCAGGGCCTGACGCTGGCGCAGAGCGAACCGTTCGGCGTCGCGCTCAAGGACATCGCCTTCGACGTCAGGGCGGGCGAGATCGTCGGCGTCGCCGGCGTCTCGGGCAACGGCCAGCAGGAGCTGATGGCGGTGCTGTCGGGCGAGGACGTGCGCGCGCCGGCCGGATCGATCCGGCTCTTCGGCCGCGACATCGCCGCGCACTCGCCGCGCCGGCGCCGCCACGAAGGGCTGCATTTCGTCCCCGAGGAACGCCTGGGGCGCGGCGCGGTGCCTGGTTTCAGCCTCGCGCAGAACACCTTGCTGACGCGCACCGAGACCGTGTCGCGCAGCGGCTGGATCTCGACCGAGCGCGTGCGCCGCCTCACCGAGCACCTGATCGAGCGCTTCCAGGTCAAGGCCGGCGGGCCGGGCGCGGCGGCGAAGAGCCTGTCCGGCGGCAACCTGCAGAAATTCATCGTCGGCCGCGAGATCGACGCGAACCCGAAGCTGCTCATCGTGAGCCAGCCGACCTGGGGCGTCGACGTCGGCGCCGCGGCGCTGATCCGCGGCGAACTGCTCGCGCTGCGCGACGCCGGCTGCGCGCTGCTCGTCGTCAGCGAGGAGCTCGACGAGCTGTTCGAGATCAGCGACCGGCTCATCGTCATTGCGCAGGGGCGCGTCTCGCCGTCGGTGCCGGTGGCCGACGCGACGGTCGAGAAGATCGGCGAATGGATGTCGGGGCTGTGGGCGCCTGCGACCGGGGAGGCCCGACATGCTGAAGCTTGAAGCCCGGCCGCAGCCGTCGAAGGCGATGTCGATCGCGTCGCCGCTGATCGCGCTGCTGATCACGGTGCTGATCGGAACGCTGCTGTTCACGCTGCTCGGCAAGGATCCGCTGCGCGCGCTGCAGATGTTCTTCGTCGAGCCGGTGAGCAGCCTGTACGCACTGTCCGAGCTGAGCGTCAAGGCCACGCCGCTGATCATCATCGCGCTCGGTCTGGCGGTGTGCTACCGGTCCAACGTCTGGAACATCGGCGCCGAAGGCCAGTTCGTCACCGGCGCGCTCGCGGGCGGCTGGGTCGCGATGCAGGCCGGGCCCGGCACCGAGTGGATGGGACGCGGCATCGTGCTCTTGATCCTGATCGCCGGCGTGCTCGGCGGCATGCTGTGGGCCGCGATCGTCGCGCTGCTGCGCGACCGCTTCAATGCGAGCGAGATCCTGGTCAGCCTGATGCTGGTCTACGTCGCCGAGCTGCTCCTGGGCTACCTCGTCTACGGCCCCTGGAAGGACCCGCAGGGCTACAACTTCCCGCAGTCGATCACCTTCCTGCCGGTCACGCAGATTCCGCGCCTGGGCGGCGGGCTGCGCGTGAACATCGGCATCTTCGTCGCGCTCGCCGCAGTGGCAGGGTTCTGGGTCTTCCTGTTCCGCACCTACCGCGGGCTGCAGCTGCAGATCGGCGGCCTGGCGCCGCTGGCCGCGCGCTACGCCGGTTTCTCGGCGCGCAGTGCGTTGTGGACGGCCTTGCTGCTGTCGGGCGGCATGGCCGGTCTGGCCGGTGCGCTCGAGGTCGCCGGCCCGCTCGGCCAGCTCACGCCGTACGTGCCCCAGGGCTACGGCTTCGCCGCGATCATCGTCGCCTACGTCGGCCGGCTGAACCCGGTCGGCATCGTCTTCTCGTCGATCCTGATGAGCATGTTCTACATCGGTGGCGAGCTCGCGCAGTCGCGCCTGGGCCTGCCCAAGTCGCTCACCGGCGTGTTCCAGGGCCTGCTGCTGTTCACGCTGCTGGCCTGCGACACGCTGATCCACTACCGCATCCGCGTGAAGCACGCGCCGGCGCAGCCGGCCGCCCGGGCTGCGACCCAGCCGAGCGAGGCCTGATCGATGGAATCCTTCGCCCTGCTCATTGCCGCGACGCTGAACGCCGGCACCGTGCTCGCGATTGCCGGCCTGGGCTTGCTGATCAACGAGCGCGCGGGCATCGTCAACCTGGGCGCCGAGGGCATGATGCTCGTCGCCGCGATCGCCGGTTTCGCCACCGCGGTGCATACCGGCAGCGACTGGCTCGGCTTTGGCGCCGGCGCACTGGCCGGCGCGCTGCTCGCCGCGGCCTTCGGCGTGCTCGTGATATGGCTCAACACCAACCAGTACGCGTCCGGCCTTGCGCTGAGCCTGTTCGGCGCCGGCTTCTCGGCCTTCGCCGGCATCAACTACACGCAGCAAAAGCTCAGCGAGCGCGGGGAGTTCCGCATCCCCGGGCTGGCCGACATCCCGTTCGTCGGACCGGCGCTGTTCCGCGAGCATCCGATGGTCTACCTGACGATCGCGCTCGCGATCGCGCTCGCCTGGTTCCTGTACCGCTCGCGCGCCGGGCTGGTGCTGCGCGCGGTCGGCGAGTCGCCCGAATCGGCGCACGCGCTGGGCTACCCGGTGCGCCGCATCCGACTGGCGGCCGTGGTCGCCGGCGGCGCGCTGTGCGGCGTGGCGGGCGCCTACCTGTCGGTGATCTACACGCCGCTGTGGGTCGAGGGCATGGTCGCCGGCAAGGGCTGGATCGCGCTGGCGCTCACCACCTTCGCGACCTGGCGGCCGGCGCGCGTGCTGCTCGGCGCCTACCTGTTCGGCGGCGTCACGATGCTGCAGTTCTATCTGCAAGGACGTGGCGTCGAGATCCCGAGCCAGTTCCTGAGCATGCTGCCGTATCTGGCGACGATCGTCGTGCTGGTCGCGATCTCGCGCAACGCGACCTGGATCCGCGCCAACATGCCGGCCTCGCTGGGCAAGCCCTTCTTCCCCGGCTCCTGAGTTCGATAATCTGCCCCCACCCCACCCCTGGAGAGAGAAAGCCATGACCCTTTCATCGAAGCGCTCGCTGCTCAAGCTGGCCGGCTGGTCGACGCTGGCCGCCACCGCGGCCCTGGTCGGATGCGGCAAGAAGGAAGAAGCGGCAGCGCCCGCGCCGCAGGCCGAGGCCTCGGCCGCTGCGTCGACCCCGGCCGCCAAGCCCGAGCCGCTGAAGATCGCGTTCGCCTACGTCGGCCCGGTCGGCGACGGCGGCTGGACCTTCGCGCACGACAACGCGCGCAAGGCCTTGCAGGCGCATTTCGGCGACAGGATCGTGACCAGCTTCGTCGAGAAGGTGCCCGAGGGCGCCGACGCCGAGCGCGTCTTCCGCGACATGGTCAGCCAGGGCAACAAGCTGATCTTCGGCACCACCTTCGGCTACATGGAGCCGATGCTCAAGGTGGCGGCCGACAACCCGGACGTCAAGTTCGAGCACGCGACCGGCTACAAGCGTGCGCCCAACATGAACACCTACGACAGCCGCACCTACGAGGGCGCCTACATGGCCGGCGTCGTGGCCGGCGCGATGACGAAGACGAACACTCTGGGCGTCGTCGGCTCGATCCCGATCCCCGAGGTGATCCGCAACATCGACTCGTTCACGCTCGGCGCGCAGAGCTCGAACCCGAAGATCAAGGTCCGCGTCGTCTGGGTCAACGACTGGTTCAACCCGCCCAAGGAGACCGAGGCCGCGCAGAGCCTGATCAACGGCGGCGCCGACGTGCTGTTCCAGAACACCGACAGCTCGGCCGTGCTGCAGACTGCGGCGAAGAACAAGAAGTACGCGTTCGGCTGGGACAGCGACATGTCGGCCTACGCGCCGGACGCGCACCTGGCCTCGGCCGTGATCAACTGGGCGCCGTACTACATCAAGACGACCCAGGACGTGCTCGACGGCACCTGGAAGGGCAACCAGGCCTCTTGGTGGGGCGTCAAGGAGGGCGCGATCGACCTCGTCTCGATCAGCGACAAGGTCCCGGCCGCGACCAAGACCAAGGTCGACGAGGTCAAGGCCGGCCTGAAGGACGGCAGCTTCTCGATCTGGAAGGGTCCGATCGTCTCGAACACGGGCAAGGAAGAGCTGAAGAAGGACGAGGTCGCCGACGACAAGTTCCTCGGCGGCATCAACTTCTACGTCAAGGGTGTCGAGGGCAAGGTGCCGAGCGGCAAGTAGTCGCCGAAAGGCCCAGACCCGGGAGTGACGCTGCGAGCGCGGGGCTCCCGGGCCGAGCCGAAGGCAGGCGCCGGGCCTTCGCCAGGCGCCTGCAAGCCCGCTCACCAGGTGATCGACTTGACGATCCCGTTCGTCGTCGGGTCGGCTGCCAGCTGGTGCGCCGCGGATCCGGTGGTGCCCTGGGCCGCTGCACCCAGGAAGGCCGCGAGGTCGATCTGGAATGCCTTGTGCACCCCGCCGTCGAGCAGGTAGCCGTAGGCCTTGCCGTCGGAGAGGTTCTTGATCGCCGCCGCGGCGTGCGGGTCGCGTGCGTAGCTGTAGCCGGTCAGGTTGAGCACGAAGCGCCAGTCGGTCAGGCCGGCCCAGGTGGCGCCGGACGCCACCGAGGCGGGATCCTGCAGCATGCCGACCGCGACGTCCGACGAATACCCGGCCATGAACATCACCAGGTGGGTGTCGCTGTCGACCGCCGAGCCGCTGAGCGTGGGGCCGCCGAGCTTGGCCAGTGCCGAGCCGCCGCTCGCCGGCGCGAAGGTCGACTTGCCGCCGGTGACATCGGTCTTGACCACCGTCTTCAGGTTGATGAAGCCGACGTCGTCGGTGTCCTCGTTGGTGACGATGCCGACCTGGTAGCCGGCGTCTACCGAACCCGCATCCGGATAGCTCAGCGGCGTGTAGCCCCCGGTGGGCGCCAGGAAGGCATTCGTGTAGGCGCTGCCGTCGAGGTAGTAGGACTTGCCGGCCACGAGGTCGACGAGCTGGATCCCCGGCGCGTAGTTCGGCGCGAACAGGAGTCCATGCTGGATGTCGCCTCCCAGGTTCTCGGCCAGCTGCGCGCTGGGGTCGATCGCGTACTGGGTGCCGATCGCATGCGTGGCGCGGTCGAAGAACAGATAGCCGTCGGCCGTGGCGAGCCAGACCCCATCCCGCCCGGTGTCCGGAATCGCGCCGGCGATATAGGCGCTGCCGCCCGAGAAGCTGACTGGCGAGGTCGCGGCCAGCGGGAGGTCGGTCTCGTAGTCCACCGCGCCGGTGTCGGCATTGACGAGCGCGATGTGCTTGCTGCCGTAGGCAAAGACGAGCAACTGCGGATGGTCGGCACCGAGCAGCGGCACGACGCCACCGATGTCCTGGCCGCCGAAGTTGGTGACCAGGCTCGAGAAGACCTTCACCGTCGGGCTGGCCGCCGTCGGGTCGGTCACGTCGATCGCCACCACGCCGGAGCCGCGCGCGGCGATGAAGACCCACTGCTTGCCGCCGTAGGCCAGCGTCGAGATGGCGCCCGAGCTGCCGGCGGCCAGGCCGATGGACTTCGGTGTCGCCGCGCTGTCGGCGACGGCGGTGCGGACCAGCGTCACGGTGGCCGCGAGGTCGCTCAGGCTCACGCCGGCGTCGAGCACCGCCTTGCCCGAGCTGGCGTAGCCGGCCACGCAGCCGAGGAAATCGGAGGTGCCGGCGGTCGAACTGAGCGAGCCGGTGCCCAGCGTGACCGGCGTGCCGCTGAAGCGGCCGTCGAAGCTGCCGTCGGCGAAGTCGCTCGACAGCGCCGTGTACAGGCTGCCGCGCGAGGCACCGGCGGCGCTCTTCGCGCAGGTGTCCAGCGACCCCAGCACCAGGCCGAGCAGGTAGCCGTCGGTGCCGATCGACGCCTTGTCGAACAGCGGCACCAGGCTCGCGATCGGGCCGGTGAAGCCATAGGTCGACTTCACCAGGTCGCTGGCCGACGCCAGCGACGCGTCGATCGCGCCGCCCGCGGCGGCGAGCGCTTCCACGCGTGCGGTCACCATGTCCGACAAGGGCGTGATCACGACCCCCGTCGTGCCGGTGGAACCGACCGCCGGGACGACCGCGCGCAGCTCGCCCAGCGTGATGCTCGCGCCATCGGACTCGGCCGTATAAGTACCACCCGATGCCACCAGGACCAGCGCACCGGTGGGCACCGAGCTCAGCGCGACGCTGTAGCTGCCGTCGGCCCCCGAAGTGGCGCTGCCCAGCGACGCTCCGAGCGTGCCGTCGGCATTGAGCGCATAGGCGGTGACGGTGGCGCCGCTGGCCGCGCCCGCATAGATGCTGCCGGTGACGGTGGTTCCGCTGCCCGTCGCGGGCGGCGGCGTAGTCGATGTCGATGTCGAACTGCTGTCCCACCAGCAGCCGCTGAGCGCAAGCGCCGCGACGATGCTCGCGGCGAACGACAAGATGCGACCGGGCGCGAACCGGGTCAGGGTCGATGAATGCCTCATGGGGTCCCTTTCGTCGATGCGGGCGCTTGCCAGGGCCGTCGCGGTCCGGGTCGACGCAAGCGCCGAATCACGAAGGCCCGAACCTGGGCGAGACTAGGCACGCGGTATCCGCGGTCACATCCCTAGAGTCAGCCCGAGACCCCCCCGAAATCAGGGGATTGCGCGCCACGGCGGCGCATTCGGGCGGTGTGAGCAGGGCGTCGACGCTGGCGCAGGGCGCTAGCCGCGGGCCAGCTCCTTCACCCGCCCCATCGCGAGCGCGGCGGCCGCGGTGCGGGTCTCGACGCCGAGCTTCTCGAAGACATGCTCGAGATGCTTGGTCACGGTGCGTGGGCTGGTGCCAAGGATCTCGCCGATGTCGCGATTCGTCTTGCCCTTGACGACCCAGTACAGCACCTCGGCTTCGCGCGCGGTGAGCTCGAGCGCGAGCGTGATCGCCTCGACGATCGCGGCGTCGTCGCTCTCGCGCATCACGACCAGCCATTCGCCGCCGGCAGCGTCGTCGAAGCTGTCTTCGGGCATCGCATGCAGCGCGAAGCTGATGCGGCGCGCGCCGCGCGCCACCGTCAGCGTCACCGGGTCGGCACCGGCACGCCGGCGCAGCGACTCCCGCGCGACCCAGGCGATCACTTCCGGCGGCGTGCCCGCGTCGTCGCCGCCGAAATGCTCGGCGAGCAGCTGGCGCGCGAGCGCCGTCTGCCAGACGCGGCGGCCGTCGCGCTCGCGCACCACCAGCGTCGCGTGGCCGAAGGCGTCGAGCGCGTTGCGCGCCTGGCGCTGGGCGCGCGCCTGTTGCAGGTGCGCAGCGATGCGTGCCAGCACCTCGCGCGGCCGGATCGGCTTGGTCACGTAGTCGGTGCCGCCGGCGCCGAACGCGGCGACGACGTGCTCGGTCTCGGTCAACCCGGTCATGAAGACGATCGGGATCGGCGCGGTGTCGGCGTCGGCCTTCAGGCGCCGCGCGACCTCGAAGCCGTCCAGCCCCGGCATCACCGCGTCGAGCAGCACGATGTCGGGCAGTGCACGCGTGGCCAGCGCGAGCGCGGCTTCGCCCGAGGTCGCCACGAGCACGGTGTAGCCGGCCTCGTCGAGCGCGTCGTTGAGCAGCGCGATGTTGTCCGGCACGTCGTCGACGACGAGCACCACGTCGGCGCTGTCGCGCGGACCCACCGGCACCGTTTCGTCAGGCAGCGCGCGGCTCATGCAGGGCCTCCTCGATGAGCTGGTTCATCGCGTCGAACTGGAACTGGCGCGCCAGCAGGCGCAGCCGCGCGACGAAGACCGAGTGCGACGGATCGGCGGCCTCGATCGCGTCCAGGCCGCGCCCGACGCCGCGCACGTGGCCCAGGCCCACCGCCTCCTGCAGCGCGCGCAGCAGCGGCGCCGGCGGCGGCGCCGCTGCCGGGCGGATCGGGCGCCAGCTGCCAGTTCAGCCCCAGCCGCTCGCCGAGCCAGGCGAGCAGCTCGTCGACGCGCACCGGCTTGACGACGAAGTCCTCGGCGCGCACGCCGACGTCGTTGTCCAAGCGCTGGTCGAAGGCGTTCGCCGAGACCACCGCGAGCGGCATCGCGTGCCCCGCGGCGCGCAGCCGGCGGATCGTCTCCCAGCCGTCGATGCCGGGCATCGCCAGGTCCATGAAGACGGCGTCGATCGCGCCCGGTGCCGACTGCCGCGCGAGCAGCGCCAGCGCCTCCTCGCCCGACGCCGCTGCGTGCACCTCGAAGCCCAGGGGCTGCAGCAGGTCGAGCAGCAGGCGGCGGTCGGCCTCCTCGTTGTCGACCACGAGCACGCGCCGGCGCGGACCCTCGTAGCCGGTGCGGCGCGCGCGCAGGCGCTCGGCAGCGACCGCCGCACCGTGAAGCTCGGGCAGGAAGAGCCGGATCGTGAAGGTGCTGCCGACGCCGGGCGCGCTGCGCACCGTCATCTCGCCGCCCATCAGGTCGGTCAGCATGCGCGCGATCGTCAGGCCCAGGCCGCTGCTGCCGGTGGACATGCCGCTCGCCGCCGAGCCACGCTCGAAGGGCTCGAACACGCGCGCGAGTTCGGCCGCGCTCATGCCGGGGCCGTTGTCCTCGATCTCGAAGCGCGCCATCTCGCGCCGGTAGTGCACGCGCAAAGAGACCTGCCCCTGCGGCGTGAACTTGAGGGCGTTGCCGAGCAGGTTGATCAGGATCTGGCGCACACGCTTCTCGTCGCCGCGCACCGCCGCCGGCAGCATGCCGTCGACGACGAACGCGAAATTCGTGCCGCGCCCGGCGGCCTGGAGCTCGAACAGGTGCGCGATCTCGGCCAGCATTGCGGCGAAGCGCATCGGGCGCGGGTCGAGCGCGAGCTTGCCCGATTCGATGCGCGCAATGTCGAGCGTGCCCTCGATCAGGCTGAGCAGGTGGTCGCCGCCGCGGCGGATCACGCTCACCGCCTGGCGCCGGTGCGGCGGCATCGCGGCGTCTTCCTCGAGCAGCTGCGCGTAGCCGAGGATGCTGTTCAGCGGCGTGCGCAGTTCGTGGCTGATCGTCGTGATGTAGCGGCTCTTGGCCTGGTTCGCGGCGTCGGCCCGCGCCTTCGCGCGCTGCAGCGCCTCGTCGGTGCGCGCGTGCGATTCGATCTCGCGCTGCAAGGCCTGCGTCTGCCGGTTCGATTCCTCCTGCGCCGCGCTGCGGCTGCGTTGCGCGAGCACCAGCCACCAGACGACGATGCCGGCGACGATGCACAGCAGCAGGAAGCCGCTGACGAAGCCGCGCTCGAGCGCCGGCTCGAAGCTCGGCGCCTGCGCGCCCAGTGCCGTGACCGTCTGGCGCCAGGCCACCGCGAGCAGCAGCGCGAGCGCCGGCGTCACCAGCGCCATCAGCAGCAGGAAGTCGGCCAGCCCGGCGTCGAGCTGCGGTGCCATGCGCCGCGGCAGCAGCCGGCGCAGCAGCGCGGCCCATTGCGCGGACAGCCGCGCGTCGGGCTTGCACAGGTCGCCGCAGCGCGCGTCCAGCGTGCAGCACAGACTGCAGATCGGCGCCCGGTAGGCCGGGCAGTGCGCCATGTCCTCGCCTTCGTAGTCGCGCTCGCAGACGGTGCAGGTCTGCTTCAGGCGCCGATACGAGCCTTCGGGAACGATGGCGATCGTCTTGCGCGCGAGGTAGTAGCGCCCCTGCGTCGCCCAGGCGATCAGCGGCGACGCGACGAAGGCCGTGACGAGCGCGATCAGCGCCGAGAACGCCTGCGCGAGCGGCCCGAACGCGCCCAGATGCGCGGCCACCGAAAGCAGCGAAGCGATGCCCATCGCGCCGACGCCGACCGGGTTCACGTCGTACAGGTGGGCGCGCTTGAACTCGATGCCCGGCGGACTCCAGCCCATCGGCTTGTTCACCACCAGGTCGGCGACGACCGCCATCATCCACGCGATCGCGATGTTCGCGTACAGCCCGAGCACGTGGCTCAGCGCCTGGAACACGTTCATCTCCA
This sequence comes from Rubrivivax sp. SCN 70-15, assembly GCA_001725505.1. Taxonomy (GTDB): domain Bacteria; phylum Pseudomonadota; class Gammaproteobacteria; order Burkholderiales; family Burkholderiaceae_C; genus Rubrivivax. Next base: position 6,377 of record MEGM01000052.1, on the reverse strand, counting down.
TCAGCACCAGCGCGATGGCCGTGTTGAACACCATCCAGACGACGCGCCCCGGGTGCGCGTGGGTCAGGCGCGAGAAGAAGTTGCTCCAGGCCAGCGAGCCGGCATAGGCGTTGGTGACGTTGATCTTCAGCTGCGAGACGATCACGAAGGCCGCCGTCACGCCGACCGCCACGCCGTAATGCGGGAACACGTATTCGTAGGCCGCGAGGTACATCTGGTTCGGGTCGACGGCGCGCTCGGGCGGCAGCATGTGCGTGATCGCCAGGTAGGCGAGCAGCGCGCCGCCGAGCATCTTCGCCACCCCGGGCAGCACCCAGCCCGGTCCGCCGGCGACGACCGCGAGCCACCAGCGGCCACGCCGGCCCGGCTCGGGCTCGGGCATGAAGCGCAGGTAGTCGGCCTGTTCGCCCATCTGCGTGATGAGCGCGATGCCCACCGTCATCGCCGCGCCGAAGGCGCGCAGGTCGAAGGCCGGGCCGCCGGCCGGGCGCTCGCCGCGGTAGGCCGCCAGCCCGGACAGGATGTCCGGGTTGCGCGCGAAGACGTAGAAGTAGGGGAGCACCAGCATCGCCAGCCACAGCGGCTGGGTCCAGACCTGGAGCCGGCTGATCGCGGTGACGCCGTGCGTGACGAGCGGAATCACGACCAGCGCGCACAGCAGGTAGCCCCAGGCCGGCGGGATGTCGAACGCGAGGTCGAGCGCGTAGGCCATCACCGCCGCCTCGAGGGCGAAGAAGATGAAGGTGAAGCTGGCGTAGATCAGCGAGGTGATCGTCGAGCCGATGTAGCCGAAGCCGGCACCGCGCGTGAGCAGGTCCATGTCGACGCCGTAGCGCGCCGCGGTCAGGCTGATCGGCAGACCGGCCAGGAAGATGATCAGCCCTGTGGCCAGGATCGCGAGTGCCGCGTTGACGAAGCCGTACTGCACGAGCAGCGTCGCGCCCACCGCCTCGAGCACCAGGAACGAGGCCGCGCCGAACGCCGTGTTCGCCACCCGCCACGGGCCCCAGCGGCGAAAGGCGCGCGGCGTGAAGCGCAGCGCGTAGTCCTCGATCGTCTCGCGCGCGACCCAGCTGTTGTAGTCGCGCCGGGTCTTCACGACGCGCTGCGGCGCGTCGTTGAAGGGACTGCGCTGCGGCGCGTCGCTCGCGGGCAGGCTCGCGGCGGCGGCAGGGATGGTCTCGGGGTTCACCCGGGGTCACCAATCAAGAAGCGCACCAGGGTCGACGCCGCGTTTAGCATGGCATCCAAACTGCAAAGCCCCTGGCCATGGAACTGACCCCGCGCGAAAAGGACAAGCTGCTCGTCTTCACCGCCGCGCTGCTCGCCGAGCGCCGGCGTGCGCGCGGCGTCAAGCTCAACGTCCCCGAGGCGGTGGCGCTGATCACCGCTGCGCTGCTCGAGGGCGCGCGCGACGGCAGGACCGTCGCCGAGCTGATGAGCGAGGGCAAGACCCTGCTCACCCGGGCCGACGTCATGGACGGCGTGGCCGAGCTGGTGCCCGAGATCCAGGTCGAGGCCACGTTCCCCGACGGCACCAAACTGGTGACCGTGCACCAACCCATTGCATGAACGAAATGATTCCGGGCGAACTCCTCATTGCCGACGGCGACCTGCCGCTCAACCCCGGCCGCGCGACCGTGCGGCTCGTGGTCGAGAACGGCGGCGACCGGCCGGTCCAGGTCGGCTCGCACTACCACTTCGCCGAGACCAATGCCGCGCTGCGCTTCGACCGCGCCGCCGCGCACGGCATGCGGCTGAACATCCCCAGCGGCACCGCGGTCCGCTTCGAGCCCGGCCAGCAACGCACGGTCGAACTCGTGGCCTACGCCGGCGCGCGCCGCGCCTACGGCTTCCGCGGCCTGGTGCAAGGGGAACTGTGAAGATGGCCACGATCGGCAAACGCGCCTACGCCGAGATGTTCGGCCCCACCGTCGGCGACCGCGTCCGTCTCGCCGACACCGAGCTGATCATCGAGGTCGAGGCCGACCACACCTTGCGCGCCGGCGGAGGACTCGTCGGACCCGGCGGACGAGCCGTCGGGTATGGCGACGAGGTCAAGTTCGGCGGCGGCAAGACCATCCGCGACGGCATGGGACAGAGCCAGGTCGTCAACGGCCCCGGCCACCACGAGGCGGCCGACTGCGTGATCACGAACGCGCTGATCGTCGACCACTGGGGCATCGTCAAGGCCGACATCGGCCTGAAGGGCTGCCGCATCGCGGCGATCGGCAAGGCCGGCAACCCCGACGTGATGAACGGCGTCGACATCGTCATCGGCCCGGGCACCGAGATCATCGCCGGCGAGGGGATGATCGTCACCGCCGGCGGCGTCGACAGCCACATCCACTTCATCTGCCCGCAGCAGATCGAGGAGGCGCTGATGTCGGGCATCACGACGATGCTCGGCGGCGGCACCGGCCCGGCCACCGGCACCTTCGCGACCACCTGCACGCCCGGGCCGGCGAACATCCACCGCATGCTGCAGGCGGCCGACGCCTTCCCGATGAACCTGGGCTTCCTCGGCAAGGGCAACGCCAGCCGTCCCGAAGCGCTGAGCCAGCAGGTCGCGGCCGGCGCGATGGGCCTGAAGCTGCACGAGGACTGGGGCACGACGCCGAGCGCGATCGGCAACTGCCTGGACATCGCCGAGGTCACCGACACCCAGGTCAGCATCCACAGCGACACGCTCAACGAGAGCGGCTTCGTCGAGGACACGATCGCCGCGACCAAGGGGCGCACGCTGTGCGCCTTCCACACCGAAGGCGCCGGCGGCGGCCACGCGCCAGACATCCTGAAGGTGGTCGGCGAACCCAACTTCCTGCCCAGCAGCACGAACCCGACGATGCCCTACACCGCGAACACGGTCGACGAGCACCTGGACATGCTGATGGTCTGCCACCACCTCGACGCGTCGATCGCCGAGGATCTGGCCTTCGCCGCGAGCCGGATCCGGCGCGAGACCATCGCCGCCGAGGACGTGCTGCACGACCTGGGCGCGATCAGCATGATGAGCAGCGACAGCCAGGCGATGGGGCGCGTCGGCGAGGTCATCATCCGCACCTGGCAGACGGCGCACAAGATGAAACTGCAGCGCGGCCCGCTGGCGGGCGACGCGCGCCCCGGCGGGCTGCCCGCCGATTCGGCGCGCAACGACAACTCGCGCGTCAAGCGCTACGTCGCCAAGTACACGATCAACCCGGCGGTCGCGAACGGCATCGGCCACGAGGTCGGCAGCATCGAGATCGGCAAATGGGCCGATCTGGTGCTCTGGAAGCCGGCCTTCTTCGGCGTCAAGCCGAGCCTGATCCTCAAGGGCGGCTTCATCGCCGCCGCGGCGATGGGCGACCCGAACGCGAGCATCCCGACGCCGCAGCCGGTGCACTACCGGCCTATGTTCGGCAGCTTCGGCGGCGCGCTCGCCGCCGGCTCGCTGACCTTCGTCAGCCAGGCGGCGCTGCGCGGCGACATCGGCGACGAGCTCGGCCTGAAGAAGCGTCTGGCCGCGGTCCAGCATTGCCGCACGGTGACCAAGGCCGACATGGTGCACAACGCCTGGCTGCCGCGGATGGAGATCGACGCCCAGACCTACACCGTGCGCGCCGACGGCCAGCTGCTCGGCTGCGAACCGGCCACCGTGCTGCCGATGGCGCAGCGCTACTTCCTGTTCTGATCCGATCACGGGTTCACGCGGCGCCCGCGCCGCCGGCGCGGGTTCGTCGGCTCGACAGCGATCAGACCTCGGCGCTCCCCCCGACGATTCGCCGATTGCGTTCGCTCAAGCCCCCCAAGCCCCGGCGCACACCGACTGGCAACACTCGTCGAGGGCGCTGCCATGAACCTGGGCAAGGCGGCCGTTGAACCCGCGTCGTTGCCGCTCTGTGCAGGTTGATTGCGGCCGGCGCGTCCGGGTCAGGGCCGGATCCACCAGGCCGTGAGCCCGAAGCCGGCGTTGTAGATGGCGTGCACGACCACGGCGGGCAGCACGCTGCCGAAGCGCTCGCGCAGGTGGCCGAATACCAGCGACGGCAGTGCGACCGACAGCGCCCAGAGCGGCGGCTGGGCCAGGAAGTGCAGCGCGACGAAGCCCACCGTCGTGCCCAGATTCGCCAGCGTGACCGGGCCGACGCGGCGCGCCGCGCTCTCGAGCAAATGTGACTCTGCCACTTTGCTCGCCCCCCGCGGGGGGCGGGCTGGGCGCAGCCCTGCCCTGGGGGCGCTCAGCCGCAGCAGCTGCCCCTGCAGCACGCCGCGGAACACGAGCTCCTCGGCGACCGGCTGCACGAGCACGAACGAGATCCAGCCGCTCCAGCCCGCCGCCACGTGCATGCGGCCGCGGACCGTCAGCCCGAGCGCGGCCCAGGCCGGCACCGCCGCGAACAGCGCGAGCAAGGCCTGCCGGTCACCGAGCCAGGCCCACCAGCCCGGGCCGGGCCGGACGAGCCCGCAGTCCTGGGCCAGCGTCGAAACCGCCACGCGTTCGGGGTCGGATGCCATGGCGTGCATCGTCGCATGCGGACCTCGAGCCAGCCATGGGTGTCGGGGCGTGCAACATGTCACGCACCGCGCTTGGCCGGGGAGCTTCATCCTCGGATGGTCTGTGGCTGGCGAACCAGCGCCGCCGGTCACGAGCGGGCCGATGGTCGTCGTCGCCTGGGACAGCGCCTACCGCCCTCGGGACCCTGCCGGCACCAACGCGGGCAGCTGCAGCAGTCCCGTGCAGGGAGTCGGCGACCTGAACGGCGACGGCATCCCGGACCGGCCCTGGCACTGCGTGGAGGTCGCGACCACCACCGACCCGGCACGCGCGAGCTGGGACGTGCAGCAGCTGACGAACGGCTTGCGAGACGCGATCGGCGAGGTGGTCTCGGGCAGTGCGACCGGCAATGCCTTCGCGCTCGCCTGGCAGGGGGGCCCCGCCGGCCTCCAGCCCGGCGAGGCCGAGGGCCGCGGCGACGGCAGCAGCGGGTCGACCGTGAGCGGCGGCACCAACATCCGGTACACCGGCGCCTCGCGCCCGAACCTGCAGATCAGCGGCTCGACCGCGGTCGTGGCCTACGAGGAGACCGCCTGCCCGGGTGGCAGCAGCGGCAAGTGCGTCGTCTACCACGCGTTCCCATACGCCAGCCCCGACCAGGACTCGGCCGGCACGATCATCAGCGACGTGACGAAGAACTCGCGCCGCGTGCGCTTCGTGCTGCAGGGTGCCTCGGCGGCCGGCAGCTCGAAGCTGCGCACCGTGGTGCTGTGGCGCGAGTCGCCGACGCTGGTGCCGGCGGCACCGGCGGACGTCATCGTCCGGCGCGGCTTCGTCGACACGGCGGCGCGACCGGGATCGACCGGCTTCCTTGCCAGCGACATCCTGGCCGACACGCCGCAGAACATGACGAACATCGCCGCATCGGGCGGCAATGCGAATGCGCACCGGGCGATCGTGCGCGGCAGCTTCATCGGCCTGGCCTACGACGAGACGCCCAGCATGGACGGCGCCAACCCCGAGAAGACCGCCGTCCCGACCGCGAACTACAACCTCTTCTTCACGCGCTCCACCGACGACGGCAACAGCTGGAGCAGCCCGGTGAACCTGTCGAACGTGGCCTCGCCGGCGCTGACCGTCGTCGAGCCGCGCCTGGTGCCGACGCCCGGGACGATCGTCAACCCGCTGACGGGCACGCCGGACGCCGGCGACACGCAGGACCCGAACGTCCTCTACCTCTCGTACGCGACCGAGACCAACACGCTCGTCGGCGTGTCGGGCCGCATCTACCTGTCGCGCTCGACCGACCAGGGCGCGAGCTTCGAGCCCTTCGTGCCGGTATCGGCGACGGCGGCGGGCCAGTCCGAAGCGCAGCTGCGGCCGCTGCCCGACGGGTCGGCAACGATGGTGCTATGGATGGGCGAGCAGACGATCGGCAACCCCGACACGAAGGACGCGATGTACACCGTCGCAACGGCAGGGCCGATGCCCGACCTGCACCTGAGCGCAACCCCCGCGACCTTCGCCGAAGGCGGCCCCGGCACCATCATCCTGACGCTGGTGAACCAGGGCTTGGGCGATGCGAAGAACGTCGTGCTCAGCGGCTCGCTGCCCGCGGGCCTGACGCCGGTCGGCATCAGCCGCGGCGGCGCCTGCAGCTTCGACGGCCCGGCGTTCCGCTGCAATGTCGCCGATCTCCCCCCCAGCCAGAGCCTGACGGTCTTCGTCACCGTGAGCAGCGCGACCGAAGGCAGCTACGTCGTCGACGCCACCGCCAGCAGCGACGGCGTCGACGCCGACAATGCCGACAACACGACGGCGGCCGCACTCAGCGTGACGCCGCCGCCGCCCGCCACCGCAACCAGCGGCGGCGGCTGCACGACGGCGCGCTCGGACGCCC
>MEGM01000051.1 GCA_001725505.1 Rubrivivax sp. SCN 70-15 | reverse complement strand
AAGGGTGATCTCGACAAACACGCACCCGCCGCGTTGCACGGCTTGCCCAGGCGGCCAGCCTGGGCCGCACCGCGCGCCTTGCCCAGCGCCTTGGACCACCCCGGCGCGAGCCGTCCCGTAGTGTCAACAGGCCCTAGCCCGCTGCTGCGCCTGGCGCTGACGCTGCTGGCGGCGCTGGCCGTCGCGGCGACGGCGAACGCGCTGCACGCGCCGCTGCCGTGGCTGCTCGGGCCGCTGGTGCTGACCGCCGGCTGCGGCATCGCCGGCGTGCCGCTGCTCGCCTCGGGCCGGCTGCGCAACGTCGGCCAGTGGGTGATCGGCATCGCGCTCGGGCTGTACTTCACGCCGGCGGCGCTGGCGCTGATCGCGCGCCTGGCACCGGCGATCGCGCTCAGCGTGGCCTGGGCGCTGACGCTGGGCTACCTGTTCTACCGCTTCCTGCTGCGCGTGAACGGCGGCGACCGTGCGAGCGCCTACTTCGCCGCAGCGATCGGCGGTGCCTCGGAAATGGCGAACCTGGCCGACCGCTACGGTGGCCGCGTCGACCGCGTCGCGGCGGCGCACTCGCTGCGCCTGCTGCTGGTGGTGATGATCATTCCGGTCGGGCTGCGCCTGACCGGGCTGCACGGGCTGGACGCGGCGCCGCCGCCCGCCGGCGTCGTCCACTGGCCGGGGCTGGCGCTGCTGGTCGCTGCGTCCGGCGCCGGCATCCTCGCGATGAGCCGCTTCGGCGCGCCGAACCCCTTCGTGCTCGGCGCGCTCGCGGTGACGATGCTGCTCACCGCCTTCGGCTTCGAGCTGTCGGCGCTGCCGCCCTGGGCCGGCGGCATGGCGCAGCTGTTCATCGGCGTCGCGCTCGGCGCGCGCTTCACGCCCGAGTTCGTCCACGCCGCGCCGCGCTGGCTCGCTGCGGTGGCGCTGGCGACGGTCGTGATGATCGCGCTGTGCTCGGGCTTCGCCTGGGTGCTGGCGCACGAGATCGGGCTGCACCCGGGGACGCTGCTGCTGGCGACGTCACCGGGCGGCATTGCCGAGATGGCGATCACGGCCAAGGCGCTGCAGCTCGGCGTGCCGGTGGTCACTGCGTTCCAGGTCGTGCGCTACGTCTCGGTGCTGACGCTGACCTCGCCGCTGTTCAGGTGGGAGCTTTCGCGCGCGAACGAAAGAGCGCGCGCAGGTTGACCTCGCGCGGCCCGGGCACGAGCTCGATCGCGTCGCCGGCGCTCACCGCTCCAGGCTCCAGCACCGCGAGGTAGGCGCCGCAGAACGCCGATTCGACCATCAGCTTGGCCGCGTGCTTGAAGCCCATCGCGGCGTTGAACTTGAAGCAGGGGTAGCGCGGCTCGCTCACCGCGAGCACGCAGCCGGGCAGGACGAGCCGGTCGCCGATCCAGAGCTCGTCTTCGAGCAGGCCGGTGATGGTCAGGTTCTCGCCCAGCGTGCCGGGCGCGAGCGGGTCGTCCCAGAGCGCGGCGCGGGCCTGCGCGCGCACCGTGCGCCAGAACGGGAAGTGCTCGATCGGGTAGGCGTAGACGGCCTTGGACAGCCCGCCGTGCACGCTCGGGTCGGCCTGCTCGTCGCCGTCCAGTCCGAGGGCGCGCACGGCGACCGGGCCGGCCGCCGGCTGCTTCGCGATCGCCGTCATCACCCGGCGCGTGCCGATCAGGGTCTCGCGGGCCACCGCCCGGTTCACGCTCAGCACCTGCACGCATGTCTCCGCCGGCCGTCGCATGGGCCGCCCGACGGCATTGTCGCGGCAGCCGCTGTCAAGAGCCTGTCATGCGCTGTCGCGAAGATGTGACGCGCCGAGGCTGCCGCGCCGCACATCCGTGCGGGTGGCGCCGGCTGCATGAACCGGGTCGCTGTCGATGCCTTACCTGTCTCGGGCCCATCCGAAGACCGTCCTGCTGGTGGTGGAGGAGCCGTCGATCCGCGAGCTGCTGGCGGCGAACTTCCGCCACGCGGGCTACCTGCCGATGCCGGCGCCGACGGTGCGCGACGGCTGGCGCCTGGCCGGCGAGGTGCGTCCGGACGTCGTGCTCGTCGATCTCGACGCTGCGGGGGCCGAAGAACCCCCGTTCACCGCGCTGTGCGAGCGCGACCCCGGCATCGTCGTCGTCGAGCTCGGTGCCGGTGGCGTGCCCGAGCCGGGCCGTCCCTGCCTGCGCATCGGCAAGCCCTTCTCGGCGCGCGAGCTGGTGGCCCAGGTCACGCGCCAGCTGCGCTCGCTGACGGCGCCGCGCGCTCCTGCGCGCCGGCGCGCGCTGCGTGTCGGCACGCTCGAGCTGCGCGCCGACCGCGGCCAGGTGCGCGTGCACGGCCCGGTGGTCACAACGTCGCGCTCGCTCGCGCCGGTGGAGCTGCGTCTGCTGCAGCTGCTGATGGAGCACGCCGGCCTGGTGCTGAGCCGCGAGCAGATCCTGCAGGCGGTCTGGCCCGGTGACGGTGCGTCCGAGCTGCGCACGGTCGACCAGAACATCCGGCGCCTGCGCCGGCGCCTGCAGCAGGCCGGCGCGGCCGACCCGGTGGTCACCGTGCGCGGCTTCGGCTACCGGCTCCAGGTCGGCAGCGACTGACCGCTGCTCTGCGCGTTGTCACGAAACTTTCACGCGCGCTTCCTACATTGCGCTTCGGCAGTGCTTGCAGCCGTCCGGACGGCGCGGCGCTCGACACCACCTGTCAACCCCCGCGAATCCCCAAGAGGAGTCTCAAGCTCATGCAAACCCGAACTCTCGCCCGCCGGCTGACCCAGATCGCCGCCGCCAGCGTCGCCGCGACGCTGTTCGCAGCCAATGCCTACGCCGCCGACATCACCGGCGCCGGGTCGACCTTCATCTACCCGGTGCTGTCGAAGTGGTCCGACAGCTACCACAAGAAGACCGGCAACAAGGTCAACTATCAATCCATCGGCTCCGGCGGCGGCATCGCGCAGATCAAGGCCGGTACCGTGACCTTCGGCGCGACCGACATGCCGCTCAAGCCCGAGGACCTGGAAAAGGCCGGCCTGGCGCAGTTCCCGGCCATCATCGGCGGCGTCGTGCCGGTGGTGAACCTCGCGGGCGTCAAGGCCGGCGAGATGAAGCTGACCGGCCCCGTGCTGGCCGACATCTACCTGGGCAAGATCACGAAGTGGGACGACGCCGCGATCACCGCGCTGAACCCGGGCATCAAGCTGCCCGACGCGAAGATCTCCGTCGTGCACCGTTCGGACGGCTCGGGCACCACGTTCAACTTCGCCAATTACCTGGGCAAGGTCAGCCCGGAGTGGAAGACCAAGGTCGGTGAAGGCACTTCGGTCAACTGGCCGACCGGCCTGGGCGGCAAGGGCAACGAAGGTGTCTCGGCCTACGTCAACCAGATCAAGGGTTCGATCGGCTACGTCGAGCTGGCCTACGCGCTGCAGAACAAGATGGCCTTCCTGAAGATGAAGAACCAGGCCGGCGAGTACGTCGACCCGTCGGTGTCGTCGTTTGCCGCCGCCGCGGCGGGCGCGACCTGGGCCGAGCCCGACTTCTACGAGATCATCACCGACGCTCCGGGCAAGGCCTCGTGGCCGATCGCCGCGTCGACCTGGGTGCTGATGTACAAGCAGCCCAAGGATGCCGCCCAGAGCAAGGAAGCGCTGGCCTTCTTCAAGGATGCGCTCGAGCACGGGCAGCCCGAGGCGAAGGCTCTAGACTACGTGTCGCTGCCGGAATCGCTGGTCAAGAAGATCGAGGCGTACTGGGCGGCCAACATCAAGTAAGGCCAACCCGTTGGCCGCGCCGCAGGGGCGCGGCCACCGGCGCCGATGATCATGAGGGACGCCGTGATGCTCGAGACCACCGCGATGCCGGCGCGCGTGGACGACAAGGTTGCACAGGACCGCGACCGGCGCGAGCATCGGCTCGACGACCTGTTCCGGCGCGTGGTCCTGGGCTGCGCGCTGTTCGTGCTGGTGTCGCTGCTCGGTGCCGGGCTGTCGATGCTGGTGGGTGGCTGGGACGCGTTCAAGACCTTCGGCCCGGGTTTCGCCTGGTCGACCGACTGGGACGCGGTGAACCACAAGTTCGGCGCGCTGGTGCCGATCTACGGCACCCTCGTCACGGCCGCGATCGCGATGCTGATCGCGGTGCCCATCAGTTTCGGCATCGCGCTGTTCCTGACCGAGATCGCGCCGGGCTGGCTGCGCGGGCCGGTGTCGGCGGCGATCGAGCTGCTCGCGGGCATCCCGTCGATCATCTACGGCATGTGGGGCCTGTTCGTCTTCGTGCCCTTCCTGGCGCAGAACGTCTACCCCTGGCTCGACGAGCATGTCGGCGCGCTGCCGGTCATCGGCCCGATGTTCCAGGGTCCGCCGATCGGGCTGGGCATGCTCACCGCCGGCATCGTGCTCGCGATCATGGTGATCCCGTTCATCTCGTCGGTGATGCGCGAGGTCTTCAACACCGTGCCGGCGCCGCTGAAGGAATCGGCCTACGCGGTCGGCAACACGACCTGGGAGGTCGTCTGGGACATCGTGCTGCCGTACACGCGCAGCGCGGTCGTCGGCGGCATCTTCCTCGGTCTGGGCCGGGCGCTGGGCGAGACGATGGCGGTGACCTTCGTGCTCGGCAACGCGCACCAGCTCTCGATGTCGCTGCTCGAGCCCGGCAACTCGATCGCGGCGACGATCGCCAATGAATTCACCGAGGCCGACTCGCCGATCTACATCTCGTCGCTGATCGCGCTCGGCTTCCTGCTCTTCGTCGTCACCTTCATCGTGCTCGCGATCGCGCGGCTGATGCTCAACCGTCTGGCGCGCCAGGGCGGGAGCCATTCATGAACCGCTGGCAGCGGCGCCAGGCGCGCGACCTGCTGGCCAGGGTGCTGGGCACGGCGGCGACGCTGTTCGGGCTCTTCTGGCTCGTCTGGATCCTGTGGACCACGGTCAGCAAGGGGCTGCCGGCGCTGAAGTGGAGCCTGTTCACGCAGATGACACCGCCGCCGGGCTCGGACGGCGGCATGCTCAACGCCTTTGCCGGCAGTGTCCTGATGAGCGCGATCGCGATCGCGCTGGGCACGCCGATCGGCATCGCCGCGGGCACCTACCTGGCCGAGTACGCGCGCCATACCCGGCTCGGCGCGGTGATCCGCTTCGTCAACGACATCCTGCTGTCGGCGCCGTCGATCATCATCGGGCTCTTCGTCTACGAGCTCGTCGTGCGCCAGATGGGGCATTTCTCGGCGCTGGCCGGCGCGATCGCGCTCGCCTTCATCGTGCTGCCGGTGGTCGTGCGAACCACCGACGAGATGCTGCAGCTCGTGCCGCCGGCGATGCGCGAGGCCGCGCTCGCGCTGGGCGTGCCGCAGCGCAAGATGGTGCGCCAGGTGCTTTACCGCGCGTCGATGTCGGGGATCATCACCGGCGTGCTGCTCGCGCTGGCGCGCATCTCGGGCGAGACCGCGCCGCTGCTGTTCACGGCGCTCAACAACCAGTACTGGTCGAACAATCTCCTCGGCCCGATGGCCAACGTGCCGGTCGTGATCTTCCAGTACGCGATGAGTCCGTACGAGTTCTGGCACGCGCTGGCCTGGGCCGGAGCCTTCATCGTCACGCTGCTCGTGCTCGTGCTCGGACTGGTCTCGCGTGGCCTCCTCCTCCCCCGACGCAGCTCGACATGAACTCAGCCCTCGCCACCCCGTTCACGACCGCGGCCGCCCCGGCCGCGACGCCGGCGTCGCCGGCGAAGATCGTCACGCGCGACCTGACGTTCTTCTACGGTGCCGCGCAGGCGCTGAAGGACATCAACCTGACGGTGCACGAAAAGCGCGTCACCGCGCTGATCGGCCCATCGGGCTGCGGCAAGTCGACGCTGCTGCGCATCTTCAACCGCATCTACGCGGTCTATCCGAAGCAGCGCGCCGAAGGCCAGGTGCTGCTCGACGGCCAGAACGTGCTCGACCCGGGCTACTCGATCAACCGGTTGCGCACCCAGGTCGGCATGGTGTTCCAGAAGCCGGTGCCGTTTCCGATGTCGATCTACGACAACGTCGCCTACGCGATCCGGCACTACGAGTCGCTTTCGCGCCCGGAGATGGACAACCGCGTCGAGGAAGCGCTGCATCGCGCCGCGCTCTGGGACGAGGTGAAGGACAAGCTCGGCCAGAGCGCGCTCGGCCTCTCGGGCGGGCAGCAGCAGCGGCTGTGCATCGCGCGCGCGGTCGCGCTCAAGCCGCAGGTGCTGCTGCTCGACGAGCCGACCTCGGCGCTGGACCCGATCTCGACGGCGAAGATCGAGCAGCTGATCGACGAGCTCAAGCCGCACTACACGCTGCTCATCGTCACGCACAACATGCAGCAGGCGGCGCGCGTCTCCGACTACACCGGCTTCATGTTCCTCGGCGAGATGATCGAGTTCGGCGGCACGAACGAGCTGTTCACGCGCCCGGCGAAGAAGCAGACCGAGGACTACATCACCGGCCGCTTCGGCTGAGGAGGTCCGTACGATGAGCGACAAGCATCTGTCCACGCAATTCGATGTCGAGCTCAGCGGCATCTCGAACCGGGTGCTCGAGATGGGCGGCCTGGTCGAGTCGCAGGTCGCGCAGGCGGTCTACGCGCTGACGCATTTCAGCGGCGAGACCGCGTCGCAGGTGCTGACGCAGGAAGAGCGCGTCAACCACCTCGAGGTCGAGATCGACCGCGACCTGTCGACGATCATCGCGCGCCGCCAGCCGACCGCGCGCGACCTGCGCCTGCTGATCGCGGTGAGCAAGACGATCGGCAACCTCGAGCGCGTCGGCGACGAAGCGGCGCGCATCGCGCGCACCGTGCAGCGGCTGATCAACACCGGCGTCTCGAGCCGGCTGCGCCTGCCGGTCGGCGACATCGAGTTCGAGGCCAACCTGGCGATCGCGCTGATGCGCCGTGCGCTCGACGCCTTTGCGCGCCTGGACGCGCAGCAGGCGCTGCAGGTCATCAAGCAGGACAACGAGATCGACGCCGAGTTCGACGGCCTGCTGCGCAAGCTGGTCACCTACATGATGGAAGACCCGCGCACGATCTCGGCGAGCATCGACCTGGTCTTCGTCGCGAAGGCGATCGAGCGCGTCGGCGACCACGCGAAGAACCTGGCCGAGCAGGTGATCTACATCGTCAAGGGCACCGACGTCCGCCACACGCCGATGGGCGACGTGGAATCGGTCGTCGCCTGACGCGCGGGACGAGACGCCGTGGCACGCATCCTGGTCGTCGAGGACGAGCCCGCGATCGCCGAGCTGATCGCGATGAACCTTCGCCACGACGGCCACGAGGTCAGCCTGGCCGCGAGCACCGACGAGGCCGGCGCCGCGGTGCGCCAGACGCTGCCCGATCTGGTCGTGCTCGACTGGATGCTGCCCGGCGAGCCCGGTGTCGCGCTCGCGCGGCGCTGGCGCGCCGACGCGCGCACGCGCGATCTGCCGATCGTGATGCTGACCGCGCGCGCCGACGAGCGCGACCTGGTGCAGGGGCTGGACGCCGGCGCCGACGACTACATCGGCAAGCCGTTCTCGACCGCCGAGCTGCTGGCGCGCATCCGCGCGCTGCTGCGGCGCAAGGCGCCCGAGGCGCTCGACACGACGCTGCAGGTCGGGCCGATCAGGCTCGACCCTGCGACGGTGCGCGTGTTCGTCGACGGCGCCGAGGTCCGTGTCGGGCCGACCGAGTTCCGGCTGCTGCGCTTCCTGATGAGCTACCCGGAGCGCGTCCATTCGCGCGCGCAGCTGCTCGACCGCGTCTGGGGCGACCACGTGTTCATCGAGGAGCGCACCGTCGACGTCCACATCAAGCGCCTGCGCGAGGCGCTGGGCGCGACGGGCGGCGCGGCGCTGATCGAGACCGTGCGCGGCGCCGGCTACCGGCTCGTGCGGCCGGCGCCGGTCCGGGCCTGACGGTCCCACCGCGGCGCCCGGCGCCCGGCCGCCAAGGGCCGGCATCGAGTCATTCCGATTTTGCATGACCCCCACCAAGCCGGTGGTTACGAGCCGATTACATTGGCCCGCACAATGGCCCCCCGCCGGCGCTGGACGTCCGGGCGGCGCGGCATTCGGCGAGCCCCGGGGCGCAGGGCGCGGTTCGCCGAATTCCGCCAACCCTCGATCCTCATGACTGGAGCCCCGATGAACCGTCCCGCGATGGAAGGCCTGCGCCTGAACGCCCCTGCCCATGTCCGCCACACCCGCCTGATCGGCTGGGTGGCCGAGATCGACGCCCTCCCCGAGGCCGCCGAGGTCTACTGGTGCGACGGCTCCGCGGCCGAGTACGACCGCCTGTGCGACCAGCTCGTCGCCGCTGGCACGATGAAGCGGCTCAACCCGGAGCTGCGGCCGAACAGCTACCTCGCGTTGAGCGACCCGAGCGACGTCGCCCGCGTCGAGGACCGCACCTTCATCTGCAGCCCGCGCCGCGAAGACGCCGGCCCGACCAACAACTGGATGGCGCCGGCCGAGATGCGCGCGATCCTGCAGACCGGCCTTCCCGACGGCACCCCGGCGCTGTTCCGCGGCGCGATGCGCGGTCGCACGCTGTACGTCGTGCCGTTCTCGATGGGGCCGCTGGGCTCGCACATCTCGCACCTTGGCGTCGAGCTCACCGACAGCCCCTACGTCGCGATCAGCATGCGCGTGATGACGCGCATGGGCCGCCCGGTGCTCGACCTGCTCGGCACCGATGGCGACTTCGTGCCCTGCGTGCACAGCGTCGGTGCGCCGCTGCAGCCGGGCCAGAAGGACGTGCCCTGGCCGTGCAACGCGACCAAGTACATCGTCCACTACCCCGAGACGCGCGAGATCTGGAGCTACGGCTCGGGCTACGGCGGCAACGCGCTGCTCGGCAAGAAGTGCTTCGCACTGCGCATCGCGAGCACGATGGGGCGCGACCAGGGCTGGTTCGCCGAGCACATGCTGATCCTCGGCGTCACCAACCCGCAGGGCAAGAAGTTCCACGTCGCGGCGGCCTTCCCAAGCGCCTGCGGCAAGACCAACTTCTCGATGATGGTGCCGCCGGCGGGCTATCAAGGCTGGAAGGTCACGACGATCGGCGACGACATCGCCTGGATCAAGCCGGGCAAGGACGGCCGGCTGCACGCGATCAACCCCGAGGCCGGCTATTTCGGCGTCGCGCCGGGCACGAACGTCCACACGAATCCGAACTGCATGGAGTCGCTCAAGCGCGACGTCGTGTTCACCAACGTCGCGCTCACCGACGACGGCGACGTCTGGTGGGAGGGCATGACCGAGACGCCGCCGGCGCACCTGATCGACTGGCGGGGCTTGGACTGGACGCCCGAGATCGCGAAGGCGACCGGCGCCAAGGCCGCACACCCGAACTCGCGCTTCACCGTCGCCGCGACGAACAACCCGGTCCTGGACCCGTTGTGGGACTCGCCGGAGGGCTACCCGATCGACGCCTTCATCTTCGGCGGCCGGCGCTCGACGACGGTGCCGCTGGTGACGGTCGCGCGCAACTGGACCGAGGGCGTCTACATGGCGGCGACGATGGGCAGCGAGACCACCGCGGCGATGGCCGGCGGCAACGGCGCGGTGCGTCGCGACCCGTTCGCGATGCTGCCGTTCTGCGGCTACAACATGGCCGAGCATTTCCAGCACTGGCTCGACATGGGCGCCAAGCTGCAGGCCTCCGGCGCGAAGCTGCCGGCCATCGCCTGCGTCAACTGGTTCCGCAAGGGTGCCGACGGCAAGTTCGTCTGGCCCGGCTTCGGCGAGAACATGCGCGTGCTCGAGTGGCTGATCGGCCGCGTCGAGGGCCAGGCCGGCGGCGAGGACAACGTGTTCGGCATCAGCCCGCGCTACGAAGACCTGCGCTGGGACGGCCTGCCGTTCACGCGCGAGCAGTTCGCGAGCGTGATCGGCATCGATCGCGACGCCTGGCGCCAGGAACTCGCGCTGCATGCCGAGCTGTTCAAGCAGCTCGAACACCGCCTGCCGCGCGAACTGCCGGCGACGATGGCGCGCATCGAGGAGCGGTTGAAGTGACCCCCCCGAAGCGCCTCGGGCGCCGCCCCCCAGGGGGCGCCGCCAGCGGCGCGGCGAAGCCGGTTCCGCGGCGGCTGCCGGGTTGGCGCTGAACCCCGCTTCGCGCGTCGGCCGCCATGGACCACTGAGTTGACCCGCACGGAGCGGGGCCCGGCGGCGCACGCCACCGGCACCGGGCGCGGCGGGCCCGGTCTGTCGCGAGCCGCGTGGCGATGAAGCTGCAGCTGCTCTCCGACCTGCACCTCGAGACCGAGGCCTTCGACCCCGAGCCTGCGCCGGGTGCGGAGCTGCTCGTGCTCGCGGGGGACATCGATGCGGGCTGGGCCGGCTTCGCCCGCTTCGCCGGCTGGCCGGTGCCGGTGATCGTCGTCGCCGGCAACCACGAGTTCGACGGCCGCGAGCTCGACGCGGCCTGGCCGGCGCTGCGTGACACCTGCGCGCGCCACGGTCTGCAGCTGCTGCAGCGCGAAGCGGCGCTGTTCACCGGCGCCGACGGCCGCCGCGTGCGCTTCGTCGGCTGCACGCGCTGGAGCGACTTCGACCTCTTCGGCGCCGCCGAGCGCGAGCGCGCGCAGCGCGCTGCCGTCTACTTCATGCGCCTGATGGCGGCCACGCGCGGCGGCCAGCCCTTCGACGCGGCCGGGGTGCGCGCCGAAGGCCTGGCCTGCCGCGCCTGGCTGGACGGCGAGCTGGGCCGGCCGGCCGGCGGCCGCTGGGACGCGACCGTGGTCGTCACCCATTTCGCCCCCAGCCTGCGCAGCGCCGACCCGCGCTACGGCCGCCAGCCCGGCACGGCGAGCTTCTGCAACGCCGACGACGACCTGATCCCGCGTGCCGATCTCTGGCTGCACGGCCATCTGCATTGCCGGCACGACTACCGCCTCGTGCGCCCGGGCCGCGCGCCGGTGCGCGTCGTCTGCCAGGCGCGCGGTCTGGCGTCCAAGGGCGAGGCCGAGGGCCTGGACCCGCTGCGCCTGATCGAGGTCTGAACCGATCCGCGCCCGCGCGTTGACGCCGCGCAAGGCAGCGCCGGCGCACCATGCAACACTGCCGGGCCTGTCTTGCCGGGAGAACGCGATGAAGATCCTTGCCGCCGTCGATGGCAGCCCCTACACCAAGCGCATGCTGGCCTACCTGGCCGCGCACGACGAATGGCTGGGCAGCCAGCACCAGTACACCTTGCTGCATTCGGTGCCTGCGGTGCCGCCGCGCGCCGCCGCGGTGCTCGACCGCAACGTGCTCAAGGGCTACTACGAAGAAGAGGCGGAGAAGGTCTTCAAGCCGATCCGCGCCTTCTTCGCCAAGCAGGGCTTGAGCGCGAATTTCGTCAGCAAGGTCGGGCCGGCGGCCGACAACATCGCGGCTGCGGCCGGGAAGGGCGACTACGACCTGCTCGTGCTGGGCTCGCACGGCCATGGCTCGCTGACGGGGTTGGTGCTCGGCTCGGTCGCGACCAAGGTCATCGCGAACTGCAGCACGCCGGTGCTGCTGATCCGCTGAGCGGCGGCGTTCAGCGGCCGCGCAGGCCGTTCATGCAGGTGCCGAGCACCCAGTCGACGATCTGCTCGTCGGTGTAGCGCCCGCCCGCCTTCAGGAAGCCGGGCACCGGGTCGCAGGCGCGCGCGAAGACGGTGTAGAGCACCACCTCGGGCGGCAGTGCCCCGTCGATGTCGCCGTCCTGCTGCGCCTGGACGATCCATTCGCCGAGGCGGTCGCTGACCTGCACCAGCAGGTCGAGGTAGCTGCGGTTGCCCAGCAGTTCGGCGCGCAGCGACGAGTTCTGCGACGGCAGCGAGGGCATCTCGCCGGACAGCTGCTGCTCCAGCGCCCAGCGCGTCACCGCGCGCAAGCGCTCGAAGGCGCTGATGCCGGCGATCGCGCTCTGCTGATCGACGATCGCCGACGTGCGCTGCAGCACGCGCACCATCGCCGCGGCGGCGAGCGCTTCCTTGGACGGGAAATGCTTGTAGAGGCTGGCCTTCGCAATGCCGACGTCGGCGGCCACCTCGTCGACCGTCATCAGGTCGAAGCCCTTCTCGGCGAGCAGCCGGTTGACCGAGGTGACGATCGCGTCCTCGCGAACCCGGAGCACTTGTTCGCGAAAGGACAGTCGGGACATCCCCGCATTCTATGAGCTGGAGGCGGATCAGACCGCCGCGCGCATGCGTCCGAGCCGGTGTCTGACGTTCGACGTGAGCGCTTGCACCCAGGAACGGCTCAGCGCATCGAGGCTGGCCGAGGGGCCGTCGTCCACCGAGACCGGCTCGAAGCTGAGCTCCATGCCGAATGCGGTGCCACAGTCGGCGGCGTCGGGCCGGCCGGAGGGCTGGCGCGCGAACCAGCGCCGGAGCAGACCTCCCTTCGTGCTGTCCTTGCGTGCCATCGTTGCCTCCGGTAAGAGCGTGTTACGAGTGTGACCGCCGTGCCGGGTCCTGGCCCGCCGAGATGCGCTGTTGCCGTGCTGTTGTTCACGCGAGCGGCGCGCGCGCGGGGCTGGCTAGAATCCGGGCCCCTTCGAAGAGGCGCATTCGGCGCCGCCCTCCCATGCCAGCCGGCTTCGCGGCCATCGACTTCGGCACCTCCAACTCCGCGATCGCGCTGCCCGCCGGGGACGACGCCGTCCGGCTGGTCGAGCTCGAGACCGGCCATGCGACGATGCCGACCGCCGTCTTCTACCGTGTCGACGAGACGCACGCCGAACCCGAGCGGCTGTTCGGGCGCGCCGCGATCGCGGCCTACGTCGACGGGCAGGACGGGCGGCTGATGCGCTCGATGAAGAGCATCCTGGGCTCGCCGCTGGCCGAGCAGAGCACCGACGTCGGCGGCGGGCGCTCGGTGCGCTACCGCGACGTCATCGCCGGCTACCTGCGCCACCTGAAGCGCCGGGCCGAGGCCGCCGCCGGCCACGCGCTCGAGCGCGTCGTGCTCGGACGCCCGGTGTTCTTCGTCGATGGCGAGCCCGAGCGCGACGCGCTGGCGCAGGCGACGCTGGAGGCCGCCGCGCGTGAAGTGGGTTTTCGCGAGGTGCTGTTCCAGTACGAGCCGATCGCTGCTGCGCTGGACCACGAGCGCTCGGCCACGCGCGAACAGCTGGTGCTGGTGGCCGACATCGGCGGCGGCACGTCGGACTTCTCGGTCGTGCGCGTCGGGCCGGCGCGGCGCGGGCGCGCCGACCGTCGTGACGACATCCTGGCCAACCATGGCGTGCACCTGGCGGGCACCGACTTCGACCGCCATCTCGAGCTGGCCGCGATCCTGCCGCTGCTGGGCTACCGCAGCTTCGGGCCGGCCGGCCGCGGCGCGCCGCCGCGCGAGGTGCCGAGCAGCGTCTACTTCGACCTCGCCACCTGGCACCTGATCAACACCGTCTACACGCCGGCCCGTGTCGCCGAGCTGCGCCGGATGAAGAGCTGGTACGCCGACGAGGTGCAACACCGGCGCCTATTGACGGTGCTGACCGAGCGCCTGGGCCACGCGCTGGCCGCGCTCGCCGAGCAGGCGAAGATCGAGGTCGCGACCGTCGGCACCGCACAGATCCGGCTCGACGCCGTCGAGCGCGGGCTGGCGAGCACGCTCGGCGAGGCGCAGGCCGCGGCGGCGATCGAGGCCGAGCTGGCGCGCATCGTCGCCGCGGCGCAGCAGACGGTGCGTGCGGCCGGCGTCGCCGCCGAGCGCATCGACCTGCTTTATTTCACCGGCGGCTCGACCGGGCTGGGCGCGCTCGTCGAGCGCATCGGTGCCGGCTTCGCCCGTGCCGAGCGCGTGCGCGGCGACCGCTTCGCCAGCGTCGCGCAGGGGCTGGGCCTGCACGCGCGCGCGGTCTACAGCGTCTGACGCCGGCGCGGCCTGGGAGGCGCAGCGCCGGTCCGCGGCCGCGAGACGTCGGCGATCAGCATCAGGCTGCGCACCAGGTCCTGCACCGCCTCGGCCAGGTCGGCGGCCGGCTCGAGGGTCTCGATCACGGCCAGCAGCGCGTCGGCATCTTCCAGATCCTCGGCGTCGAAGTGCCGGTACAGCAGCGCCAGCGGCTCGACCAGTTCGGCGTCGTCGATGCGCATCAGCGCCGGGAACAGGTCCATCGCCGCGGCGAAGCCCGCGATCCAGGGCAGCACGGTCTCGGACGGCGTCGCGTCGTCGTCGAGCGGGAAGATCCAGGGGTCGAACCATTGCCGCTCGCCGATCGCCGCGGCGAGCTCGGCATGCCGGCGGTGCACGAGTGCGCGGATCTCGGTCAGCGCCGGGCCGGCCGGCGGCGTGCGGCCCTCGAGGTCGGTGACGTACTTCATCCAGCGCTCCTCGGCGAGCGTCGAAGGCTGCAGGATCACGCCGCAGAGAAAGCCGTCGAGGGCCATCACGTCGAGCGGCTCGAGCGGGGCGGGCAGCGCGTCCAGAAGCTGCTGCAGGCGCTCGATGTCGGCGTCGGCCAGCGGGGCGGGAGGGGAGGCAGGCATGGCGCGACGATTGTCGCGCAACGACCCTCAGCCGCCGAAGCCGCCCGCGAAGCGCGCGCGCAGGTGCTCGACGAGCAGCTGCACCGGCCGCGGCGTCGTCGGGCTCCAGGGGCGCAGCGCATGGTGCGCGTCGATGAAGAAGCCCAC
>MEGM01000050.1 GCA_001725505.1 Rubrivivax sp. SCN 70-15 | reverse complement strand
GGGCCCCTTGCGGGGCCCTCGTCGCTTGGTGCTCATGCTGCTGCCATCAAAGCCGCGTCCTCGCCGCCGAATAGAGGCGGATCGACACCGCCGCCAACATGCGGCGATGCGTTCGTCGCACCAGGCGATATGGCAGTCGAGTTCGGCCCACTGCAGTTGTGCGCGCTGCAGCGCTACGCGCGCCAGCCATGGCAATTCGTTGGCGGCGTCTTCGAGCACGTCGGGCAGCCCGCGTCGCAGCGCGTCGGGGCTCTGCGCGAACACCAGTCCGAACTCGGCCAGCAGCCCGCGGATGCGGTTGATGCACGCGGTGCGCTCTTCCTTGTAGCCCTCGCGCAGCCGGTGCACCGCCAGGACGCCTTGCTGTTCGGCGGTCTTGACGGGCACGAACCTCATGCTCGGGCGCGAGGCGGCTTCACACACTGCCGTAGCGTCGTTGGCGTCGTTCTTGCCGCGCCGGCCTTCCATGCGATACGGGCCGACGAAGTGGCCCGCGATCAGTCGCGTCTGCAGGCCCGGCGTCGCAAGGCGCCGTGCCCAATGGTGCGCGCCGCCGCACGCCTCCATCGCCACCGTGCAGCCCGGTGGCAGCTGCGCGCACCACGCCATGAACTTGTCTCTCGGCAGCGCCCTGGCCGTGACGACACGGCCGTCGGCATCGACCGCGTGCACCTGGATAACGCGCTTGGCCAGATCCACACCTACCCGGACCACGCCTTCTCGGATAACCTTGTCCGCGGACTTCCCCTTTCCAGCTTGAGATTGATGACTCGACACCACCAATCTTGGCGCCTCGACGCCGTCGCAGGATCGTGGGAAGTCCCTTCGTATTCGCTCAAGCGGAGCGCCAATGGCGTGGCACGCTGGCCATCAAGCGCTGGGCCTGCGGCCCATTTTGCGCTTGCTGTCCAGCGCGCCACGCCGTTGGCGCCAGCTTAGCTCGAACGTTGATATGGCTTCTCTCTGTCAAGTGGGCGAGCCCAATCCTCTGCAATTGCAGATGTGAACAAGAACCCGTTGCCGGACCGGGAACGCGACGGAGCCTGAGGTTGCCACCCGTGAAGGATGTGCGACGGTTGTTCATGCTGATATTCGAGGGTTGGTTACCTCAAGACAGATTTACGTCGCGGGGCTGCCTTCGCTCTAGGGACTGAGATCGCCCGACATGCGTTGGCGCACGTCCGGCCCACCAATAACGTTGTCGAGGGTTCCCCAGTGGCCGCGGCTGCGCCGCGTTCCCCCTCCGGCATCTGAGTCGGTTGCTGGGTCTGCGCACCTCCTGTCTCTTCCCCTTGGTCAGCGGTATTTGTCCTGGTTGCGGGTCAGAAAGGCAGGCCGAAGTCGTCTTCGCGCTGCTCGGCGCGCCACTGCTTCAGCACGCGCTTGAGCTGCGCCGCGTCGCCCTGCAGCAGGCGCCGGGTGTGGGTCAGGTCCAGCAACGCGAATTCGATCTCGCGCAGTTCCTGCTTCAGAAGCGGTTGCAGCTTTTCGGGGTCGGGCCGGCGTTCGGGCATCAGGCCGTAGCTGGCGCAGAAGGCATGCTCGCGGCCGCCGATCTCCATCTCCAGTTCGCGCAGCTGTTCACCCAGCACCCGGTTGAAGTGGCGCACCTGCTCGGCCGCCACGCCTGCGGCGTCGGCCAGGTCGATCTGCTCGGTCTTCAGCTGCAGCGTCAGCAGCGTGAGCAGGTCGCCGGCCTCGTAAGCGGCATTCGCCTGCTGCATCAGCGCCGTGCGTGCCTCGCGCTCGGCATCCGGCGTGTCGGCGGCCGAGCGGTCGGGGTGCAGCTCGCTGGCCAGCTTGCGATAGACCGCGCGCACGGTCTGCGAGACGCGGCGCTCGTCTTCCTCGGCGCGCCTTTCCGACGCGGTCTTGGCCTTGTGCTTGCGCCCCGGCCGCGCGGCCCGGGCCTGTGTCTGCTCGGCCATCTTGGCCTGCGCGCGGCGGAGCAAGTCTTCCGGCGATTCCAAGGGCTCATCGCCCAGATCGACTCCGCCGATCGATTCCAGCATCGCCTTCATCGAGGCCAGGTCTTCCTCGGCTTCGGTGTCGAAATCGACCGGTGCGTGGCGGTTGTACAGCGCCTTGAGCGGCTCGTCGGGTGACTCGCCAGGGTCGGCGGCGTCGAGCAGGCTGCCGGCGACGTCGCAGATCATCTGCGACAACGTCTCGCGGTCGGCACGCGACTTCACGCGCGCGAGAAGCACTTCGAGCTCGAATGCGAACTCGCGCCGCGCCGTCTGCAGCCGCGCCTGCTGTGGCGCCACCTGCGCCGAGTAGACCTGCGCGAACAGCGGCAGCCGGGTCTGCCAAGCCGCAAGGCGCGCGCGCGCCTTCTCGATCTTGTCGAGGAGGGTTCGGAAGCGCTTGTGCTCGGGCGTGTCCTGGCGCGCGGCGGCCTTGGCGATGTCGAGGAGGGTGGAGCGGGTCATGGCGTGATTCTGCAGGCTGCACACCGCCGCGCGTACGGGCAGACCCGGTGAGGTCAGGTGCATGCCCAGAGCCGGCGGCCGAAGAGCGTGCCTCAGATTGCCGCAAGCGCGGACTGCGAGCCGCTGGCCATCGCGTCAACCCGGCTCGATCGTCGTCGTCTCCTCGGGAAACGCAGCACGCGCTGAAGCGGTCACCTGGAACACTCGTATCCGAGCCGAACCGGCGCCGGCCTCGGCGGGACCACGGCCGCGTGCCCTCGAGCTGGACCCGCTCGGCGTCGGTCCTTCAGGCCGCGAGCGCGCGCGGAATCGCCTCGGCGAGGAAGTCGTACACGCGCCGCACCAGCGCGCTGGCGCGGATCTCGCGGTGCACCGCGAGCCAGCAGGGCAGCGGCGGGATCCTGAGCTCGGGCAGGATCACGACCACACCGGGCCAGTAGCGCAGGTTGTACCCGGCCGCAAAGCCTATGCCCGCGCCGGCGGCCACCATTCGGCCGAACGCGAGCTGGTCGTCGGTACGCAGTGCGAACTGCTCGCGCGTCACGGCAAGCCCGAGTGCGGCGAATCCGCGCGTGAGCGTCTCGTCGCGGTCGTAGCCGATCAGCCGGTGCTGCAGCAAGTCGGCCGGCCGGCGTGGCGTGCCGGCGCGCGCGAGGTAGCTCTGGTGGGCGCAGGCGACGATGGGGATGTCGGCCAGCTTGCGTGCCACCAGCGAGGCCTGCGCCGGCCGCACCATGCGCACGGCGATGTCGGCTTCGCGGCGCAGCAGGTTGGTCAGCTGGTTCGACGCGACGAGCTCGATCTGGATGCCGCGCTCCTCGGCCTGCAGCTCGGCCAGCACCGGCGGCAGCAGGTAGCTCGACGCCACCTGGCTCGTGGTGACGCGCACCGTACCGGTGGCGGCGTCGCGCTTGCGCGCGAGATGGCGCAGCAGATCGTCGGCACCTGCCTCCATGCGACGCGCTGCGTCGGCGATCGCCAGCGCCATCGCGGTGGGGGTGACGCCGCGTCCGGTGCGTTCGAACAGCGGCACGCCGAGCTGCGCCTCGAGCGCCGCCACCTGGCGCGACAGCGTCGGCTGCCGTGCTCCGAGCTTCTTGGCCGCACCGCTCAGGCTGCCGGCATCGAGCACGGCGAGGAAGGCCTTCACCAGGGCCCAGTCGAAGCGCGGGTCGGTCGATCCAGCCATGCGAAAGTGTATAGCTTCAATGCATATTCTGACGATTGCGGAATGGGTTTGCAGCGCCCACACTGAAGCCCTCGAGTCCATCCGCAGGAGCCAAAGATGTCCACCCACCGCACCGTCCTCGTCCTGGGCGCCAACGGCCGGCTCGGCCACGTCGCCGTCCAGGCAGTGCTGGCGCAGGCGCGCCGCGCGCCGGCCGGGCTGCCGCACGGCGCCGTCCACCTGGCGGCGGCCCTCGACGACACCGACGCGCTGGCCGCCGCAGCCGTTGGCGCCCATGCGGTCGTCTACGCCGTCAACCCGCCCTACACGCAATGGACGCAGCAGATGATGCCGCTGGCATGCCAGGGCATGGCCGTGGCCGAGCGTCTGAACGCGCTCTTCATGCTGCCGGGCAACGTGTACGCGTTCGGCGAGAGCATGCCGGCCACACTGCGCGAGGAGTCACCCGAGCGCCCGAGCACGGAGAAGGGCCGGCAGCGCGCCGGGCTCGAAGCCGAGCTGCGCGCGCGTGCCGGGCGCGGCGCGCTGCGTTCGGTGGTGATCCGCGCGGGCGACTTCTACGGCGGTGGCAGCGGGTCGTGGTTGGACCTCGTGGTCGTCAAGTCGCTGGCCCAGGGCAAGCTCGTGTACCCGGGGCCGCTCGACGTGCCGCACGCGTGGGCCTACCTCCCCGATCTCGCACGCGCGTTCGTCGCCGTCGCCGACCGCGCCGGGATGCCCGCCTTCGAGTCGCTGCACTTCGCCGGGCACACGCTCACCGGACGCCAGTTGCTCGACGCCGTCGAAGCCGCCGCCGATGAGCTCGGCTGGCGGCCCGTTGGTGGCTGGCGCCGTGGTGGCGTGCCCTGGGGCCCGGTGCGCGCGGCCGGTCTGTTCGTGCCGATGCTGCGCGAAATCACCCGCATGAGCTACCTGTGGCGGGTGCCGCACGCCCTCGACGGCGCTGCGCTGCAGCGAGCGGTCGGCCCGCTGCCGGCCACGCCACCGCGCCAGGCGCTGCGCGCGGCGCTCGTCGACCTGGGCTTCGGTTCGCGCATTCACGCCACGGCCACCGCGCGGCCCAGTGGAGCAGCCCCGTAGCCCGGAGCCGACGGCGTGGGCCGGTCGCGAGCGCTGGAGCCCTCGCGCGCGACCGGCCCACCGGCACTTTGGTGTCGATCGACCTATACGACCTGCCGATCGCGCCCTTCCCAATACGGCTGGCGAAGCTTTCGCTTCAGGACCTTGCCGGTCGGATTGCGTGGCAGCTCGGCGACGACGTCCACCGACTTGGGACACTTGAACGACGCGAGGTGCTCACGGCAGTAGTCCAGCAACTGCGCCGGATCGACGGCGCTGCCCGGCCTCGCGACGACGACGGCCTTGGGCACTTCGCCCCAACGCTCGTCGGGCACGCCGATCACGGCCACGTCCTGGATCGCCGGGTGCTCGGCCAGCACGCGCTCGATCTCGGCGGGATAGATGTTCTCGCCGCCGCTGATGATCATGTCCTTGATGCGGTCGGTCACGTAAACGTAGCCGTCGGCGTCCATGTGGCCGCCGTCGCCCGACCGCATCCAGCCGTCGGGGGTGATCGTCGCAGCGGTGGCATCGGGCTTGCCCCAGTAACCGCCCATGACCTGATCGCTGCGCACCCAGATCTCGCCCGGCCGGCCCGTCGGAACGGCTTCGCCGGTGCCGGGGTCGCGGATCTCGATTTCGACGCCTTGCATGGGCTTGCCCGCCGATACCAGCCGGTGCACTGCGCTGGCATCCTCGTGTTCGGCCGGACCCAGCACGCTGACCACGCCGCTTTGCTCGGTCATGCCGTAGACCTGCTGCATGACGCCCGGGAAGAGCTTGAGCGATGCGCGCATCACCGGCAGCGGCATCGGCGACGCACCGTAGCACAGCGCCCTCAATGCCGAGAAGTCGCGTTCGGTGGCGCCCGGCACCTGGTTCATCGCCGCCAGCAGCGCGGGCACCAGAAAGGTGTGAGTGATTCTCTCGGCCTCGAGCATCTGCAGCACCGCCGCCGGGTCCGGCGTGCGCATCATCAGGACGTGCGCACCGGTGGAAATCGCCAGCAGCGAATAGCTGGTGCCGCCGACGTGAAACAGCGGCATCGCGACCTGTACGCGCGCGCCAGGACCGTAGTCCTGGCCGAAGGCGAAGTTGCGCGAGTGCGCCAGCATGCCGCGGTGGGTGAGCATCACGCCCTTCGGGAAGCCGGTCGTGCCCGACGTGTACAGCTGCACGAAGCAGTCGTCGGGCGCGGCCCGGTGGACGCTGGCGTCAGGCGGCTGCGCTGCCAGCCAGGCTTCGTACTCGTCGTCGGCGCCACCGACGCGGATGATCCGCTCGACCGTCGGCAGCTGGGCGCGGATCCTCTCGACCGCGCCCGCGAATTCCGGCCCGACGAACAACAGCCGGGCCTTCGCGTCGTTGATCACGTAGACGATCTCGGGCGGGGCAAGGCGGAAGTTGACCACCGCGTTGGCCGTGCCGACCTGCGCGCACGCCAGCGTCAGCTCCAGGCACGAGGGGTGGTTCATGTCGAGCACGGCGATGCGGTCGCCGGGCACGAGGCCCTCCGCTCGCTGGGCCGCGGCGTTGCGCCGCACCCGATCCGCCCACTCGGCCCAGGTCCAGTGCGATGGGCCGAAGCTGATCGCGACGGCACCGGGCTGCCTGGTTTCCCAGTCGGCGAGGATGGCGGTGAAATCGCTGAGCTGGGCCATGCGGTGTCCTCGTGTGATGGCGGCGCTGTGGATGCTACCGATGGATGCCGCCAACCGACATCGGGACCGCCGCGAGGACGGGCATCGAGCCGTCGGCCGAACGCCTGCTGCAGCTCGGCCGCGCTGGACACGATCGGGCCCTGGGGTCGGTCAAGGCGCGGGGGCGTCGTCCGGACCGGCTGGCCGACGCGGCCATGTGCCATGCCCATCGGCCGCGTTCAATGCGAACTTGTGCGCAAACCGGCCCCAGGGCTGCCCGTGGTGCAGCGCATCCTTGAAGCCCGACGCGTCGGTGATCCAGGTTCCGCCCAGCGTGGTCACGCCCAGCGCGAAGAGCGTGTCCGGCACGCAGGCGGCGCCGGGGCCGATGAGCGCGATCCGGCTCGCGTTGCGGCAGTTCTCGAGCACGATGTCCAGCGTGTGGTTGAGCAGCACGGTGCTGGTGGACAGCACCTTGTCGCACCCGTTCAGCTCCTTCGGGTCCAGCGTGACCGTGAAGCCGTTGTGCTCGCCCGCCAGATCGGCGCGCAATTCGAGCACCGTCAGCCGGGCGCTCCGGGCCGTGACCTGTCTGACCAGCGGCGGGAAGTAGCCGACCATGCCGATGTGCTCGCCCGACCGGGGGTCCAGGCCGCCGATCGAGTCGGGCGCGTCCGGCGGGACGAAACCGACGCGGTCGAACAGGTGGCGCGATACCGCGTTCACCGCGGCAAAGCCCAGCGCGCGCGCCGCGCCGGAGCCGCGGCACCAGCCCTGGGCAAGCGCCATCGCGTCAGCGCCGCGCAGGTCGAGCGCGCTGCGGCCGCCGGCAAGCGCCTGGAGGCTGTCGTCGAGCAGCACGTAGCTCAGGCCCAGCGAACCGTCCTCCAGCTCGAGCGCACCGAATTCGCCGTCCTTGCCAGCGTTCTTCCCGAGGCTGGGCGGCATGTGCAGGGCCTTCACGCGAGGCGGCGGCGCGCTCCCCAGGCGGCGCGCGAGGTCCGAGACGAGCGCTTCGGCGATGGTCGGCATGCGCGCATCATGCCGCGGCGCTCGCCGCGGCTGCCCGCCGGACAGCGGCAGCCCGCGGGTAAACCATGAGGACCCCGATACGCCGCTACTACCCCCGTCGGCATGCGGCCGCGACCATTGGCGGCCCGACACCCCGAGACGGAGACCTTCAGATGAGCAAGATCCTGATGCTGTGCGGCGACTACGGCGAAGACTACGAAGTGATGGTGCCGTTCCAGGCGCTGCAGGCCGTGGGCCATACCGTCCACGCCGTGGCGCCCGACAAGAAGAGCGGCGACTACGTGATGACGGCGATCCACGACTTCGAAGGCCAGCAGACCTACAGCGAGAAGCCCGGCCACCGCTTCACGCTGAACGCCAGCTTCGCGGAGGTCGACCCCGCCAGGTACGACGCGCTGGTGGTGCCCGGCGGCCGCGCGCCGGAGTACCTGCGCATGAACACGCGGGTGGTCGAGATCGCCCGGCACTTCCTGTCCAGCAACAAGCCCGTGGCGTCCATCTGCCATGGTGCGCAGCTGCTGGCGGCGACCGGCATGATCAAGGGTCGCAAGCTCAGCGCCTACCCGGCGTGTCAGGTCGAGGTCGAACTGGCGGGCGCCGAGTACATGGGCATTGCCATCGACGCGGCCGTGACCGACGGCAACCTGGTGAGCGCGCCGGCCTGGCCGGCGCACCCGGCCTGGTTAGGCCAGTTCCTGACCGTGCTCGGCACACGCGTCAGCCTGTAGCATTCCTCGCAGTCGCGCCACCGGGAGTCGCAGCATGTGCAGGATCTTCATCAGCGCCGACCCGAGCAGCTACGAGAGCCGAACGCGATCGGTGCGGCTCCATGGCGTGGTCACCAGCCTCAGGCTGGAGAACCTTCATTGGTCGGTGCTGGAAGAGATCGCCGGCCGCGACGGCATGACGGTCGCGCAGCTGATCGAGAAGCTCTACGACGAGCTGGTGGCCGACCGCGGTGCGGTCGGCAACTTCTCGTCGTTCCTGCGCGTGTGCGCGCTGCGCTACGAGAACCTGATCGCCCAGGGACTCATCCCGCGCGACGCCGCCATTCCGATCCGCTCGCTCGATGCCGACCGCATCCTCGACGGCCTGCAGCGCGTGCCACGGGCGCCCGCACGGCCCGGCGGTGCGCGCCAGCCCCGGCGGTCGCTGAACTGAGGCCGTTTCGTCGAGCCTCGAATCAGGGAGCTTGCCGCTCTCCTGGTTCCGGCGCCTCTCGTCTTTGGCCTGGCGGGCGATCGGTCGCCTCGCCGATGGGCTCCCGGCGACGCTGTGCGCGACCCGCCCTGCGCTGCGCGGCCTTCGCAGCCACCTTCTCGAGGTGCCTCGGGCCGGCCGGGCGTGCCGCGGCTGCGGTCTACTTCGCGCCGAACTTCACGTTGATGCCGGTGAACAGGCCGAGGTCGTTCGACTTCGTGCCGAGCGGCGGCTTGCTGTTGTACGAATCGGTCAGCCCGACGGTCAGGCTCATCGTCGTGCTCATCGCCACCGACAGGCCGGCGTTGAAGGTCGCCAGCACCGCCTTGTCGCCGCTCACGCCGGGGTAGAGATCCAGGCGCTGCTTGAGCGAGACGGTCGGCGTCAGCTGGTGCGTCGAAGCCTCGCCGAGGTAGACGCTGGCGCGCGAGAAGCGGGTGTCGGTCTTGCTGCCGATGGTCTGCGCGACGCTGTACCTGTCGGTCGTGTAGCCGAGGCCGCCGAAGAGATCGAAGGTCATCGTCTCGGTGTTGACGAGCTTGTAGCCCATGCCGCCGGCGAGCGAGCTGCGCAGGCTCAGGTCGATCACCTTGTCGGCCTCCAGGCCGAGCTTGCCGAAGACGAAGGTCCGCGGCGAGAGGTTGTAGTCGTACTCGCCGCGGCCGGCCCATTTGTTCGCGGTGGTCTGGTCGACGCCGTCGATCCGGCTCTTCGCGTAATTGATCGTTCCGCCCAGGCTGATCTTGTCGCTCGCGGTCTCGCGCGCGGCGTCGGCGTTGAGCAGCAGGCTGCTCGAGGTGGTGTTGCCCGAGCTCGCCGACAGCGCCGCGCCGCCGCTGCCTCGCCACAGCCCGTCGGCCCTGGACTGCGCCATCGCGCCGCTGCTCGCGGCGGTGCAGATCAGCGCGACGAGGGCCGGCTGGAGGATTCGCTTCACTGCCATGGGGAGCTCCTGGTGGGATGGCGAGATGACGGCGATCGGCAAGCGCGGCCTGCGCTCAGCGCTGCGCGCCCTCGCCGATCGCGCGATAGACGCCTGCGCCGAGCAGGGCGCCGGCGATCGGTGCAACCCAGAAGGCCCAGAGCTGCTGGATCGCCCAGCCGCCGGCGAACAGGGCCACGCCGGTGCTGCGCGCCGGGTTCACCGAGGTGTTGGTGACCGGGATGCTGATCAGGTGGATCAGCGTCAGGCACAGGCCGATCGCGATCGGCGCGAAGCCCTTGGGCGCGCGCTCGTCGGTCGCGCCGAGGATCACGACGAGGAACATCGCCGTCATCACGACCTCGCAGACCAGCGCCGCGGCGAGCGAGTAGCCGCCGGGCGAATGCGCCCCGTAGCCGTTGGCCGCGAAGCCGGCGCCGGCGTCGAAGCCGGCCTTGCCGCTGGCGATGACGTAGAGCACGCCCCCCGCGACGACGGCCCCGGCGACCTGGGCGACGATGTACGGCAGCAGCTCCCGGCCAGGGAAGCGACCGCCGGCCCAGAGTCCGACCGACACCGCCGGGTTCAGGTGGCAGCCGCTGATGTGGCCGATCGCGAAGGCCATCGTCAGCACCGTCAGCCCGAAGGCGAGCGCGACGCCGAGCAGGCCGATGCCCAGCCCCGGAAACGCCGCGGCGAGGACGGCGCTGCCGCAGCCACCGAGCACCAACCAGAAGGTTCCGACCATCTCTGCCGCGTACTTCTTCATCGGCGACCCCGTCGAACGGTTCGTGACACTGGAGAGCGGCCCGCGCGGCCGCTGACTGTCGCTCGTGCGGGCGGCGGCTCAGCCGAGCCGGCCCAGCGTGCCGGTGGCTTCGGCGAGCAGGTAGTAGAAGGTCACGCGGCTCTTGTGCGCCGTCGCCTTCATCTTCTCGATGACGGTCTTGATGCCGGCGTCGGCGGCCTCGGCGGTGAGCCCCAGCTTCTTCGCCGCGAAGCCTTCGCGCACGGTGGCCAGCTCCTTCGGGTCGGTGGCGCTCACCTGCGCCGAATCGACGTGCTGCAGCGCGATGCCGCAGTACTTGACGATCGCGACGACGGCCGCCTGGTTGACGTTTGCGCTGTACTTGGCGACGTCTGCCACATAGTCGGTCATGGAATGCTCCCGGTTCGTTTCACGGTGCCCCGACTTTGCGGCGCCATGGCCGGATCGCGATTGCGCGAGCTCAATCTTCGATACCCTCGGGCATGCAGGCGACCGCGCGCCCCGGGCTCGCAGCACAGCCATGAAGAGCGGCTTCGGACCGAGCCTCGAACCCGCGCCCACGGCGCGCCTGTTTCTCGCGCTCTGGCCCGGCCCGCGCCTGCGCGAGACGCTCGCCGCATGCCGCGACCTCACGCCCTGGCCGCCCGGTGCCGCCCCCACCGCCACCGACAAGCTGCACCTGACGCTGCACTTCATCGGCAGCGTTCCCGCCGCGCGCTTGGCCGAGGTCGCCGCTGCGTTGCAGGTCCCGGCGCCGGCCTTCGAATTGCGCCTCGAGCTTGCCGAATGCTGGCGCGGCGGCCTCGCCGTGCTGCGGCCCCGCACCGTGCCCGCGCGCCTGCAGCAGCTGCACGCCGATCTCGCCGCGGCGCTGCGCCGGCTCGGGCTGCCCGTCGACGCGCGCCCCTTCCGTCCCCACGTGACGCTGGCGCGCCGCGCCGCGCAGCCGCCGGCGCCGGCCGAGCCGCTGCGCTGGCGCGTCGGCGGCTACGTGCTCGTGGAGTCGCTGCCCGACGGCTGCTACCGGCTGCTGAAGCGCTATCGCTGAACCGGCGCGCGCTCGAACCGACCGGCGCATGGCGCCCGGGTCCGGTCCGCCGACCGGCCGCGCGTCAGGGCCCGCGCTTCACGGGCAGCCCCTGCGCCGCCCACATGCCCATGCCTCCGCGCAGGTTCGCGACATGGGCGAAGCCGTGGTGCATCAGGAACTGCATCGCCTGGAAGCTGCGCGCACCGCTCGCGCAGGCGAGCACCAGCGGCTTGTCGCGCGCCAGCTCGGTATAGCGGCGCTGGAACTGACTCAGCGGCATCGGCAAGCAATGGGGGTGGTCGAAGGACAGGCGCGCCACTTCGTGCGGCTCGCGCACGTCGACCAGCCACGCGCCGGCATCGAGCTGCTCGGCGCATTCCTGCGGGTTCACTTCAAGCATGGTCTGACCTCGTACCGGCCCGAGCTCGGGCGGGGTGTCGACATTATCGGCATCGCAGCCCTGCGGCGGGGCCGCCGCGGCACCTGGCTGCAGTGCGTCGCGCCTCGCGTAGAGTCGTGACCTCGGTGCCGTGCTTCGCATCGCCGGCCGCCCGCGCCGTTCGGCGCGGCTGCGACGAACGCCGCTGCGGGGGTCGCGCTTGCAATCACTGATCGAGTTTCTTTCACGGCACCACTCGCTGGCCGTCGCCGCGGTGTTCGCCGCATCGTTGCTGGAGGCGGTTGCGGTGATCGGCAGCGTCGTGCCCGGCAGTTCGGTCGTGTTCGCCGCCGGCATGCTGGTCGGCCTGCAGGCCCTGGCGCCGTGGCCGGTGGCGCTGGCCGCCGTCAGCGGCGCGATCCTGGGCGACGGCTTCAGCTACTGGCTCGGCCGGCACTATCACGACCGGCTGCGCGCGCTGTGGCCGCTCAAGGCCTACCCCGCACTGTTCGAAAGGGGCCAGGCCTACTTTTCC
Organism: Rubrivivax sp. SCN 70-15; assembly: GCA_001725505.1. Lineage (GTDB taxonomy): Bacteria > Pseudomonadota > Gammaproteobacteria > Burkholderiales > Burkholderiaceae_C > Rubrivivax. The sequence continues at coordinate 6,455 of MEGM01000050.1, read as the reverse complement.
CGCAACGGCGGCAAGAGCGTGTTCCTGGGCCGGTTCCTCGGTCCGGTGCGGGCCGTCGTGCCGGTGGTTGCCGGCATGTCCGACATGCCGGTGCTCGGATTCACGCTCGTCAACATGCTGTCTGCCCTGGCCTGGGCGGCGGCACACCTGCTCCCGGGCGCGCTCTTCGGCGCGTCGCTGCAACTGGCCGGCGCCGTGAGCTCGCGCCTCGCCGTCCTGCTGGCGGGGGCGGCGGCAATCGTCTGGCTGTGCGCGGCGGCGATGCGCGGCGTCTACCGCCGCAGCGGGCCGGTGCTGCGGCGCGCCCGGGAGTCGGCCCTGGCCTGGGCGCGTGCCCGTCGCAGTGGCGTGCTCGCGCGCGTCACCTCGTCGCTGCTGGACCCCGAACGCCCCGAGTCGCCGGGCCTGCTCATTGCAGCGGCGCTGCTGCTGGGGGGTGCCTGGGCGTTCCTGGGCATCCTCGAAGACGTGGTGTCGAACGACCCGCTGGTGCGGTGGGACCACGTCGTGTTCAGCACCCTGCAGGGGCTGCGCACCCCCTGGGGCGACGCCGTGATGATCGCCGCCACTGAACTGGGCAGCGCCGCGGTCGTGATCCCGGTGGTGGCCGCCGTCGCAGGCGTGCTCGCGTACAGGCGATGCTGGCGCGCGCTGGCCTATGTCGTGACGGCGATCGGCTTCGCACAGGTGCTGGTCTGGGCCTTGAAGGCGACCCTCGGGCGCGCCCGGCCGACCGCGATGTACAGCGGCGCCGAGCAGTTCTCCTTTCCGAGCGGACATGCGGCGTCGAGCGTCGTCGCCTACGGACTGCTGGCCTTTCTGCTCGCACGGCAGAAGTCGCCCCGGGTCCAGCTCGTCATCACCTTCGCGGCGACGATGCTGATCGGGCTGATCTCGTTCTCGCGCCTGTATCTCGGCGCGCACTGGCTGTCGGACGTGCTGGCCAGCCTAACGCTCGGCACGGCCTGGGTCGCGCTGCTCAGCATCGTCTACCTGGTGCATGCCGGGGGCGAGCGCCTGCCGGCGCGGGCCTTGTCGCTCACGGCGGCGGGCGCCCTGGTGCTGGCGGGGGTGGCGGTGGCCTCGGCGCAGAGGGCAACGGACGTCGCGCGCTACGCGCCCCCAGCCGCCGCGGCCCCCGCGCTGCTCGCCGACTGGCAGGGCGGCGGATGGCAGCAGCTGCCCGTGCGCCGGACCGAAATGGACGGCGATGCCGAGGAGCCGATGTCGGTGCAATGGGCCGGCACGGCGCAGCGGATCGAGGGCGTCCTGCAGGCCGCGGGCTGGCGCCAGCCGCCCCCCTGGACCTTGCGTTCGGCGCTGTTGTGGCTGCTGCCCTCGACCCCGCTCGAACAGCTGCCGGTGCTGGCGAAGTTTCACCAGGGCGAGCCCGCGACCCTGACTCTCGAAGCGCTGCTGGACCCGACGCGGCGCGCCGTGATCCGTCTGTGGCCGACCGCCTACCAGGTCGGTGCCGCCGACGCTGCGCCTGCCCCGTTGTGGATCGGCATGGTGACGGTGGAGCGGCTGCGCCATCCGGCCGGGCTCGCCACGCTGGCGTTGACCGAGCCCGGTCCCGCGCTGCAGGCTTCGGGCCTCGCGAGCACCCTGCGGCGATCCGGCGTCGCCTTGGAGATCCGGCAACGGGGCGGCGGGCCCGTGCTCCTGGCTCATTGATCCATCGCGCGGCCAAGGTCGCGCTGACTGCGCCCGTCGCCGGCCGACCGCGGCCGGCGACGCCCGGCACCATGTGCCTCCACCGCGGAGCCGGACTGGACGTTGCCGCCGCGCGGCGACACACTCGCGCATCACGGCCCGAGCCGGCACGGCTGCCGGCCCCGGTGGCGTCGTGCCCGACCGAGGAGACCCCGATGGCAACGAAAACCGTTTCGCCCGCGGCCCGCGACGAGACCGCGGCGCCGGCCGCGCGGCGCAAGTCGCGCTCCGCGCCTTCGCGCCTCGTCGTGCTGGTCGCCACGCGCAAGGGCGCGTGGCTGTTCCACGGCGATGCCCGGCGCCGGACGTGGCAGGTCGACGGGCCGCATTTCCTGGGCCATGTCGTCAACCACCTGCATCTCGACCCGCGCGACGGACGCACGCTGCTGGCGGCGGCGAAGACCGGCCACCTCGGCCCGACCGTGTTCCGCTCGACCAACCTCGGACGCACGTGGAAGGAAGCGGCCCGGCCCCCGGCCTTCGCGAAGGCGGCCGAAGCCGCGACGGCGCGGGCGGTGGACCATACCTTCTGGCTCACGCCGGGCCACGCGAGCGAGCGCGGCACCTGGTACGCGGGCACCTCGCCGCAGGGCCTGTTTCGCTCCGAGGACGGGGGCGCCAGCTGGGCGCCCTTCTCGAGCCTCAACGACGACCCGCAATACCGCGCGTGGATGGGCAGCGCGCAGGACGGCACGCCCGACGGCCCCAAGCTGCATTCGATCATCGTCGACCCGCGCGACGCGGCGCACCTGTACTTCGCGATGTCGAGCGGCGGCGTGCACGAGTCGACCGACGGCGGGCGCCACTGGAGCCCGCTGGTCGAAGGTCTCGAGGTCGTCGAGGGCTTCGACCCGGCGACGCTGACCTTCCACGACCCGCATCTCGTGCGCCTGTGCCCGAGCAACCCCGACCGCCTGTACCAGCAGAACCACTGCGGCATCTACCGGCTCGACCGGCCGGGCAGGCGCTGGGTGCGCATCGGCAGCAGGATGCCCAGGCGCGTCGGCGATGTCGGCTTCCCGATGGTCGTCCATCCGCGCGACGCCGACACGGCCTGGGTCTTTCCGATGGACGGCACCTCGGTCTGGCCGCGCACCAGCCCGCAGGGCCGACCGGCGGCCTACGTCACGCGCAACGCCGGCAAGACCTGGGTGCGCCTGGACACCGGCCTGCCCGAGCAGCAGGCGTGGTGGACCGTCAAGCGCCAGGCGATGACGGCCGACGCGCAGGACCCGGTCGGGCTGTACCTCGGCACCACGAGCGGCGAGCTGTGGACGAGCCGCGACGAAGGCCAGCGCTGGACCTGCATCGCACGCCACCTGCCCGAGATCTACGCCGTGGAAGTGGCCGCGCTCGCGTAGCCCAGCGCGAGCCGGCACGGCGCGACGACGATGCGAGTCCTGATCCCCAGCGCACTGCGCTCGTACACCCGCGTCTCCCGGGTCGACGCGACGGGCGCGACGCTGGGCGAGGTCCTCGCGGACCTGGACCGGCAGTTCCCGGGACTGCGCTTTCGCATGGTCGACGAGCAGGACCGCCTGCGGCCCAACATGCGCATCTTCGTCAACGGCGTCGGCACCTCCGACCTGAGCCTGGCGCTGCGCCCGGCCGACGATGTCGCCATCGTCCAGGTGCTGAGCGGCGGGTGAGTGGCGGCTGAGCGTCGGTTCGCGCCGGCCTCGAGATCAGCCGTCGACGCGGTCCGCCCGGGCCTCGCCCGGCGCCGACAGCCGCCGCGTCGCGATCCGGCGCGCCGCGGGCCCGAGCGCCGCCAGCGTCCAGGCCAGCATCGCGGCCAGCGGATGCACCAGCGCGAGCGGGATCGAGCCGAGGAACACGAGCGTGGGCCAGGCCACGACCGCCATCGCCGCGCGACGCTCGGCGCGGCCGACGGCGGGCTCGATCAGACCTTGCCCGTGCGCGATGCCCACCATCAACAGCAGCATGAGCCCCGTCGCGCCGACCACCGCCGCGTACAGCATCACGGCCCAGGGGTCGTCGTCGCCGTAGCGGGCCAGCGCCGCGGTCGGGAAGTTGAGCGCGACCAGGGTCAGCATGAAGCCCAGGCTGGCCAGGTTGAAGCCGCGTCTGGTGTGGCGCACGCGCCGGGTGAGCCGGTGATGCGCGAGCCAGAAGCCGCCGATGACGGCGAAGCTGAGCAGGAAGGCCATCACGCTGGGCAGCATGCGGGCCAGGATCTCGCGCAGCGGCGCGGCGTCGTGCTCGGGCAGCCTGATCTCGAGCGCCAGCACCGTGAGCGCGATCGACACCACGCCGTCGCACAAGGCGTTCAGGCGCTCGGGCCGGGGTTCGGGGTCGGCAGTGCCGCGGGGGGCCGTGATGAGGTCGGTCATGCCGGTCTCTCAGGCGTGGACGAAGATGCCGTGCAGGCCGAGCGGCATCACGCGCGCCATCGAGGCTTGGGCCACCGGCCCGGCCGCAAGCTGCTGTGCGTCGAAGACCGAGAACAGCATCTGCTCGCGCTTCAGGTCGAGCGCCGTGCCGACGAGCCAGCCGTCGCCTTCGCGCCCGCTGCCGTTGCGGCGCGGCACGAACACATGCTCCTCGACCATCAGGTCGGCGCCGTAGCGGTAGACCTCGTGGCGGCCGCTGGTGACGTCCAGGCGCATCACGGCGTCGAAGCCCGGACGGTCGCCGGCGTCGACGCGCGCCGCGCTGAACACCTGCGCGTAACGCCGGCCGACGATGCGCGGGTCGACACGCGGGAATTCGGCCACCTGCGGCAGCAGGCTCTGGCGCGCGCGGCCGGCCTTCGGATCGATTTCCAGCAGCGCCACCGACGCGTGCTCGTGTGCCTCGTAGCGGCCCTGCATCAGCTCCTTCAGCGCGACGGTCGCGTTCCAGGCGCTGGGCGAACGGATGCAGTCCAGCCGGATCACGCCGCGGTCCTCGCAGGCATTGCCGACGTGGAAGACGAAGCCGGCCGGCAGCTCGAACCACTGCGGCGCATCGAGCCGGTCCTTGTGCAGCACCAGCACGCGCATGCCGAGCTCGGGCTTCCAGACATGGCTGTCGAGGAAGGTCTCGCCGGCCTCGGAGCGCGCGCGGTCGAACACCAGCGGCGGCAGCAGGAAGACGAGGTGCCGTTCGGTCACCGCGAAGTCGTGGACCATCGCGATGTCGGGCACCTTGATCGTGGTCGCGCTGGCCAGTTCGCCCGAAGGCTTGACGCGGTAGATCGACAGCAACCCGAGCGAACTCGTGATGCCGAAGTTCCACAGCGTGCCGTCGGGCTCGATCTTCGGGTGCGCCGAGAACGGCATGCCGGCGTACTCGGGCGACCAGACCCTGCGCTCGCGCGTGGCCAGCGTCCGTCCATCGATCACGGTCGCCGAGCCGCCTTCCCACAGCGCCATCAGCTCGCCGCCGTGGCTCACGACGCTGGTGTTGGCGACGTTGATCGCGTCGGGCGCGGGGATCGGCTCGGCGCCCGGCGGGTTGGTGCCGAACGCGGCCCGCACCGGCCGGCCGGCGGCGCTGTCGGCGAGGAACTTCTCGGTGCGCACGAAGCGACCCTGGTGCACGATGCCGCGCTCCGACAGGCTGTACTTCTGCACCATGCCGTCGCCGTCGAACAGGTGGTGGTAGCGCTGGCCGCCGAGCATGTGGCGTGCCGGGCCGTTGCGGTAGAAGGCGCCCGTGAGGTCGGCCGGGATGCGTCCGCGCAGCGTCAGCGGCATCGGCTCGACGTCCGCCTGCAGGCCGACGTAGCCCATCGTCCAGCGATGGGCTGCGCGGCTCGCGGCGAACGCGGTGGCGTAGGCGTCGGCGCTCGGGCCTGCAGCCCGAGCACCCAGCGAAGCGGCGCCGGCGGCTGCGAACAGGGCTTGAATGAAATTGCGACGTTCCATGACAGGTCTCCGGGTGCTTCAGCGCAGGTGGATGGTGATGGTCGTGTCGCCGCGCAGCTCGATGGCGGCGTCCGCGAACGAAGGCGCGGCCATGCGGCCGCGCGCGTCGCGGCTGAAGCCGTAGCGCTCGGTCGGGATGCCGGCGATGTTGCTGTCGAGCTTGGCGTTGCCGTTCTCGTCGTGGAACACCGACAGCGCGTAGGTGCCGGGCTGCAGGTTGCGGTAGACCAGCACGGTCTTCGCGCCGGCCGGCTGGCGCTCGCCCTGCAGCGAGGTCTTCAGCCACGAGGCCGCGTCGGCGTACAGCGCGCCGTCGACGGTGCCCTTGTCCGAGCGCGCTCCCAGCACTTCGACCGTCAGGTCGTGGGCTTGCGCTGCGGCGCTGGCAACGGCCATCGCGGCGATGCAGACGACGTAACCGAGAGGGGAGAGGCGGATCGGGTTCATGCTCGAAAAGTCCTGTGGGGTGTCTGGGATCGGTTCGGCGAAGGCAGCGCGCCTTCGATGGAGGTCACTGTAGGAATCGCGCCGCATTTCGGCGACCGCTGCGCGACGGGAGGTCGAGCCTCGGGCGCGAGCCGTCGCGTCTTTCGACCGAATGGAAGCGGGCCGGCTCATGCCCATTCGCGATCGATCGTTGAGGACGGCCATCTCTCGGCTCGGCCGCTTCGCACGTGCGCGAGTTCGGCCGCTTCGCGCATGCGCGAGTTTCAGCGTGAGCCGGGGGCCCGGGGGTGCGTTCTCCGGTCCACGCTCGCGGGCGACCGGTTGGGGTGCGCCGCGGCGACCTCGTCAACGCCTTCTTCCCGTGCCACGGGGCGTGGCGACCGCGAATGGGCCCTGCGCCCGCGGGCACCACCGCCGCCC
>MEGM01000049.1:20087-34977 GCA_001725505.1 Rubrivivax sp. SCN 70-15 | reverse complement strand
GCCGGTGTTGCACAGGCCGGGGATGCGGGAGCCATTGATGCGAAAGTTCTGCCTGGGTCTGTGTCTGGCGCTCGGCGCGGCGATGCCTGCGTTCGCGCAGTTGTCGATCCTGTTCAACACACCGGGGGTGAGCATCGGCATCAACGTGCCGGTGTATCCCACGCTGGTCCGGGTCCCGGGTTACCCGGTGTACTACGCGCCCTCGCTGCGGGCGAACCTGTTCTTCTACGACGGCCTGTACTGGGTGCTCCAGGGTGACAACTGGTACGCCAGTTCCTGGTACGACGGTCCGTGGGGCCTGGTGCAGCCGGACGCGGTGCCGCTGTTCATCCTGCGCGTCCCGGTGCGGTACTACCGCGTGCCGCCGCCTTACTTCCGTGGCTGGCGGTCCGACGCGCCTCCACGCTGGAACGAGCATTGGGGCCCGTCCTGGGAGCGCGATCACCGCGACTGGAACCGCTGGGACCGGCGCGCTGCGCCACCGCCCGCGCCGCTGCCGACCTACCAGCGCGCCTATTCGGGTAACCGCTACCCGCGCGCGGAGGAGCAGCAGCGCGAGTTGCGCGAACAGCACTACCGCTACCAGCAGCGCGAGGCCGGGCCGCGTCCGTCGCCGCCCCGGCCCGGCGGCGCGATGCCGCCAGGCCCGCGCCCCGAGCCGCAGATGCGTGGGCAGCCACCGAACGACCGCGCCCAGGGGCGGCGCGAGCCCGGCCCGCCGCAGGCCGCGCCGGGCCGCGACAACCGCGGCGGCGACCGGGAGCGACGCGACAACCGCGACCGACCCGGCGACCGCGGGCCCGACCGCGAACGGTAGGGCGGTCTGCCACGCGGCGGGCCGGCGGCCCGTGCACCACAATCGCCGGCTCGTCACCGGCATCGCGCGCCCCGCATGGAACTCCGCCAGCTGCGCTACTTCGTCAGCATCGTCCGGGCGCGCAGCTTCAGCCGGGCGGCGGCCGAGCTCGGCGTCGTCACCTCGGCGCTGAGCCAGCAGATCAGCCGCCTCGAAGGCGAGCTCGCCACCCGGCTGCTGCAGCGCACGTCCACCGGCGTCGTGCCCACCGACGCCGGCCTGGCCTTCTGGCGCCAGGCCCAGCTCGCGCTGCGCCACGCCGACGACGCCGTCCTCGCCGCCCAGCAGGCGCGCCTGTCCGGCCATGTCAGCGTCGGGCTGGCGCCGACCACCGCCACCGTGCTCGGCCTGCCGCTGATGCAGGCGATGCGCGAGCGCTATCCGGACGTGCGGCTGCACCTCGTCGAGAGCCTGTCGGGCGATCTCGCCGGCATGCTCAATGCGCGCCAGATCGACCTGGCCGTGCTGTTCCGCGCCGACGCGGCGCGGCGCTGGAGCGTCACGCCGCTGCTCGACGAGCGGCTGTTCGTCATCGGCGCGCGCTCGCTCGGGCTGCCGTCGACCGCACGCACGCGGCTGGCGCGCGTCGCCGGGCTGCCGCTGGTGCTGCCCAGCAGTGCGCACGACCTGCGCTCGGTCGTCGACGCGGCCTTCGCGCGCGCGCGCCGCGCGCCGACCGTCGTCGCCGAGATCGACGGCCTGGCGATGCTGATGGGTGCGGTCGCGGCCGGCCTCGCCGCGACGATCCAGCCCGGCGCTGCCGCGTCGCTGCTGCCGGACGGCGACTTCGCGGTGGTCGAGATCGGCGATGCCGACGTGCGCCGCCCGAACCTGCTCGCGAGCCTGTCCGACGACGAGCTGTCGCCGGCCGGGCTGGCCGCGCGCGTCGTGATGGCCGAGGTCGCGCGCACGCTCGTTCGCGCCGGCCGCTGGGCCGGCGGCAGCCTTCACGAAGGCTGAAACCCCGTTGCCGCCGGCGCGCTGTCGGCGCGCGCACGCAGCGCCTACAGTTCGCGCTTCGACGGTCCGGACGAACGGGGTGGCGGTGATCGACGTGCTCGTGATCGGGGGTGGCAACGCGGCGCTGTGCGCGGCGCTGATGGCTGCCGAAGCCGGCGCGGGCGTGCTGATGCTTGAATCGGCGCCGCGCGAATGGCGCGGCGGCAACTCCGGCCACACGCGCAACCTGCGCTGCATGCACGACGCGCCGCAGGACGTGCTCGAGGGCGCCTACCCCGAGGAAGAGTTCTGGCAGGACCTGCTCAAGGTCACCGGCGGCCTGACGGACGAGGCGCTGGCGCGCCTGGTGATCCGCGCGTCGTCGACCTGCCGGCCGTGGATGCGCAGCCACGGCGTCCACTTCCAGCCCTCGCTGTCCGGCGCGCTGCACACCGCACGCACGAACGCCTTCTTCATGGGCGGCGGCAAGGCGCTCGTCAACGCCTTCTACCGCAGCGCCGAGCACCTGGGCGTGCAGGTGCGCTACGAGGCGCCGGTCGACCGCATCGAGCTGGACGACGGCCGCTTCGTCGCCGCGTTCGTCGGCAGCGAGCGCATCGCGGCGCGCGCCTGCGTGCTCGCCGCCGGTGGCTTCGAGTCGAACCGCGCATGGCTGCGCGAGGCCTGGGGCTGCAACGAACGCGGCGAATGGCCGGCCGACAACTTCCTGATCCGCGGCACGCGCTTCAACCAGGGCACGCTGCTGAAGTTCATGCTCGACGCCGGTGCCGATGCGATCGGCGACGCGACGCAGGCACACATGGTCGCGATCGATGCGCGCGCACCGCTCTACGACGGCGGCATCTGCACGCGCATCGACTGCGTCTCGCTCGGCGTCGTCGTGAACCGCGACGCCGAGCGCTTCTACGACGAGGGCGAGGACTTCTGGCCCAAGCGCTACGCGATCTGGGGCCGGCTCGTCGCGCGGCAGCCGGGGCAGGTCGCGTATTCGGTCATCGACGCGAAGGCCATCGGCCGCTTCATGCCGCCGGTGTTCCCGGGCACCCAGGCCGACACGCTGCCCGAACTGGCGCGCCGCCTCGGCCTGGACGAAGCCCGCTTCATGCAGACGCTGGACGCCTACAACGCGGCCTGCCGCGTCGGCCGCTTCGACCACACCGCGCTCGACGACTGCCGCACCGAAGGGCTGGCGCCGGCGAAGACGCACTGGGCGCGGCCGATCGACACGCCGCCGTTCTACGGCTACGCGCTCAGGCCCGGCGTGACCTTCACCTATCTCGGGCTGAAGACCGACGAGACCGCCGCGGTGCGCTTCGGCGGCCGGCCGAGCGACAACCTGTTTGTCGCCGGCGAGATGATGGCCGGCAACGTGCTCGGCAAGGGCTACACCGCTGGCGTCGGCATGTCGATCGGCACGGCGTTCGGCCGCATCGCCGGCACCCGGGCGGCGGCCGCAGCATTGAAGGAGCGTGCCGATGCCGCGGCCTGACGAGCGCATCGTCGCTTCGACGCCGGAGCGCGTGATCGCTATCCGAGCGCTGTCGGCGCCCGAGGCCGAGGTCGCGCGCGTGCTGCAGATCTGCAATGCCTGCCGCTACTGCGAGGGCTTCTGCGCCGTCTTTCCGGCGATGACGCGCCGGCTCGAGTTCGGCCACGACGACGTGCACCTGCTCGCCAACCTGTGCCACAACTGCGGCGCCTGCCTGCACGCCTGCCAGTACGCGCCGCCGCACGAGTTCGGCGTCAACGTGCCGCAGAGCCTGGCGCGCGTGCGGCTGGACACCTACGTGGCCCACGCCTGGCCCCAGGCGCTGGGCGCGCTGTACCGGCGCAACGGGCTCACGTTGTCGCTCGCGCTGGCCGCCGGGCTGGCGCTGTTCCTCGCGCTCGCGCTGGCGCTGGCCGGCTCGCTGCAACTCGGCGCGGGCGCGAACTTCTACGCCGTCTTCCCGCACGGGCTGCTCGTGAGCCTGTTCGTGCCGGTGTTCCTGTTCGCGCTGCTGGCGCTGGCCGTGGGCGTGCGCCGCTTCTGGCGCGGCGCGCCGCCCGGGCCGGTGCCCGGCGCCGCAGCAGCCGAGGCCACCCGCGACGTGCTGAGCCTGAAGTACCTGGGCGGCGGCCACGGTGACGGCTGCAACAACGCCGACGACGCGTTCAGCCTCGCGCGCCGGCGCGCCCACCATGCCACCTTCTACGGATTCCTGCTCTGCTTCGCGGCGACCAGCGTCGCGACGCTCTACCACTACCTGTTCGGCTGGGAGGCGCCGTACGCCTACACCAGCCTGCCCAAGCTGCTCGGCGTGGCCGGCGGTGTCGCGCTGGTGCTCGGTACGGTGGAACTGTTCCGGCTGAACCTGGCGCGCCACCCGCTGCAGGGCGACGCCGCGCAGAAACCCATGGACCGCGGCTTCATCGCGCTGCTCGGGCTCACCGGGCTGACCGGCCTGCTGCTCACCGCGCTGCGCGCCACGACGGCGATGACGCCGCTGCTGGTGCTGCACCTGGGCGCGGTGATGGCGCTCTTCCTGACGCTGCCCTACGGCAAGTTCGCGCACGGTTTCTACCGCACCGCCGCGCTGCTGAAATGGGCGGTCGAGAAGCGCCAGCCGAGCAGGCTGCAGCTGGGCGACGAGTAGTTCTCGAAGTCCGCAGTGTCGCTACGGGCTATCACGCATGGAGCCGTGCGGCGCCATTCGCTATAAGTGAAGCTTATAGCCAGGAGGTTCCGATGGACATGCGGCAGCTCAGGTACTTCGTGCAGATCGTCGAGAGCGGCAGCCTCGCGAAGGCCTCGCGCCAGCTCTTCATCGCCCAACCGGCGCTGAGCCAGCAGATGGCGCGGCTCGAAGACGAGGTCGGCAAGCCGCTGCTGCTGCGCAGCTCGCGCGGCGTCACGCCGACCGAGAACGGCGAGGCGCTGTACCACCACGCCAAGTTCATGCTGCGCCAGCTCGACCAGGCGGTGGCCGTCGCGCGCCAGGAGACCGCCGTCGTCAGCGGGCGCGTTGCGCTCGGGCTGGCGCCGACCACCGTGTGCCGGCTCGGGCTGCCGCTGCTGCAGCACCTGCGCGCGAAGTACCCGGGACTGCTGCTCAACGTGGTCGAAGGGCTGAGCGGCCACCTCGAGCACATGACGCGCGTCGGTCAGCTCGACCTGGCGGTGCTGTTCAGCCAGACCGCGGCGTCGGAGCTGACGGTGGAGCCGCTGCTCGAGGAAGAGCTGTTCGTGATCCTGCCCGCCGCGAGCCCGCTGGTGGCGGCCGGCCGCGAGTCGCTGACGCTGGCCGAGGTGGCCGCGCTGCCGCTGATCCTGCCCAGCCCGGGCCATGGGCTGCGCCGGCGCATCGCGCTCGAGTTCGAGCGCCTGGGCCTGCCGCTGGACGCGCTGGCCGAGGTCGACTCGCTGCCGCTGCTGATGCACTGCGTGGCGCAGGGCATGGGCGTGACGATCAAGCCGATGGCCGCGGTGCATGCGCTCGGCGACCAGCCCGAGCAATGGCGCTGCCTGCGCGTGGCGGACGCCCTGATGACGCGCACGAACTACCTCTACGCGCTGCCACCGCAGAAGCTGTCGCCCTGCGCCGCGATCGTGCGCGACGAGCTCCGCGCGGTGCTCGCGCGCCTGATCGAAGCCGGGGAGTGGCAAGGCGTTGCGCTGGTCGCAACGCCGGTGGCGGCGCGCATACAGCACAGTGACGCCGACGCGCTGGAGGTGGCGAACTGAGACCCCGTCCGGGCCGAGGCCTCCTCGCACCGGCCCCGGCCTCGCCAGGGCAGCCCCCGAGCGCGAGCCTTCCAACGCAGACACGGAGCGAGACATGGCAAATCAACGCATCGCGATCATCGGCCTGGGCCGCATCGGCGCGGCCTTCCTGCGCCAGATCACCAGGCGGCTCGACCATGGCCTGGACCTGGCCTGCGTCGCCGAGCCGATGGACACCCCGGGCCGCCAGGCGGCCGTGCAGGCCGGCATCAAGGTCTGCTCGCTCGACGACATCGTCGCGATGGGCGAAGGCATCGACGTGATCTTCGAGCTCACGGGCCTGCCCGAAGTGCGGCGTCAGCTGCGCGAGAAGCTGGTCGGCAGCGAGAACAGCCGGACCGTGATCGCGTCCGAATCGATCGTCCGCGTGATCTGGGCCTTGATCGGCGACGAGGCGCTGCCGGTCATCCCGGGACGGGCCACCGGTTACTGAGGGATCGGGTCCGGGCCACGCCGGCCATTGCGCCGCGTGTCGCTGCGCTGCGTCGCGGCATCGGGATCGCCCGCGGCCGCGACGCGTGGCCCGCGCGCATGGCACGCGATCAGGATCTGCGCCACGTAATACGTCGCCAGCACGAGAAACTGCGCCATCGGGAACGGCGCCGCGAACTTGTTCGTGGCGAGCAGCGAATCGCTGAGCATGAAGAACCCGGCCCCGACGGCGGCCAGGACCGACGCCCGGTCGCGCAGCACGGTGGCGCGGCCGATGGCCTGCGCGGCCATCAGCGCGATCACGACCACGTAGGCGGCGACGGCGATCTTCAGCACCGGGTTCAGCCCGCCGAGCAGAAAGACGTACATCGCCGCGCCCAGGCCGAGCGTGCCGAGCAGGGCGCGCCGGTTCGGGAACCACGGCAGGCCGCGCTTGAACAGCGCGATGTAGAACAGGTGCGCGACCAGGAACGCGACCAGCCCGGGAACGAAGAACCCCGGGAACATCAGCAGGCAGTCGCCGGCCAGAGAGAACGCCAGCCCGCCGAGCACGAGCCGGTCGAGGCGGCCGGCCCCCGGCCTGGAGACGTCTTCCCGCGCGACGAAGAGCATCGCGATCAGCAAGGCGAGCGGCTTGAAGACGCGGTGCAGTTCGGTCAGCCCCTCGGCGCCGGTGGCGGTGGCCAGCGCCGCGGCCTCGATCAGCAGCACCTGCAGCATCGAGATGCGGCCCTGCATCACCGCGCCCACCGACCACAGGCCGGCGGCCAGCGCGGCGAGCCAGACGGCGGACTGCCGCAGCGGCAACGTGTCCGCGTGCCAGAGGAACAGCGCGACGCCCGTCAGCAGCAGGGCGAACTGGACCGTACCGAACCAGGCCACCGCGGGGTCCATCGGCGGGTCGTAGGTGCGGGCGCTGGCGACGTCGAAGACCGGCCTGGGGTAGCGCGCCGCGACGTCTGCCGGCCGCCAGCCCGGGGGCTTGAACCACACGCGCAGCTTGTCCCAGGCGCTGCGGGCACGCCAGCTGTCCAGCGCCAGCGCCCAGTAGACCTCGGCGTTGGACCAGAGCGGGTCCCAGCTGTTCAGCGGGCTGCGCGTGCCGTAGACGCAGGGCTCGTTCTCTTCCTGGAAGCTGCCGAACATCCGGTCCCAGACGATGAGCACGCCGCCGTAGTTGCGGTCGATGTAGCGGTCGTTCACCGCGTGGTGCACGCGGTGGTTCGACGGCGAGCAGAACCAGCGGTCGAACCAGCCCAGCTTGCCCACGTGTTCGGTGTGGACCCAGAACTGGTACAGCAGGTCGACCAGCGCCACCAGGCCGAACACCAGCGGCGGCACGCCCGCGACGGCCATCGGCAGGTAGAAGAGCCAGCCGAGCAGCACGCCGGTGCTCGTCTGCCGCAGCGCGGTGGACAGGTTGTAGTTCTGGCTCTGGTGGTGCACCACGTGGGCGGCCCAGAAGACCGCGCATTCGTGGCCCGCGCGGTGCAGCCAGTAGTAGCAGAAGTCGTAGAACACCAGCGCCAGCAGCCAGCCGAACCCGGTGGTCCAGAAGGCCCTCGCCTCGTCGACCGGGACGACCGAGAGCTTCGCGTACACCGCCGCGTAGATGCCCACGCGCAGCAGCCGCGTGAACACCTTGCTGACTTCGCTGAGCATGCCCAGGCTGATGCTATTGACCGCATCGCTGAGCCGGTAGGTGTTGCGCCTGCGCGCGCGGCCGACGGCGAACTCGATCGCGATCAGGACGAGGAAGACCGGCGTCGCGACGACGATGATCTGGCTGGCCGAAAGACTCATGCGGCCATTTTCGGCGCGCTCGCGGCGGCGCGCCGGTGGCATCAACCCTGACGATCGGGCGCCGTCCTCGGCGCATCGGCGCATCGGCGGGACAGGCGCCGCCGGACGCCGAGCGACGGGCAGCGCCCGGCCCTGCCCGCGCAATGAACTTCGGTCTCCGGGTTGCAGGCCTGGACCGTCACCCGCCCACTGAAACGGCCGGTGCCGAAGCAGCGGGCGAGATCGGGCGGGGCGGCCGGGATCCGTGGCTCGACGGCGCCTGCTCGAACGCGCCGCAACGACGCGGCCATGCCGGCGAGCCGTTGCGCAACTGCTCGTAGGCGCGCTGCACGACGCCATAGCATTCGCAGCTGTGCTGTTCCAGACCGCGCCGGTCGGTCACCCGGATACGACCGCGGTGGTAGTGGATCAAGCCTGCGCGCTGCAGCTTCAGCGCGGCGCCGGTCACGCCCTCGCGACGCACGCCCAACATGCCTGCGATGCGTTCCTGCGTGATCTGCAGTTCGTCGCCGACCTGTCGGTCCAGGTGCTGGAGCAGCCAACGAGACAGTTGCGGGCCCAATTCATGGTGCCGGTGGCAGGCTGAGCTCTGTGCCATCTGCGTGAACAGCGCCTGGGTGTAGCGCAGCAGTTGCTGCATCACCGGCTCGGAGTCACGCGCCAGATCGGCGATGTCGCGTGCACTCATGCGCCAGGCCACACCCGGACGCTGCACCACGGCGCTGCTCAGGGCCTTGCCGCCGCCCATGAAGGCGCAGACGCCCACCACCCCCTCGTGCCCGACCACGGCCACCTCGGTGCAGGTGCCGTCCGACAGCGGCGATACGAGCGAGACGACCGCATCGACTGGAAAGTAGACGTGTCGCAGCACGATGCCGGCCTCGCTGAGCATCGTGCCGGCCGCCAGATCCACGGCCTCGATCCGCGATTGCAGGGCATCGACGACTTCGGGAGGCAGCGAGGACAGCAAGCGATTGTCCGGGGGAGACTTGCAGCAAGCGCTCAAGAGGCTCAAGAGGGGCGTCTCGTGGATGACCCTGAGGTCGACGAGACGGAATCTAGGGCCGGGCGAACCGATCCTCTACGTCGAAAGACATAGCTCGCATCGCGGGCCGTGCAGCGCCGATGGCGATCAGACCAGCGGGCGCGCAGGCGGGCGGCCGTCTCCGTAAAGATCCGCCAGGCGTGCCATCGCCTTCACGTCACGCAGGTAGAGCCGGCCGTCGACGATGCGGTGCAGGCCGCGCCGCTCGAGCTTGCGCAGCGTCTTGTTGGTGTGCACCAGCGACAGCCCGAGGCCATCGGCGATGTGCTGCTGCGTCAGCGGGAACGCGACCCCGCCGGCGCCCGCGTCGGCTTGCAGCGCGCCGGCACGCTTGAACAGCAGGATGAGCATCGAGGCGATGCGCTCCTCGGCACTGCGACGCCCCACCGACAGCAGCGTGTCATCGACCATCGATTCCTCGTGCGCGGTGAGCCAGGTGACGTTGAAGCCCATCATCGGACTGCGTCGGTGCAGCTCCCAGAGCGCATCGCGCTGGAACACGCAGAACAGCGCGTCGGTGAGCGTCTCCACCCCATGCGCAGCAGCGTCGCCCATCTTCTGCTGCACGCCTATGAAGTCGCCGGCGAGCAGAAAGCTGAGGATCTGCCGACGACCGTCACTGAGCGTCTTGTAGCGGAACGCCCAGCCCTGCAGCAGCGTGTACAGCGGCGCGTCGGTCTGGCCTTCGTGGATCAAGGACTCGCCGGCGCCCAGGCGCAGTTCGCGTCGCTTGAGCGACTGCACGAGCTCGAGTTCCTCGCCCGTCGGCTCGTGGAACAGCTTCAACGGTCGCAGCGGACAGGCCCGGCAGGCGGTTTCGGCGCCGGGTGCGGGTGGATCTTCGGTCGGTGGTTGCGCCAGCGCTGTCACGGACAGATTGTCGCGCGGCCAGCGCGAGGCCGGATGCAGCCGACCCTGGTGGCAAAAGCGAACCCCTGTTGCGCGAGCGCGCCAGACCCATCCAGGACGTCGCTCGCGGGTTCCGGGTGGGCCCGGCCGGGCACCCTCGAGCGCCGTCGAGGCATCCGATGACCGGCATGGCTGTCAGCGCGCCACCGAGAAGCCCGCCCGTCCCGTCGATGCGAGAACCGCCTGTCGGTCCGCCGGGTTCAGCCGGTCGGTCGCAGCGAGCGCGTCGTCGACCATCTTCGAGTAGTCCATCATCGTGTTCCCCGCGTCCGATCCCCACATCAGGTGGTCGGCGCCGAAGACCGCGACGAGTCGGCCGACGAAGCCCTGCGTCACGGCGACATCGGACTTCAGGCGCTCGAAGTTCTCGGTCGTGAACTTCAGGTAGACGTTGCGGTGCCTGGCCAGCGCGGCGTAGGAATCGTCGATGCCGTAGGACGGCGCGCCCTCGGTGGCCGGCCAGTCGCAATGGTCGAGCACGATCTTCGCCTTCGGGAACCGGTCGGCGAGGCGGCCGATGTCCTGCAGGAAATTCGGGTCCGGGCTCCTCGGGTAGGGCATCAGTTCGACGACCAGGCCCTTGTCGTTGGCCAGCTGCCACAGCGCGAGCATGCCCGGCGAACTCAGCCAGGGGTAGCTGCCGTCCGGCGCCCGCTGGCCCAGCTTGCGAAAGCCGACGACGCCGTCGTCGTCGACGAGCCGCGCCAGCGTCGCGGCCGCGTCCGGCTTCGCCGGGTCGACGATCGCGACCGGGACGACCTTGCCCTTGTGGCTCGCGGCGACCGACAGCAGGTAGCGGTTGTCGGACTCGTAGGCGGCGCCGTACTGGATGCCGACGCCGGCGCCGACGCCGTTGTCCTGCCATTCACGAAAGACCCTGGCCGGATCGTTCGGCTGGTTCGCCGCGCGCGCCTCCATCACCGCCTTGCCCATGTAGGCATGCTCGGCGTGGAGAGGGAAGTTCGCGAAGTCGCTGCCGTAGAAGTGGACGTGCGTGTCGAACAGCGCGAATCCGGGGCCCTGCGCCCCGGCCGCAGGGGCGAGCGCACAGGCCATGCTGCCGGCCAGGGCGAGTTTCGCGGCGAGCTTGGATAGTTTCATTTCGGTCTGTCTCCATCTTCGGTTCAGGAACATCGAGCACAAGGCAACGCAGGGGCGACCCTCCGTCACGACATCCGGTTGTCCCGCGCCGGCGTCAGCAAGGTCGCGGCGAGGTACAGCGCCGCCAGCAGCGCGGTCGACACCGCCAGCGAAAGCGAGAGGTCCGCGGCCACCTTCGTGAACAGCGACACCAGCACCGGCATCGAACCCCCGAGCGCGAAGCCGACGTTCCATGACAGCGAGGTCCCGCTCGCGCGCAGCGCGGTCGGGAAGCGTTCGTTCAGAACGATCAGCAGCGGTGCGTAGCAGAAGGTGCCGACGCCGCTGAGCAGCACGGCATGCAGGCCGATGCTGTGCAGGTCGGTGGCGCTGGACATGCCCTGGTACAGGAGTGGGATCGCGACCAGCGAGACCAGGCCGTAGATCACCATCGCCCGCTTCCGGCCGATCCAGTCGGTCAGCGCACCGGCGGCGACCGAAGAGACGATCACGGCAAGCGCCGAGCCGCTGAGGATCAGCCCCAGGTCGGTCGGCTTCACGTGGTTGACGAGCTTCATGAAGGTCGGCAGGTAACCCGAGGTCAGGTACGACAGCCCGCCGCCCGCAGTCGTCAGCACGATGCCGAGCAGCACCGCCGGCACGAAGGCCTTCAGGCTCGAGGGCACCGGGTTCGACGCGGCGAGCTTGCGCGACGCCTTCTCCTGCTGCAGTGCCACCCACATCGGCGATTCCTGCAGACGGGTGACGACGAAGAGCCCCAGCAGCGAGCTCAGCAGCCCGGTGAAGAACATCACGCGCCAGCCCCAGACCTCGAACTCGGGCCCCGGGAAGAGGGCGCCGACGAGCAGGAAGGCGAGCGAGGCCAGGAGCTTGCCGACCCCCGAGCCGCCGCCCGAGATGATCCCCGAGGCCAGGCCGCGCCGGTGCGGGGCGATCGACTCGGTGCCCAGCGTGTGCGTGGAGGCCACCATGCCGCCCATGAACACGCCCTGGACGAGGCGCAGCGCCAGGAAGAGCAAGGTCGCCAGCACGCCCAGCGTCTGCACCGTGGGCAAGACCCCCATCAGGCCGGTCGAGAGCCCGACCCCGGTCGCCGCCACGACCATCGCGCGCTTGCGGCCGTTCCGGTCGGCATAGGTGCCGAACAGGTAGCCGCCGAGGGGACGCATCAGCAGCGTCGCGGTGAAGGCGGCGTAGACACCGGCCAGCGACAGCATCGGGTTGTCCGACGGGAAGAAGACCTTCGCCAGGATCGGCGCGACGTAGAGCAGGATGAACAGGTCGAACAGGTCGAAGGCCCAGCCGAGGCTGGAGAAGGCGACGGCAGCCACGGCCTGGGCCTGCGTCAAGGGCGGCGGTGCGTCTTGCGGGGCCGGTGAGGTCAAGGCGATGCCTTCCGAAGAGATCCGTGAAGTTTCCGAACCGAGGGCGCGGCTGGCGCGCTACGCGCCGCGGGCCTCGCGCGCCGCCGACCGCCCCGCCCGCCGCCCCGAGACGAAGGCCCAGGCCAGGTGGTGTCCATGGCCCTTGAGCAGCAGCCCGCCCTGGCCGGTGGAGCCCGCGGCGCGCAGCCCGGCGATCGGCCGGCCGTCGCCGTCCAGAACCCGGTGGTCCTCGTCCACGCGCAGCCCGCCCTCGGCGTGGACGAAGACCGATCGTACCGGCCCGAGCGCGAGGTAAGGCCCGGCGCCCAGGCCTTCGGCGCTGCGTGCCAGCGCGGCCGGGTCCATGCCGAGCCTGGCGGCGAGCGTCTCGATGCGGGTCGCCTCGGTGCAGACGTCGGCGCGGTTGCGCCGGTAGTCGGCCAGGTAGGCGTAGGCGATGCCGGGCGCGGTACTGATGAAGTGCGGCCAGGCGCGGTAGCGCTCGGCGATGCGCGCGTCGATCAGGATCCAGCCCAGCTTGTCCGGCTGGTCGGGCAGCCGCCAGGCGGGGCGATCGCGCTCGTCGCCGAAGCGCTCGCCGTGCCGGTTCACGAGCCGCGCACCGTCGTCGAACAGCGCGCTCGACGGCGCGAGCATCGTGGTCAGGAACTTCATCATCAGCGGGCGCAGCCAGGCCATCGGCACGTGCTCCATCGCCCATTGCATCGTGCGCGCCAGCGGCCGCCACGGCGGCAGCCGGCGCACGAGGGTCTCGCGATCGGGGGCGATGAAGCGCAGCTCGGGGCCGAGCGCGAGGTCGCCGTTGACGATGCGCGCGCCCAGGTCTACGGCCAGGCGCTGGCCGTCGCCGGTGGCGCCGGCGTTGACCGCGTCGACCTTGGCCTCCTGCGCGCCCATGAAGCGCGCCTTGTAGACCGGGTCGTTCGTGAAGTCGCCGGCGGCGAGGACCACGCCCCCGCGCGCCTCGACGATCTCGCCGCCGGCCAGGCGCACGCCGCTCACGCGGCCTGCGGCGTCGCGCTGCAGCGCGTCCACGCGCGCATCGCAGCGGATCCGCACGCCGGCACGGCGCGCGCGCCGGCCCAGGTGATAGATGAAGGCGCGCGAATTCGGCAGCACGTTGTGCATGCGCGGCCGGCGGTGCGGCGGCTCGGGCATCGGGCCGAAGAAGCACAGGCCGCTGTCGAGCAGCCACTGGAAGGTGGCGGGCATCTCGTCGCAGAGCACGCGGCGCAGGCCGTCGTTGTCGCGTGCGGCGAGCTCGCCGGCGAAGCCCGGCATGTCGGCCCAGTGGTCGGCCGGGTCGTCCTGGATGCCCTTGCGGCGCTGGTGCGGCGTCCGTGTCGCGGTCACCGAGCCGATGGACCAGGCGGTGGAGCCGCCGAGCCGGGCGCTCTTCTCCAGCAGCACGACGCTCGCGCCGGCCTCGGCGGCCTCGATCGCTGCGGCCAGGCCCGCACCGCCGCCGCCGACGACGACGACATCGAAGCGATCCGGCACGGCGCGTCGCGCAGCGTCAGTTCAGCGCCGCGACGCCGGCCTTCGCGACCTGGCCGTCCTGCGGCGCGGTGCCGTTGGAGACGCCGATCGCGCCGACGATCCGGCCGCCGACGACGAGGGGCAGCCCGCCCTCGATCGGCACCGCGCCTTCGAGGCCGAGGACACGCAGCCCGCCGCCGCCGCTGGCGACGATGTCCTCCCAGACCTTGGTCGGACGCCGGTAGCGCGCGGCCGAACGCGCCTTGCCCATCGCGACTGCGACGCTGGCGGTCTGGGTGTTGTCCATCCGTTCGAGGTAGACCAGGTCTCCGCCGGGGTCGGTGATGGCGATGATCTCCGGCACGTTGATCTTGACCGCCTCCGCCACCGCCGCGGCGGCGACTTTCTTCGCCGTCGCGAGGTCGATCGGCGCGCCGTAGGGCACGGTCTGGGCCAGCGCGAAGCCGGCCGTGCAGGCCAGGCCGAACGCAGCGCCGCAGCGCATCAGGGACTTCGGCAACGTCATCGCAGTCTCCTCAGTCGTTGGCGCGTCGGCCCGCGCGCGTGAATTCGCGCTCAGACCATCCCGCCGTTGGGTTGAACGATCTGGCCGTGCACCCAGGAGGCGCGCGGCGACAGCAGGAAGCTCACGACCTCGGCCACCTCGGCCGGCTGGCCGACGCGGTTGAACGGGCTCATCGCGGCCGAGCGCGCCCTGGCCTCGTCGGTCTTGCCGGCGCGGAAGAGCTCGGTGTCCACAGGACCGGGCGCGACGCCGTTGACGCGCACCTGGCGCGCGCTGAGCTCCTTGGCCATCGATCGCAGCAGGCCTTCGACCGCGGCCTTGCTCGCCGTGTAGGGGCCGCCGCCCGGCACGGCATGGCGGACCATCGAGGTCGTCAGCGCGACGATCGCGCCGCCGTCGGCGACCTGGCGCGCGGCCTCGCGCAGCACGTTGAACGCGCCGACGATGTTGACCTCGACCAGCGCGCGAAAGCTCTCGTCGGGGAACTGCGCCAGCGGGCCCGGCGGCACGTTGATGCCGGCGTTGGCCACCACCGCGTGCACCGGGCGGCCGAAGTCGCGCGCGGCGTCGGCGAAGACCTGGGCCACGGCGGCCGCGTCGCGCACGTCGGCGGCGTAGCCGGCGGCCCGAC
>MEGM01000049.1:0-20033 GCA_001725505.1 Rubrivivax sp. SCN 70-15 | reverse complement strand
TCGCGCAGCAGCGCATCGACGCAGGCCGCGCCGATGCCGCGCGAGCCGCCGAACACCAGCGCCAGGGGGCGATCACTCATGTTGTTGTCCTCGTTCGAAGCTGTCAGGCGACATGGGGTTTGCCGAAGATCGGTTCCTTGTACGGAATCGGCGGCAGCTGCCAGGTGCCGGTGGAAGGGGGGCGAACGTCGGCGTCGACATGGACGTCGATGACGCAGGGGCGCCTGAGCTTCAGTGCCTGCTCGACCGTGGCGCCCAGTTCCTGCGGGCGCGTCACGGTGAAGCCCTCTGCGCCGCAGGCGCGCGCCCAGGCGGCGAAGTCGGGGTTGTAGCGCTCGCCGGACTGGCCCTTGTAGAACGCGGTGCCGATCTCGCGGCCGTCGAACAGGCCGTATTGCAGGTCGCGGATCGCGCCCCAGGCGAAGTTGTTCCAGACGATCCAGACCACCGGCAGCTCGTACTCGACCGCGGTGCACAGCACGTAGGGCGCCATCGTGAAGCCGCCGTCGCCGACCACCGCGACGCAGGGACGGTCGGGCGCTGCCAGCGCCGCGCCCATCACGCCGCAGACGCCGAAGCCCATGCTGCTGTAGCCCCAGCTGTTGAGCATGCTCTGCGGGCGCCGCGCCTTCCAGAACTGCATGAACCAGTTGTGGTGCACGCCGCTGTCCAGCGCCAGGATCGCGTCCTCGGGCAGGACCTTCTGCAGCGTGCCGACGACGAACTCGGGGCGCAGCGGGCTGGTGCTGTCACCGAAATGCGGCCGCACGAAGGCTTCCCATTCGGCCTGCCAGCCGCGCACTTGTTCCAGCCAGGGCGCGAAGCCGGCGGCGCTGATGCCGGGGCGCGTGGGCAGCGCGCCGAGCAGCTGGCGCACGAAGGTCTTCACGTCGGCGATCAGGCCCAGCGTGGGCGGGTAGTTGCGGCCCAGCTCCTGCGGGTCGATGTCCACGTGCAGCAGCTGGCTCTTCGGGAAGTTCCACGAATAGCCCGGGCGCCAGCTCGAACTGCTGCGGTCGTCGAAGCGCGTGCCCAGCGTGATCACCAGGTCGGCGAAGCGTCCGGCCTGGTTCGCCGGGTAGGCGCCGTTGCGGCCGATGAAGCCCAGCGCGAGCGGGTCGTCGCCCGCGATGCAGCCCATGCCGTTGGGCGAGGTGATCACCGGGATGCCCAGCCGGTGCGCGAGCTCGGTGATCTCCGGGCCCGCCTCGGACAGCGTCGCGCCGTGGCCGATGAACAGCGCCGGGCGCCGGGCGGCGGCGAGCAGGTCGAGCGCGGCGGCGAGGTCGGCCTCGCTGGCGCCGGGGCGGTGCGGCCGGTCCAGGTGCGAGCGCGCCGGCAGCTCGACCTCGGCCTCCTCCTGGAACACGTTGTACGGGATGTCCAGGTTCACCGGGCCGGGGCGGCCGGTGACCATGGTGTCCAGGCCCTGGCGCAGCGCGAGCGGCAGCATCTCGACGCGCGTGGGCTGGAAGGCGCGCTTGACGACCGGGCGCAGCACTTGCGCGAAGTCGGCCTGGTTGTGCTTGTACAGCTCCTGGAACGGCGCGCGGTTGTGCTGGCTGGTCGGCACGTTGGCGGTGATCGCCATGAAGGCGGACGAATCGCTCAAGGCCGTGGCCAGCGACATCACCATATTCGCCGAGCCCGGGCCGGTCGAGGTGAGCGTGGCCACCGGCCGGTGCTTGACGCGGTAGTAGGCATCGGCCATGTGGCCGGCGCATTGCTCGTGGCGCGGCGAGACGAGCCTGAGCTCGTCGCGCACGTCGTACAGCGCATCGAGGATGCCCACGTTGCCGTGACCGCAGATGCCGAACACGTAGGGCACGCCTTCCTGCACCAGCGTCTCGGCGATCAGCTGACCGCCCTTCATCGTCGTCATCGACTCGTTCCTCGATCGATCAGGCTGCGCATCATCAGGCCAGCATCGTGATCATGCGTTCCTCGCTCATCTCGCGCACCGCATGGTGCGGCCCCTCGCGGCCGAAGCCGCTGTCCTTGGAGCCGCCGTAAGGCATCACGTCGACGCGCGAGCTCGAGGTCTCGTTGATGTGCACGCCGCCGACCTCGAGCCGGCGCGCGGCGCGCAGCGCCTCGTCGAGGCGGTTCGTGAACAGGCCCGTGGCCAGGCCGAACGGCGTGGCGTTGACGCGCGCGATCGCCTCGTCCAGCGTGTCGTAGGGCACGAGCGACATCACCGGGCCGAAGATCTCCTGGCAGCCGACGGCCATGCCCGCGTCGACCCCCGTCATCAGCGTCGGCGGCACCACGGCGCCCTGGCGCGGGCCGCCGGCCAGGCGCTCGGCGCCGCGCGCGATCGCCTCGTCGACCCACTGCTCGATGCGCCGCGCCTCGGCCTCGCTGATCACCGGGCCGACGACCGTCTTCGCGTCCAGCGGGTCGCCAAAGGGCAGCGCACGCACCATCTCGGTCAGGCGCTGGCGCACGCGGTCGAAGACGCCGCGCTGCACCAGCAACAGCTGGATCGAGGTGCAGACCTGGCCCGCCTTGCGGTAGCCGGCGCTGACGATCTTGGGCAGCGCGCGCTCGAGGTCGGCGTCGTCGGCGACGATCGTGAACGCGATCGAGCCCAGCTCCATCTGCGTGCGGCGCAGCCCGGCGCGGCGCTGGATGTCGGCGCCGACCTCGGTGCTGCCGGTGAAGGCATAGAAGCGCACGCGCGACTCGTCGAGCAGCCAGCCGGCGACCTCGGCGCCGCCGTGGATCACGCTCATCAGCCCGGCGGGCAGGCCCGCGCCGAGCAGCGCTTCGGCCATGATGCAGGCGGCGGTCGGCGTGTGGCTCGACGGCTTGAGCACGACCGCGTTGCCGGCGGCCAGCGCCGGCGCGACCTTGTGCGCCACCGTGTTCAGCGGCGCGTTGAACGGCGTGATCGCGCAGACCACGCCGAGCGGCACGCGCAGTGTGAAGCCCAGCCGCCCGGCCTGGTTCGGCGCGCCTTCGATCGGCACCATCTCGCCGCAGAAGTTGCGCGCCTCCTCGGCCGACAGGCGGAAGGTCTGGACGCAGCGTCGCAGTTCGTTCAGCCCGTCGGCGGCGGGAAAGCCGACCTCGAGCTGCAGCGCGCGCACGAGATCGTCGCGGCGTTCGTCGAGCAGTGTCGCGGCGCGGTCGAGGATCGCGCCGCGCTCGTGCGGGGTGAGCGTGCTGGCGCGGAAGGCGGCGTCGGCATGGGCGACGGCTGCGCGCACCTGCTCGCGCGACGGCAGGTGGATCGAAGTGCAGGGCTGGAGCCGGTACTTGTCGAGTGCGCTGCGGCGGCTCTCGCCGTCGACCCAGCGGCCTTCGATCAGCAGCCTCGCGTCGGGCAGCGTCAGGGCGGGTCTCATGGGCGCGTCAGACCGGCGTCTCGCCGTCCTCGACCGGCGAGGTGACGACGAGGAAGACCAGCGGCGTCAGGCCCTGGTTCGTGAAGCTGTGGCGCACGCCGGGCGGCACGAAGACGTAGTCGTGCCGGCGCATCAGCACGCGGCGGTCGTCCAGCGTGAGCAGGCCAACGCCTTCGAGCACGTGGTAGACCTGCTCCTGAACCCGGTGCACATGCTCGGCGACATGCGCCATCGGCTGGTAGCTCGAGATGCGGTGGTCGATGCGGCGCGAACCGCAGGTCTCGGGACGCACCAGGGCCTTGGACAGCGCGCCGCCGAAATGGCCCGGGAATTCCTGCCACGGGATCTCGGCGATGTTGCTGACGAAGGCCTGGGCGGCCGGTCGATCGGAAGGGTTCATGGCGGGCAGCCCAGCGCAGCTGGCGTGGTGCGACGACGGCCGAAGTCTATGAACCGTGCGCGCTTTGCGGAACTACCGATTTCCGACGGCGCCTATCTCGCCGGCTTATAGCGTCCGGCCTTGGGCCATCGCAGGCGCTTATAGCGGCTGAAGGTATTCGGTAGTTTCCGGCGGCCTGGGGCCACCCTAGCATCCCGCGGGGCGGTGAGGATCGCGCTTCGGGCACGTCAGACGATCGACTCTCGACCCCAACCTCAGGAGACACAGAAAGATGAATATCCGTCGCATCGCCCTTGTCCTCGCGCTGGCACTGTCGACAGGGCTGCCGGCCGTGGCGCAGACCTTCCCGTCCAAGCCGATCCACATCCTCGTCGGCTATTCCGCGGGAGGGGCCGTCGACATCCTGGCGCGCAGCGTCGGCCAGCAGCTCGCCATCGAGATGGGCCAGCCGGTCATCGTCGAGAACAAGCCCGGCGCCGCGACGAACATCGCGATGAAGGCCTTGATCGCGAGCCCGCCCGACGGCTACACGCTGATGCTCGCGGCCAATGCGCTCGCGGCGAACATGTCCTTGTTCCAGCCCGCGCCGTTCGACACGCGGCGCGACATCGCGCCGGTGGCGCTGGTGGGGCGGGTGCCGGTCGTCATCGCGACCCGTGCCGATTCGCCGCTGAACACGCTCGCCAAGCTGGTCGCGGCAGCGCGCGCCAAGCCCGGTACGGTCACCTATGCCACGCCGGGCAACGGCTCGACGCCGCATCTGGCGATGGCGCTGTTCGCGCACGAGGCGGGCATCTCCGCGACGCAGATCCCCTACAAGGGCGGCACGCAGGCCATCACCGACGTGATTGGCGGGCGCGTCGACGTCGTCGCCGTCAACGCACTCGAAGTGCTTCCGCTGGCCCGGGGCGGCAAGCTGCGCGTGCTCGGTGTGATGAGCGCGAAGCGCACGTCCGTGCTGCCCGACGTGCCCACCATCGCGGAGTCCGGCTACCCCGGCTTCGAGGCTTCGGTCTGGTACGGCTTCATTGCCCCGGCCGGGACGCCGGCCGCGGTGGCTTCGCGCCTGAATGCCGCCGTGCAGAAGGCGCTCGCCACGCCGGCCGTCGAGCAGCGGCTGAGCAGCGCCGGGGGTGAGGTCGACCCCGGTTCGGCAGCGCAGTTCGGAGCCCTGGTCGAGAGCGAACGCGTGCGCTACGAGCGCCTGATCCGCGAGGCCGGCATCAAGCCCGACTGAGGCTCGGCTCGGGCCGGGGTGAACCCCGGTCCCGCCAACGGCGTCCGTGTCCGGGACACTTCGCCCGAGCGATCGTGACCGGTCCTGGCTGGGCTCGACCGTCCCTATCGCATTCGCTTATAGCGCTTCGCGTCGGGCCATCGCAGGCGCTTATAGCGGCTGAAGGTATTCGGTAGTTTTCGGCCGCCGAGGCCGACCCTACCATTCGCGGCCACGACGACGAGGCCGTTCCACCGTCCTCCCGCCGCTGCGATTTGCCATGCTGCACGGGTGGGCCGGCCCCGTTCCGGTTCGTCCGAGATCCGCCATTCGCGGCCGCCGCGGCCGCCACGACGAGGAGACATCGAATGAAGATCGACACGAACACCCCAGCGTCCGCTCCTTCGCGCCAGCGGCGCCGCGTGCTGCAGGCCGGCGGCCTGGCCGGCATCGCGGCGCTGGGCCTGCCGGGGCTGGGCTGGGCGCAGAGCGAGAAGATCAAGATCGGCCATCTGACGCCGCTCACCGGCTTTCTCGGCGCGCTGGGCGAGTACGCGGTGATGGGCGTCAAGCTCGCGGCCGAGGAGATCAACGCCGCCGGCGGCGTGCTCGGCCGCCAGCTCGACGTGACGAGCGAGGACTCGGTGAATCCGCAGGTCGCGGCGACCAAGGCGCAGCGGATGATCGAGGGTGACAAGGTCGCGCTGCTGATGGGCGAGATCAACTCGGCCTCGGCGTTGACGATCTCGCAGGTCGCGGCGCGGCACCACATGCTGTACCTGAACACCGGCGCGCGCTCGGACGCGCTGCGCAACAAGGACTGCAACCGCTATACCTTCCACGTCGACATCCCGGTGACGGTGATGGTCAACGCGGTGGGCCTGGCGCTGGTGCGCGACCACATGGTGCAGGGCAAGCGCATCTACAGCCTGACCGCCGACTACCTGTTCGGCCACGACCTGGCGGCGGCGGCGAAGAAGTTCTTCGCCACCCATGGCGGGAACCAGATCGGCGACGAGCTCGTCGCCACCGACGTCACCGACTTCAGCCCCTACCTGCTGAAGATCCGCCAGGCCAAGCCCGACCTGATCGCCACGAACCTGGCCGGCAACCAGGTCACCAACTTCGTCAAGCAGTACGCCGAGTACGGCCTGCCCTACCCGGTGGTCGGTTTCAACCTCAACACCGCCGACGCCTGGGCGGCCGGCCGCGGCAACCTCAGCGGGATCTGGCCCACGGTCTGGTACGCCGGGATCCAGACGCCGTCGGCCGAGGCCTTCACCGCCGCGTTCACGAAGAAGTACGGCAAGCCGCCGGAGAACCACGCCTGGGTCGAGTACGTGACGCTGAAGATCCTGGCCCAGGCGATCGCCGCCACGAAGTCGACCGAGACGCCCAAGCTCGTGGCCTACTTCGAATCGGGCGCGCAGTTCGACCTGCTCAAGGACCGCAAGGGCTACTTCCGCGCCTGGGACCACCAGATGATGCAGGAGGCCTACCCGTTCACCGTGAAGCCGGCGAACGTGCCCGCCGGCAAGTGGGACTGGCTGCAGTTCGGTGCCCCGGTGCCCGGGCCCGATCAGCCGCTGGACCTGCTCGCGCCGACGCGCGCCGAGAGCACCTGCAAGATGGAGGCGCTGTAACGCTCCCGCTTCGCGGCGTGCCGCCCGGCGGCGGCATGCCCAGCGTCGGCCCTCGTCCCGCCTAACGCCCGATGTTTCTGCTCGAACAAGTCGTCAACGGTCTCGTCCTGGGCGGCTACTACCTGCTGCTGGCGCTGGGCCTGTCGCTGATCTTCAGCGTCGGCGGCGTCGTCAACCTGGCGCATGGCGCGTTCTACGCGCTGGGTGCCTACCTGGCGCTGACGATCGGCCAGAAGCTGGGCTGGGGTGCCGGCGTCGTGATCTCGCCGCTGCTCGTCGGCCTGCTCGGGATCGCGTTCGAGCGCTTCCTGCTGCGCCGCTTCTACAGCGCCGACCCGATCCTCGCGCTGCTCGTGACCTTCGGCCTGGCGATGGTCGTCGAGCAGCTGATCCGGATGATCTGGGGCGCTGCGCCGCTGCCATCGAGCATGCCGCCCGGCTTCAAGGGCGGCGTCTTCGTCGGCGACTTCATGTTCTCGCGCTACCGGCTGCTGCTGCTGGCGGTGGTCGCCGTCGTGATGACGGGGCTGTGGCTGCTGCTGCACAAGACCGCGTTCGGCCGCGTCGTCCGCGCCGGCGTGCAGCGGCCCGACATGGTCGCCGCTTTAGGCATCCGGCTGCAGCCCTACATGATGGCGATCGTCGTGCTCGGTGTGGCCAGCGCGGCGCTGGGCGGCGCGCTGTTCGGGCCCATCACCACGGTGCAGCCGGCGATGGGCACCGACATCATGACCGTGGCCTTCGTCGTCGTC
The DNA here is from genome assembly GCA_001725505.1 of Rubrivivax sp. SCN 70-15. Lineage (GTDB taxonomy): Bacteria > Pseudomonadota > Gammaproteobacteria > Burkholderiales > Burkholderiaceae_C > Rubrivivax. Next base: position 12,672 of record MEGM01000049.1, on the reverse strand, counting down.
GTCATCGGCGGCCTCGGCAGCTTCTGGGGCGTGGTGCTCGCGGCGCTGCTGGTGGGCGTGGTGCGCGGGATCACGATCTACTTCGTCCCCGCCGCCGGCGAGGCCTCGATGTACGTGCTGATGTTCCTGGTGCTGATGTTCCGGCCGCGCGGGCTGCTGGGCGAGCGCATCGAGCGATTCGAATGACCCCTCCTGCCCTGAACGGCCGCGGCACCGGCCGCGTGCTCGCGACCGTCGCGCTCGCCCTCGTCGTGCTGCCCTTCGCGCTGCGCGCGCTCGGGCTGACGACGGACAACGCCATCGTCGTCGTGCTGCTGGCGCTCGCCGCGCTGGGGCTGAACGTGCTCGTCGGCACCACCGGCCTGGTCTCCTTCGGCCACAGCGCCTGGTTCGGCATCGGCGGCTACGCCGCGGCGATCGCGCAGCAGCGCGGCCTGGGCGACTCGGTCGTCGCGCCGCTGCTGTTCTCGGTGGCGTTCAACGCGCTGCTGTCGCTGGCGGTGGGCTTCCTGATCCTGCGCCGGCGCGGCGTCTACTTCTCGCTGCTGACGCTGGCGCTGTGCGCGCTGACCTTCGCGCTCGCCTTCCGCTGGACCGCGCTGACCGGCGGTGAAGGCGGCCTGGGCGGCCTGCACCGCGGGGCGATCGGGCCCTGGTCGCTCGAGCACGACACGGCCTACTACGTCTTCGTCGCGCTCGTCGCCTTCGCCGTGGTCTACGCGCTGTGGCGTCTGCGGCGTTCGCCCTTCGGCCACGTGCTGGTGGCGATCCGCGAGAACGAGCAGCGCGCCGGGTTCCAGGGCTACGACACCAACCGCTACAAGCTCGTCGCCTTCGTCGTCTCGTGCACCGTCACCGCGCTCGCCGGCGCGCTGCTCGTGTTCGACCACCGGCTGGCCGCCGCCGAGTCGACCACGGTCGCCTTCTCGGGCGAGATGCTGGCGATGGTGGTCATCGGCGGCATGCGCAGCTTCCTCGGCCCGGCGCTGGGCGCGCTGTTCTACGTGCTGTTCCGCGAGATGCTGTCGATCTACACCGGCGACTGGCTGCTGTGGTTCGGGCTCGTCTTCGTCGGCTTCGTGATGTACTCGCCCACCGGCCTGGTCGGCATCTGGGGCCTGCTGCGCCGCCGCTGGCGCCCGCCGGCCGAGGAGTCGGCAGCGATGAGCCGGCGCCGCATCGTCGAGGGCCTGCCGCTGCCGGGCTTCCTGCAGCCGCGGCCGCACGCCGGCGCGGTGCTCGAGGTGCGCGCTGTCGGCAAGAGCTTCGGCGGCATCCGCGCGGTGGGCGGCGCGTCGCTCAGCGTCGAAGGCGGGCAGGTGCATGCGCTGATCGGCCCCAACGGTGCCGGCAAGACGACGGCCTTCAACCTCGTCTCGGGCATGTTCGCGCCCGACACCGGCACGGTGCAGCTGCACGGCCAGCCGGTGCAGGGGCTGCCGCCGCACCGCATCTGCCAGCAGGGACTGGCGCGCTCGTTCCAGATCACCAACCTGTTCAAGGGCCTGCCCATCGTCGAGAACCTGCGCCTGTCGCTGCAGGCGCGCCACCCCGGTCGCTTCAACCTCTGGCGCGACATCGACAGCTACCCCGAGATCCACGCCGAGACCGCCGAGCTGATGCGCTTCCTCGGCCTCGAGGGCATCGAGGACACGCTCGGCGGCGACCTCTCCTACGGCGGCCAGCGCCTCGTCGATCTGGGCATCGCGCTGGGCTCCAGGCCGCAGGTGCTGCTGATGGACGAGCCGCTGGCGGGGCTGGCCGCGGCCGAGCGCGAGCGCGTCTCGCGGCTGGTGAGGACGATCGCCGAAGGCATCCCGGTGCTGATCGTCGAACACGACATCGACCGCGTGCTCGGCTTCTCGCAGCGCGTCACGGTGATGAACCAGGGCGAGGTGCTGATGTCGGGCACGCCCGACGAGGTGCGCCGCGACGAGCGCGTGCAGCAGGTCTACACCGGCCATGGCACGCCGCCGGTGACCGGACGCTCTGCCGGCGGCGCCGGCGAGCGCAAGCCGCTGCTGCGCTTCGAGCGCGTCAACGCCTTCTACGGCAAGAGCCACATCCTCGAGGACGCGACGCTGGACGTGCGCGAAGGCGAGATCGTCGCGCTGCTCGGCCGCAACGGCGCCGGCAAGTCGACCCTGCTGAAGACGCTGGCCGGTCTGGTGCCTGCGGCGTCGGGGCGGATCGAGTTCGAGGGGCGCGACATCGCCGGCCTGTCCGCGCCCGAGATCGCGCGCGCCGGCATCGGCTACGTGCCGCAGGGGCGTGGGCTGTTTGCCGGCATGACGGTGGCCGAGAACCTGGCGCTCGGCCGGCTCGCGCGCGCGACCGACAGCAGCCACGGCATCGCGTGGAGCGAGGAGCGCATCTACGAGGTCTTCCCGCGCCTGAAGCAGCGTCGCCACGTCGCAGCCGACTACCTGTCCGGCGGCGAGCAGCAGATGGCCGCGGTCGCGCGTGCGCTGTCGGGCAACGTGCGCCTGCTGCTGCTCGACGAACCCTTCGAGGGTCTGGCGCCGACCGTCGTGCAGGAGCTGTTCACGGTGTTCGACCGGTTGCGCGGCGAGGTCTCGATCGTGATCGTCGAGCACAACCTCGACCTCGTGCTCGCGCTCGCCGACCGTGTGTTCGCGCTCGAGCGCGGCGCGGTCTTCCACACCGGGCCGGCCGAGCCGCTGCTGACCGACCTGGACTACCGCAAGAAGATCCTCTGGTTGTGATGGGGGTGGCGTCAATGGCGCTCATACCCCTTCGCGATCGATCACCGAGAATGGCCAGCTTCCGAGCGAGCAAAGGCGCGTGCGGGCAGGCCGCAGCACTTATCCTCGGCGGTCTGCGCTGCGCGCCGACTCCCCTGCGCTTCTCGGTCTCGTGGCCCGTCGCGCAACTCGCTTAGTTCGCTGCGCTCTCTGCGCTCGGACAGACGCGACGAGTCAGTTCACGAAGCGCGCGATTACGCGCGCGGCCACGAGCCCTGCCATGCTCGGCGCCTCCCATGCGCGCTGCGGCCTGCCCGCACGCACCCTTGCCGGCACCGCCGGTGGTGTTCGACTCGAAGACCAAAGCCGGTGCCAGCGCGGCAGGCGGTGCCCGGCCGGGGTGAGTAAAGAGGTGGCGAGAAGGGGAGCAGGGGCACAAGCGGTCCGGGGGACCGCTTGTGCCTTGCGACCGGCTGGGCCGCTGGACCCAGCGCGGCCTGCAAGGCCAGGTCCGGGGTCGGCGCGCGCCAGCGCGCTTCGTGAACTGACTCGCCGAATCTGTCCGAGCGCAGAGAGCGAAGCGAACGCAGCGAGTTATGCGGCGCGACCCCGGAGCGAGCATCGCAGCGCAGTCGGCGCGCAGCGCCGGCCACCGAACCCCGAACCCCGGTCGGGTGCCGCGCCGCCGCGCCGCGCTGACGCTGCCCGTGCAAGGTGGCAGCCAGTGACCGTCCGCAACGGTCCGCGAGCGGCCCTTCATCGCCCGTCGATCGGTCGCAAGTCGGCATCAGGCCTGCCAGACGCCGTAGCCGGCCTCGCGCAGCGCGATCGCGAGCTCGACCTCCATCTCGCGTGCGGCCTCGTAGGGCATCGGGTTGTAGACCTCGTACAGTGCCGGCAGCAGGCGCAGGCCGTAGTCGAGCACGTAGCGGTTCGCCTGGATGCCGGCCTTGTGCTTGTCGAAGCGCAGGTCGGGGTCGAGGCCGGTCATGCCGACGTAGACCAGCGGCTTGCCGAGCCGGTAGTCCGGGTTCGCGCGGCGGAAGCGGGCCTCGTTCCAGACGCGGTCGGACAGCTCGACCACGTAGACATGGTGGTGGTGACGGCTTTCGCGGCGTGCGGCCATGGCAGCCGGAAAGTCTAGCGGGGGGCCTCTTCGCAAGGCCCCGTGACGCGGACGCCTGCGAGAACGCGGGCGGTCCGGACTTGGGCCAGAATGCCGTCGGGTCGGTGCCGGGTTGCGAATCGCGGCACGACGGCCCGAGCCCGTGAAAGCACCTTCGAAGGACTAGCCATGAAGCGCCGTGAATTCACCCTGGCCCTGGGCACCGTGTCGCTGCTGGCCCGCACGGCGCGGGCCGCCGACAAGCCCGTGGAGGGCAAGGACTACACGCTGGTCAAGTCGCCGGTGCCGGTGCCCGCGGGGGGCAAGATCGAGGTCGTCGAGTTCTTCGGCTACTGGTGTCCGCACTGCAATGCCTTCGAGCCGCTGCTCGAGGCCTGGGCCGCGAAGCTGCCGCCGGACGTGGACCTGCGCCGCGTCCCGGTCGGCTGGCAGGCGATGCACGTGCCCTACCAGCGCTTGTACTACGCGCTCGAGGCGATGGGCCAGGTGCCGGCGATCCAGCGCAAGGTCTTCCATGCGATCCACGAGCAGGACCTGCGCATCGTCGGCGACGACGACATCGCGCCGTTCGCCGCGGCGATCGGGGTCGACGCGGCCAAGCTCGCTGCCGCGATGAAGAGCGCCGCCGTGGCCGCGAAGGTGAAGACGGCGAACCAGCTGTTCAAGGACTATGGTGTCGAGGGCGTGCCCACGCTCGTCATCGGCGGGCGCTACCTGACCACGCCCGGGAAGGCCGGCAGCCAGGAGCGCGTGCTGCAGATTACCGATGCGCTGATCGCCGAGGTTCGCGCCAGCCGCTGACCGGCTTCAGCCCGCGCGCAGCCGGATCCGGGCCGCGCCCAGCGTCACCTCGTCGCCGGCGCGCAGCTTGCGGCCGCGGCGGGTCTCGACCGCGCCGTTGACGCGCACGCTGCCGTCGGTGATGAGGGTCTTGGCGGCACCGCCGCTGGGTGCCAGGCTGCAGGCCTTGAGCAGCGCGTCGAGGGTGATGTGGTCGCCGCGCAGTTCGAAATCCGTGGTGTCCATGAAGTGGATTGGAACCGCATTCGCGCCGGGCCGGAATCCGGCGCGGCGGGCTACTTGCCGAACAGGCCCTTGAGCTTGTCGCCGAGCTGCTGCTGCGCCTTGGCCTTCAGGTCCTCGGCCTTCGTGTCGAGCTTCTTCTTCGCCATCTCCTGGAGCAGGCCGGCGAAGTCGATCCGGTAGCCTATGGCCGAGAACGGGCCGCTCAGCCGCACCGGCACCGTCTGCCCGCGCAGCGATTGCAGTTCCGGCCCGCCCTGACCCTGCAGCGTATCGACCACCGTCGCCTTGACGAGGTAGTCGACGCGACCCTGGCCGAGGTCGACGTCGCCGTTGCCGGTGATGCGCAGCAGCGGCGACTTGGCGAGCAGGTCGTCGTTGTGCGCGACGCCTTTCACGATCGCGAAGCTGCCGCTCAGCTCGCTGAAGTCGGTGCTCTCGGCGGCCGAGCCTGTGCCCGCATGCTCGCCCGCGGCGGTGCCCAGGCGGGCCTTCGCGCTGCGGATCGCCTGCGCGATGTTGAAGCCGCGCACGCTGCCGTCACGCAACTCGATGCGCGCGCTGCCGCTCAGCGCCTTCAGCATCGCGCCGACGCTGCCGCTCTGGGTGCTCACGTCGAGCGCGACGTTGCCGCGGCCTTCGAGCAGGTCCTTGCCGAAGGCGTCCTTCAGCAAGGGGCCGACGGCGACGTTCGAGAGCTTCTGCTGGACCGTCACGCGCGGTGCCTTGGCGGCGACGAGCGCGACGCGGCCCGCGACGCGGCCCTGGTACAGCTCCGCGGCGAGCGGGTCGAGCTCGACCCGACCGCCGGCCGCGCGCAGGTCGACGCGCAGCTGGCTCAGCTTCACGCCGGCGACCTGCAACGCACCGACGCGCAGGCTGCCCCTGGCGTCGAGGTCCTTCAGCGCCGACAGGTCGAGCGGTGTCTGGGCGGCCGGGCCGCCCGGCGCCGGGGTGGTGGCGGCTCGGTAGCGGTCGAGGTCGACGCGGTCGATGCCGAGGTCGAAGCCGATGGCCGGCGGCGTGAAGCGGCTCATGCCGAGCTTTGCGTCGAAGCGGCTCTCGTCGAGCTTGCCGTTCAGCCGCGCGTCCAGCGCGTGCCGGCCCAGGTCGACGCTGGCGCTGCCCTGGGCGCCGAACGCCAGAGTGCCGCCCTTCGGGTTGGGCAGGGTGAGATCGGCGACGATGCGCGGCAGTGCCAGCGTCAGCGCCTTCAGATCCAGCGTCCACGGGCTCGTGAGCGTGCCCTCGATCGGGCTGCCGCCTTGCTGGCCGCCGAGCACGAGCCGGGATTGCGGCGACGAGAAGCGCAGCGAATCGAGGTCGCCGTGAACGGCACCGCTCAGTCGGGCCTGGGCGTGCAGCGCGCCGTCGTCGACGCTTGCCTCGGCGTCGACCGCCGACAGCTCGAAGGCCCGTGCCGAGCCGGAGAACGCCGGCAGCGAGAACTGCGCCTGCAGCTTGCGCGGACCCTGCTGGAGCGAGGCCTTCGCGACGATGGGGCGCGTCGCGAGCTGAGAGCCGGTCCTGCGCCGGCCCGCCCTGCAGCGCCATCGTCACGCCGTTCAGGTCCAGCAGCAGCGGTTGCAGCGCCAGGTCGACATCGCCGCCGAGCACGAGCTTCGCGTCCGTGAGCGTGGCCACGCGACCGCTCAGCTCGGCCCGCAGTTTGACGATGGCGTAGCGCCGCCGGGCCGGGTCGAGCATCAGCTGGCCCTTCAGCGACAGGTCGGTGTCGACCTGCGGCGGGCTCGCCACGAGATGCCCGGCGAAGCGGGCCGCGCTCGCGCGCCCGGGCGCGAGGCGGCCGGTCTCGAGCTCGACCCTGGTCAGCGCCATCCGGCGCCCGCTGGGCCGGTCGTCGATGCTGATGGCCGCGTCGGTGACGCTCAGACCGGCGACGTCGAACGGGACCGGCGCCGCTGCGGACGCCGGCGCCTGGCCGGCCGGCGCGCCGAGCAGGTCGTCGATGCTGGTATGCCCGTCCGCGTCGCGCGTGATCGTCGCGCGCAGTCCGTCGAGCTCGACCCGGTCGACCACCCATTGGCGGCGCAGCAGCAAGGGCAGCAGCGCGATCGAGACGCGCGCCGAGCGCAGCGACGCGAAGGGCTCGGGGCTGGCGTGCGCGGACAGCGAAACCGCGCCGACGGCCACGCCGATGCGCGGGAACAGGCTCAGCCGGATCTCGCCGGGAATCGCCAGCGTGCGCTGGTAGTCCTGCTGGGCGCGTTCGACGAGCAGCGGCTTGAGCGAATTCGGATCGAAGCGCGCCGCGACGATGACACCGGCCATCACGAGCAGGCCCGCAACGGCGGCCAGCGCCCACAGGACGACTTTCAGCGCTTTCGGCATGGGCGCCAGCTTGCCACGGTCGGCGTCGCGGCGATTTGAGCGTGGGCAACGCAACTGCCGCAGGGGCAGCCGCGGGCACTGCGCGTCGGCGTCAGCGCGGCGCCGGCTCCATGGGCCGGCGCGCCAGCAGCTCGGGGATCAGCGCCTCGTAGGCCGCGGCGGCGCGCAGCAGCTCGGCGTCGGCGCGCGGGCGCGCGATCAGCTGCAGGCCCATCGGCAGGCGGCCGCTCGCGTCGAAGCCGGCCGGCACGCTGATCGCCGGCACGCCGGCGAAGGTGGCGTAGATCGTGCACTCCATCCAGCGGTGGTAGGTGTCCATCGTGCGGCCGGCAATCCGGCGTGGCCAGGTGCTGCCGATCTCGAACGGCCAGACCTGGGCCACCGGCAGCGCGAGCAGATCGAAGCGCTCGAACAGGCCGAGCAGGTGCTGCAGGAAGTCGCTGCGCACGACGCTCGCGGCCATGAAGTCGGCGAAGGCGAGGCCTTGCGCGCCGTCGTGTTCCCACAGCGCCTCGGGCTTGATCCGTTCGCGCGCGCCGGGCGTCTTCAGCGCCGCGGCGACCGCCGGGGCGACGAGCGCGCGGCGCCAGACGAGCCAGGCCTCCCACAGCCGCTCGGGCGCGAAGCCGGGCGCGAGCGGCTCGACGTTCGCGCCGGCGCCGGCCATGCGCGCGAGCGCGGACTCGCAGACCTCGAGGATGCCGGGCTCGACCGCGAGGTGGCCGCCGAGGTCGCCGAGCCAGCCGATGCGCAGCCCGTTCAGGCTCGCGTCGGGGCCGGGCACGAAGCTGCGCGGGCCGTCGGCGAGCGACAAGGGCGCGCGCGCGTCGTGGCCGGCCTGGACCGACAGCAGTTGTGCCAGGTCGCGCACGCTGCGCGCGAGCGGGCCGTCGGTGCCGAGCTGAGCGACCCAGACCTCGGGCCTGGGCCAGCCCGGCACGCGGCCCTGGCTGGGGCGCAGCCCGAACAGATGGTTCCAGCCGGCCGGGTTGCGCAGCGAGCCCATGAAGTCCGAGCCGTCGGCCACCGGCAGCAGCCGCTGCGCGAGCGCGACCGCCGCGCCGCCGCTCGAGCCGCCGGCGCTGAGCGCCGGCTCCCAGGCGTTGCCGGTGGCGCCGAACAGGCTGTTGTAGGTGTGCGAGCCGAGGCCGAACTCGGGCATGTTGGTCTTGCCGACGACGATGCAACCGGCGGCCTTCATGCGCGCGACGAAGACGCTGTCCTGCGCCGGCAGCGCATCCTTCAGCAGCGGGCTGCCGAAGGTGGTGGGGAATCCGGTGGCGTGGGCGGTGTCCTTGATCGCCTGCGGCAGCCCGTGCATCCAGCCGCGCGAGCGCCCCTGCGCGAGTTCGGCGTCGCGCGCGTCGGCCTGCGCGAGCAGCTCGTCGTCGTCGGCGAGGTTGACGATCGCGTTGAGGCGCGGGTTGAGCCGGTGGATGCGCGCAAGCGTGGCCTGCATCACCTCGCGGCACGAGAGCCGGCGCGCGTGGATCGCGCGCGACAGCGCGTCGGCATCGAGGTCGGTGATCGATTCGTCGCTCATCGGGTCGTCAGTCTTCGAGTTCGGCCTTGGCCATCTCGACGTCGAGCCGCTCCATCGCGTCCATCGGCTGGCACGCGGCGGCCTCGGCGTAGAGCGCCTCGGCCTCCTTCATGCGCTTGTCGCCCTCGAGCATCACGAGCCCGTTCGCATACTCGACGCGCGCGATCGCGCTCGTCGGGTTCAGTTCGAGCGCGCGCCGGAACATCGCCAGCCCGGTGGCGGCGTCGGCACCCTGGGTCCGGCCGAGCAGCTTGCCGACCTTGTCGATGACCTCGGCGTGGAAGGTGCCGAGCGCGATGTGCGCGTCGGCATGCCTGGGCGCGAGCCGGATCGTCGTCTCGAGCGCGGTCTTCACCTTGCTGCCCAGCCCCTGCGTCAGCGCCTTGGCCACGCTGATGCCCTGGCTGTAGCGGCCGATCGCGTAGGCCTGCCAGTAGTAGGCGTTGGCGTTCTTCGGCTGCTCCGCCTGCTGCAGGGCGGCGCGCTCGGCGACCTCGAGGAACATCGCGAGCCGGGTCTTCTCGCTCTTCTCGAGGTAGTTGGCATGGATGGCCTGCGCCTTGTTCGCGACCGTGATGCCCGGGCCGCCCGCCTTCAGCCCGGCCTCGCAGGCCTTCTGGAAGTCGCCCGCATGGAAGAGCGCCCAGGCGGCGAGCAGCCTGTCGTCCTTGGGCCAGGGTTCGGCGTCGCCGGCATGCAGCCGGGCCCAGTGCTTCTTCAGCGCCGCGGGGTCGTGACGGTACGGCGCGGCGTCGTGCGGAAAGGCGGTCCACTTGGCCATTCGATCGTCTCCTCATTCGCTCAGGTAGGCGCCCGCGAGCCGGTGCAGATGGGCCCGGGATCCGGGTTCGAGGTAGGGCAGCAGCAGGCCCATCACGTGGTACGCACCGCGCGCCAGCGCGGCGGCGGCGCGTTCGGGTTCGAGCGCGCGGCGTGGGTCGCGAACGTACTCGTAGCTCAGCCAGTAGCTGAGCAGCACGACCATCGCGGTCGACACCGGCGCGGCGTCGGCAGCGTCGATCTGCAGCGCCTTGCCGCGCGCCAGGCCGTCGAGCAGGCGGCGCATCGCCTGCGACTTGTTCTTCAGCACCGACTGGAAATGCGTCTCCAGGCGCCGGTTCTTGCTGAGCAGGTCGTTCAGGTCGCGGTACAGGAAGCGGTGCTGCCAGATCAGCTCGAACAGCATGTGCAGGAAGAGCCAGGCGTCCTCGACATGGGACACGCCATCGGCGGCCGGCAGCAGTTCGTCGAGCGCGGTCTCGAAGCGGCCGAACAGCGCGTTGATCAGCTCGTCCTTGGCCGGGTAGTGGTAGTAGAGGTTGCCCGGGCTGATGCCCAGCTCGGCCGAGATCAGCGTCGTGCTGACGTTGGGCTCGCCGAAGCGGTTGAACAGGCCCAGCGTCACTTCGAGGATGCGCTCGGCGGTTCGGCGCGGCTTCTTCGGCGGGGCCATGGTGGCTTTCATTCTGGCACCGGCAGCTTTGCGGCCGCCTGCCTACAATCCCGCCCCCATGCCCGCCGTGCGCTTCGACCGAGTGACCAAGACCTATGCCGGCGCACGCGGCGGCGTGCGTGCGCTCGACGGCGTCTCGTTCGACATCGAGCGCGGCGAGTTCTTCGGCCTGCTCGGGCCGAACGGTGCCGGCAAGACGACGCTGATCTCGGTGCTGGCCGGCCTGACGCGCGCGAGCAGCGGGCGCGTCGCCGTGATGGGGCACGACGTCGTCGACGACTTCGCCGCCGCGCGCCTGGCGCTGGGTATCGTGCCGCAGGAGCTGGTGTTCGACCCGTTCTTCAGCGTGCGCGAGGCGCTGCGCATCCAGAGCGGTTACTTCGGCGTGAGGAACAACGACGCCTGGATCGACGAACTGCTCGCGAACCTGGGCCTGGCCGACAAGGCCGACGCGAACATGCGCCAGCTCTCGGGCGGCATGAAGCGCCGCGTGCTCGTCGCGCAGGCGCTCGTGCACCGGCCGCCGGTGATCGTGCTCGACGAGCCGACCGCCGGTGTCGACGTCGAACTGCGCCAGACGCTGTGGCAGTTCATCGCGCGTCTGAACCGGGAAGGCCACACGGTGCTGCTGACCACCCATTACCTCGAGGAAGCCGAGGCGCTGTGCGGCCGCATCGCGATGCTCAAGGCCGGCCGCGTCGTCGCGCTGGACAAGACCTCGGCGCTGCTGTCGGGGATGGCGAGCACGATGCTGCGCTTCAAGACCGACCAGCCGCTGCCGGAGGCGGTCGCGCCGCTGGCGCGCGTGACCGGCCGCATCGTGCAGCTGAAGGCGCACGACGCGGCCGAGGTCGAGCGCCTGCTCGCCGTGCTGCGCGAGGCCGGGGTCCGCGTCGAGGACCTGGAGATCGGCCGCGCCGACCTGGAGGACGTGTTCCTCGAGATCATGGGGGGCGAGCGATGAGCCACCGCTTCGCCGGCGCCGGAACGCTGTTCTACAAGGAGATCCTGCGCTTCTGGAAGGTCGGCTTCCAGACCGTCGCCGCGCCGGTGCTGACGGCGGTGCTGTACCTGCTGATCTTCGGTCACGTGCTGAGCAACCGGGTGCAGGTCTTCGAGGGCGTGGGCTACACCAGCTTCCTGGTGCCGGGGCTGGTGATGATGAGCGTGCTGCAGAACGCGTTCGCGAACAGCAGCAGCTCGATGGTGCAGAGCAAGATCACCGGCAATCTGGTGTTCCTGCTCGTCACGCCGCTGACGCACTGGGCCTGGTACGCGGCCTACGTCGGCGCGTCGGTGGTGCGCGGGCTGGTCGTCGGGCTCGGGGTGTTCGCAGTCACCGTCTGGTTCGCGCCGTTCCACATCGCCGAGCCGCTGTGGGCACTGGTGTTCGCGCTGCTCGGCGCGGGGCTGCTCGGCTCGCTCGGGCTGATCGCGGGGCTCTGGGCTGAGAAGTTCGACCAGATGGCGGCGTTCCAGAATTTCGTCATCGTGCCGATGACCTTTCTCTCCGGTGTCTTCTACTCGGTGCACTCGCTGCCCGATGCATGGCGCGCGGTGAGCCACCTGAACCCCTTCTTCTACATGATCGACGGTTTCCGGCGCGGCTTCTTCGGCGCCAGCGACGTCTCGCCCTGGACCAGCCTGGCGGTGGTCGGCACGAGCTTCGTCGTCGTCGCAGCGCTGACGTTGCACCTGCTGCGCAGCGGCTACAAGCTGCGATCTTGAGATAATCGCGGCCCCACTGGAGAAACGCCCCCATGCCCAGCGCATCCGAAGACAAGCCCGCGAAGGCGGAGAAGGCCGACCGCGCCGGCGGCCCGGTCGAGCAGCTGTCGTTCAAGTCGCGCTTCGTGCTCGTCTTCGGCGAGATCGACGACAAGCTCGCCCGCAGCACCTGCGAGCGCCTGATCGCGATGGCGCAGGAGTCCGACGCGCCGATCACGATGCTGATCTCGTCGCCCGGCGGCCATGTCGAGAGCGGCGACGCGATCCACGACATCATCCGGTTCGTGCGCGCCCCGGTCACGAGCGTCGGCACCGGCTGGGTCGCGAGCGCTGGCACGCACATCTACCTGGCCGCGCCGAAGGAGCGCCGCGTCTGCCTGCCGAACACGCGCTTCATGATCCACCAGCCGGCCGGCGGTGCCGGCGGCCGCGCGAGCGACATCGCGATCCAGGCCAAGGAGATCATCAAGACGCGCGAGCGCATCGCGCAGGTGGTCGCGCGCCAGACGGGCAACAAGCTCGAGAAGGTGCTTGCCGACATGGAGCGCGACTACTGGATGAGCGCCGAGGAGGCGGTCGCCTACGGCATCGTCTCGCGCATCGTCGAGCGCCAGCAGGACCTGGCCTGAGAGCCTGTGAAGATATGAATCGCACCCGCGTGAGGCCCCGGAACGGGCCCAATCTAGGCGCAAAGCGCAGCCGGGGTTGGGCCAGCACCACAGGCGCTGGCGTTCGCCAGGCA
>MEGM01000048.1 GCA_001725505.1 Rubrivivax sp. SCN 70-15 | reverse complement strand
CGACCCCGCGGTCCGGGCGCGCATCGACGAGTTGCTGGCGCAGCCGCTCAGCGCCGACGGCGCGGTCGAGTTCGCGCTGCTCGCCCAGCCCGGGCTGCAGGCGCGCTTTGCCGAGCTCGGCGTTGCCGAGGCCGAACTCGTGCGCGCCGGGCGCCTGCGCAACCCGGTGCTCGGCCTCGGCCGTCTGGCCGGCGGCGGCGCGCTCGAGATCGACCGCTCGCTGATGTTCGACCTGCTGGGGCTGCTGACGATGCCCGCCGCGCGCCAGGCCGGCCAGCAGCAGTTCGAGCAGGCCCAGCTGCAGGCCGCATACGACGCCGTCGGCGTCGCAGCCGAGGCGCGGCGCAGCTGGATCCTGGCCGTCGCGGCCGCGCAGCGTCTGGCCTACGACCGCCAGGTGAAGGAGACCGCCGATCTCGCCGCCGAGCTGGCGCGGCGCATGGTGAAGGCGGGCAACTTCAGCCGCCTCGACCAACTGCGCGAGCAGGCCTATTACGCCGACGCCGACGCGCAGCTCGCGCGCAGCCAGTTGCAGGCGCAGGCGGCGCGCGAACGGCTGGTGCGCGCACTCGGCTGGGCCGGCGATCCGCAGCGGATCCGGCTGCCCGAACACCTGCCCGATCTGCCCGCCGCGCCGGCGCCGGCGCACGACGCCGAGCAGACCGCGATGACTCACCGCCTGGACCTGCTCATCGCGCGGCGCAACGCCGAGGCGCTGGCCACGTCGCTCGGGCTGACGAAGTCCACCCGCTTCGTCGATGTCTTGCGGGCCGGCGTACAGAACAAGAGCAGCCGCGACGCGCCGACGCTCGCCGGCGGCCAGGTCGAGCTCGAGCTGCCGCTGTTCGACGGCGGTGGCCCGCGCGTCGTGCAGGCCGAGGCACGCTACCGGCAGGCGCTGCAGCAGACCGCGCAGGTGGCGCTGAACGCGCGCTCCGAGGTGCGCGAGTCGTACGCCGCCTACCGCGCGGCCTGGGAGCAGGCGCGCCACTGGCGCGACGAGCTGCTGCCGCTGCGCAAGGCGATCGTCGACGAATCGCTGCTGCGCTACAACGGCATGCTCGGCAGCGTGTTCGAGCTGCTCGCCGATGCACGCGAGCAAAGCCTGGCCGTCGGCAGCACGATGGACGCCTTGCGCGACTACTGGCTCGCCGACGCCGAACTGCAGGCCGCGATCAGCGGCCGCCCGGGCACCGCCCGCCCCGACCCGAACCCGTCATGAACGCACGCAGGAACTTCTTCAAGGCCGGCGCCTCGATCGTCGGCGCCGCCGCCGTCAGCCGCGCCGGTGCCGCGACGCTGCCCGAGGCCGCAAGCCGGTCGACGGCGGCGATGCAGCCGCCGCCGTTGCCGCCGAACGGCCGCCCGTTCCAGCCCATCGTCACGCTCAACGGCTGGTCGCTGCCCTGGCGCATGAAGGATGGGGTCAAGGAATTCCACCTCGTCGCCGAGCCGGTGCTGCGCGAGATCGCGCCCGGCATGAAGGCGAACCTGTGGGGCTACAACGGCCAGAGCCCGGGGCCGACGATCGAGGCCGTCGAAGGCGAGCGCGTGCGCCTGTTCGTGACCAACAAGCTGCCCGAGCACACCAGCGTGCACTGGCACGGGCTGCTCGTGCCGTCGGGGATGGACGGCGTGACCGGCCTGACGCAGCCGCCGATCGGCGTCGGCAAGACCTTCGTCTACGAATTCGTGCTGCAGCGCGCGGGAACCTTCATGTACCACCCGCACGCCGACGAGATGACGCAGATGGCGATGGGGATGATGGGCCTGTTCATCGTCCACCCGCGCGACCCGCGCCAGCACCGCGTCGACCGCGACTTCGGCTTCCTGCTCAACGCCTACGACATCGAGCCCGGCAGCGCGACGCCACGCGTCAACACGATGCTCGACTTCAACCTCTGGACCTGGAACAGCCGCGTCTTTCCCGGCATCGACCCCTTCGTCGCGCGCAGCGGCGACCGCGTTCGCATCCGCGTCGGCAACCTGACGATGACGAACCACCCGATCCACATGCACGGGCCGCACTTCGAGGTCACCGGCACCGACGGCGGCTGGGTCCCCAAGAGCGCACGCTGGCCGGAGGTGACGACCGACGTCGCGGTCGGCCAGATGCGGGCCTTCGAGTTCGACGCCGTCGCCGGCGACTGGGCGATCCACTGCCACAAGGCCCACCACACGATGAACGCGATGGGCCACGGCGTGCCGACGATGATCGGCGTCGACCAGCGCGACCTCGCGGACAAGATCGCCCGGCTCGTTCCCGACTACATGGCGATGGGCCAGAACGGCATGGCCGACATGGCCGAGATGGAGATGCCGCTGCCCGACAACACGCTGCCGATGATGACCGGCACCGGCCCGTTCGGCGCGCTCGGGATGGGCGGGATGTTCAGCGTCGTCAAGGTGCGCGACGACGTGAGGCCCGGCGACTACCGCGACCCCGGCCCGTACCGGCACCCGCCCGGCACACTGGCCTACGAGTTCAAGGGCACGCTCGAAACGCCGGCACGCGCCGCAGCGCCCAAGCCCGACGCGACCGACCTCCAGGTGTGCAAGCCCAGCGGCCACACCGGCCATTGACGATCTCCATCCCTCCACCCAGAGAAGCCCATGAACCGCAGACGACTCCCCCTCGCCCTCGCCGCACTGCTGATCGCCGGCACCGGCTACGCACTGGCCGAGACGCCACCTCTGGTCGACGGCGAAGTGCGCAAGGTCGACCGCGACGCCGGCAAGCTGACGCTGCACCACGGCCCGATCACGAACCTCGACATGCCCGGCATGACGATGGTCTTCCGCGTCGCCGACCCGAAGATGCTCGACGGCCTGAAGCCCGGCGACAAGCTGCGCTTCACGGCCGAGCGCATCGACGGCGCGATCACCGTGACGCGGATCGAGCCGGTGCGCTGAACCGCCCCCGCCGCGGCGCTTCGGCGCAGCGTCTCAAAGCCACTCCCGATCGATCGTCGAGAAGGGCCCTCTGTCGGCCTGCGGCCCGTAGCGGCCTTTGGCCGCTGCGGGCCGAACGGCCCTTTGCACCGCTCCCCCGCGCCCCCCTCCGCGAGGGGGCTCCAGCTCAGATGACGAGTCGGCCCACGGGCCGACCCACTCTCGAGCCCGGCGGCGCTGTGGCTACGCGCAGCGCCTCGAACGACGCGCCGGCCGCAAGGCCGGCCCGACGGCCATGCTGGTGCCCCCTCTCGGAGGGGGCTGGGGGGAGCGGTGCGCAACCGCCCTGGCCCGGAGCGGCCAAGGGCCGCTCCGGGCCGGCGGCCCTCATTTCCGGCCGATCGATCGGAGGTCGGCTTCAGCCGCGCGGCAACTTCGGCGGCGCGGCCAGTTCGTCCAGGCTCAGGCCACGCTCCCCGAGCAGCGAGCGCAGCGCCGGCAGCAAGGGACCGAGCCGCTCGTCCAGCGCGTCGCGCACGGTGTCGACGAAGACCTGGGTCGAGCGCTCGATCTCGATGTTCAGCGCGTCGCCCTCGTGCTTGTCGCCGAAGGTCGTCATGCGCAGCGTCTCGGGGATCAGCCAGACCTCGAACCAGCCCGCGCCGCCGCTGTGGCGCTCGGCCTCGGCCACCGTCAGGCTCGCGCCGTTGACGGCGATGTAGCCCTTGGCGAAGACGTAGCGCATCCACGGCGCGGGCAGCGCGATGCGCAGCACGTGGTTGTTCTCGGGCCGGCGGATCGCGGCCAGCGTGGCCATCGCGTCGACATGGCCCGACAGCGGGTGGCCGCCGATCTCGGCGCCGTCCCGGGCCGCGCGCTCGACGTTGACGCGACTGCCCTCGCGCAGCCCGGCCAGCGTGGTCAGCGCCAGGCTCTGCCGCATGACGTCGAAGTCGGCCGCGTCGGCGCCGTGCAGCGCGGTCACGGTCAGGCACACGCCGTCGACCGAGACGCTCGCGCCGATGGCCAGCCCGGCGCAAAAGCCGGGCGGGAACTGCAGCCTGAAGCTGCGCAGGCCGGGCCGCTCGGCGAGCGCGGCCACCGTGGCGATGCCTTGGACGATGCCGGTAAACATGGTGCCAGCTTAGCAGCCGCCGACGCCGCCACCGCCGCGGCTAACATCGCCGCCACCATGCATTCGACTCCCCGCATTCCCGGCCACCGCTTCCTCCATTCGCCCGGCCCCACGCGCGTGCCCGACGACGTGCTGCACGCGATGTCGCGCCAGCCGATGGACCTCGCCGACCCGCGCGTCGCGAACCTGATCGCCGCCTGCGAGTCGGGCCTGAAGCGCTTGCTGCAGACCGAGCGCGCCGACGTGTTCTTCTACTCGGCCAACGGCCATGGCGGCTGGGAGGCGGTGATCGCCAACCTCGTCGGCCCCGGCGTCAAGGTGCTGGTGCCCGGCACCGGGCATTTCTCCGACGGCTGGGCCGAGCAGGTCGAGGCCTTCGGCGGCGTGGCGCTGCGCACGCCCTGCACCGAGGGCCGGCCGATCGACGCGGATGCGGTCGAGGCCGTGCTGCGCGAGGACCGCGCGCACGAGATCGCGGCCGTGTTCGCGGTCCATACCGACACCGCGAGCAGCGTCACCAGCGATCTGCGCGCGATCCGCGCCGCGATCGACGCCGCCGGCCACCGGGCGCTGTTCGTCGTCGACGTCGTCGCCTCGCTCGGCGCAGCGCCGTTCGCGATGGATTCGCTGGGTGTCGACGTCGCGATGGGCGCGTCGCAGAAGGGGCTGATGCTGCCGCCCGGGCTGGCCTTCGTCGCCGCGAAGGGGCGCGCGCTGCAGGCGGCGCGCGCGAATCCGGCGCCGCGCTTCTACTGGGACTGGGCGCGGCGCAAGAGCGATCTCCAGTACCGCAAGTTCTGCGGCACGCCGCCGCTGGCCCACCTGGCCGGTCTCGAAGCCGCGCTGGCACTGATCGAGCGCGAGGGACTGCCGCAGGTGCACGCGCGCCACGCACGGCTCGCGAACGCGGTGCATGCGGCGGTCGACCACTGGGGCGCGGCGGGCGGCGTGGCGCTGCTGTGCCCGGAGCCGGCCGCGCGCTCGGTCTCGGTGACGGCGGTGAGGGTCGCGAGCGACATCGACCCCGAGGCGCTGCGCACCGTCGCGCGCGAGCACTTCCAGGTCGCGATCGCCGGCGGCCTGGGGCCGTACGCCGGCCGCGTGTTCCGCATCGGCCACCTCGGCGACATGAACGAGGCCATGATCCTGGGCGCATTGGCCGGCGTCGAGGCGGCGATGACGCTGCAGCGCGTGCCGCACCGCAGCGGCGGCGTCGAGGCCGCGATCGCCGCGCTCGTCGGCGCCGTCAGCTGACCCCCGCCCCGGCCGGGTGCGCCTACTGCGGCGTGCTGGCCGCGGGTGCAGCGTCCATGGGTACGGCTTCGCGCGTCACCCGTTCGCGCAGGATGCCGCCGCCGGACACGCTGCCGCTTTGCGTGCCCTGTTCGATCCGGGCCACGCAGTCCTTCCGGTCGGCCTCCGGCAAGGACTTGCAATGGTCGAGCGCGTTCTCCGCGTACCGGGTCCCGTCGCCCGCACCGAGCGCGCCGCGCCGCGCTTCGGCGAGCGCGGCGCCGGCCTCCTTCATGCAGGTGGCGCGGTCCTGGTTCGAGCGGCCGCTGCTGCAGACGGCGCGTTCGTGCCGGTAGCGTTCGAGCGCGCTGGCGCTGGCTCGAGAGTCTGCCGCCAGCACCGGGCCGGCCACCGCCAGGCCCAGCAACAGGGCGCCGATGCCGGGGCGCAAGCGTTCGAGTCGAATCGTGCTCATATGGAATCCCTCTGCAAGTGGCACGAACGCCGGCCACCATCGGCACTTCGTCGCGGGCTCTCCGCGAGGAGGCGGGTCTCGGACGACGGCGTCGCGGCCAGTTGCTGCAGGCAGTCGACGCGTGCGCCTTGACTCGGCAGGAAATTGCAGCGCCAGGTCGCCACGGCATGCTCGGCGACGGCTCGGCGCATGGCCACGCCTTGTCGGACGGCGACATGGACGACGCTGCCGAACGCGAGCAGCAGCCCGAGCAGCGACAGCAGCGCAAAGGCCAGCCACCAGCCTTGCCGACCCGGCGCTGTTCGCACCCGCAGTGCTTGCGACCTGCCCCGCCCTTTGCTGTCCATCGCGTCACCCTCGAGGTCCGATCGCAGGATGCGAAGCGGATGTGCCGACGATGCGCCGACGCGAGGCAAGGCGTCATCGGGCACCGCGCCGACTCGGCGTCGGAGAAAGCCTACAAGGCCATGCGTGCGCAAGCGCACCGAGGCGCACCCGATTCGGGCGTAAGGTCCGACGCGTGATGAACCCTGTCCTGACCTGGATGCGCCGGACGCTCGGCGGGCGTGGCCTGGCGATACCCGCGACACCCGGCGCGCACCGGGCCGCGCCGACGCTCTGTCCGCGCTGCCACGGCCATGCGCGGCGCGTACCGCGCCGCTTCGCCGACCGGCTGCTCAGCTGCGTCGTGCCCGTGCACCGCTACCGCTGCGAGGCGATAGGCTGCAGCTGGGAAGGCCGCCGGGTCGTGGACCGGCACCACGCGAGCCTGCAGCAGCGCATCTACGACGGCCGGGACACGGTGCTCGAGCCGTCGCGGCTGCGCGACTCTCCACCGCCTCCGGTCAGCGGCACTGTGCCAAAGCAGCCGCCCAGCGCACCGGGTCGAAACCCACGCTGACGCGGCCGTCGGGCCATTCGACGACCGGGCGCCTGATCACGCTGGCCTGCTCGAGCATCAACACGCGCGCCGAAGCGGTGTCGACGACGGCGGCCCGGCGCGCGTCATCGAGCTTGCGCCAGGTCGTGCCCTGGCGGTTCAACAGCGCCTCCCAGCCGAGCTGGCGCAGCCACTCGGCGAGCCGGTCGGGCGGCACGCCGGCCTTCTTGAAGTCATGGAAGCGGTGCTCGGTGCCGCGTTCGACCAGCCAGGCGCGGGCGCGCTTGACGGTGTCGCAGTTCGGGATGCCGTAGACGATCATCGCGGCACTCTACTGCGGCGCCCGGTCGCTCGGCGCGTCGCAGCGCGGGTCGATGCCGTAGGCCCCGTCGCGCACGATGCCGTCGGCGCCGATCGAGACCTGGAACCACAGGCAGTCGTTCGTCGGGTAGCGCCAGGACCAGACCTCGCCACCCTGCCAGCCGCCGCTGCGGCGCTCACCCGGCGTGCCCAGCGTGCGCAGCAGCTGCTCCCGCGTCATGCCCGCGGCATGGGCCTGGAAGGCTGCGAAGCTGGCCTCGTTCAGGACCTGGTTCGCCGCGGTGACGCGGCCGGCGGCGTCGACATCGACCATCCAGGTCGTGCGCCCGTAAGGCCCGGTGGCGAACTCGAGTCGGGTCACGCCCCCGGGCATCGCGTAGCGCGCGGTCGGCGTTCCCCAGCGCGCCAGCACCTCGGCCTCGGGCTGGCCGGGCAACGGCGGCGGCGCCGCGCAGGCGGCGAGCGACAGGACGATCAGGATCCACCAGCGGCGCATGCGACGCTCCTTCAAGCTCGGACCCGACAGTGTCGCGCGTTCGGGACTGCGTGGCTCGAACGGGCCCGTTCCGGCTTGACAGGATTCGTCGTTTCCAGCATCCTTGAAAAGTCGATGTGCATGGCGACGCTGGCAAGCGTCCGTCGCCGCGAACCGTCACGGCCAGCACCCGGCGTTCGAGCGGTCGTTCCATCCACCGAAGCCCTCATGAGCAGCAACGTCCTCGTCCTCTGCACCCACAACTCGGCGCGCAGCGTGCTCGCCGAAGGCATGCTCAACCACTGGGCGGCCAGGCTCGGCCGCGACGTGCGCGGCCACAGCGCCGGCAGCGCGCCGAGCGGCCGCATCAACACCTTCGCGCTCGAGGCGCTGCGCAACGTCGGCATTGACACGACGGGTTGCCGCAGCAAGAGCTGGGACGAGTTCAGCGCCGAAGGCGCGCCACCGCTGGCGGTGGTGATCACGGTCTGCGACAGCGCTGCCGCCGAGGCCTGCCCGGTCTTCCATGGCAGCCCGGGCCAGGCGCCCGTCAAGGTGCACTGGGGCTACCCCGATCCGTCGAACGCCGAGGGCGGCGACGAGGGCAAGCGCCGCGCGTTCGAGCTCACGCGCCAGGCCATCGGCTACCGCATGCTGCAACTGCTGGCGCTGCCGCTGGAGACGATGGACCGCGCCGCGCTGCAGGCGGCTCTGGCCGAGATCGGCCGCAGCTGAGAGGATGCAGACGATGACTACCACCGCACTGCGCGCGGCGCCGGCGCCGATGAGCGTCTTCGAGCGCTACCTCAGCGTCTGGGTGCTGGCGTGCATCGGCGCCGGCATCGCGCTCGGCCAGCGCTTCCCCGGTCCGTTCCAGGCCATCGGCCGCATGGAAGTCGCCCAGGTGAACCTGCCGGTCGGGCTGCTGATCTGGGTGATGATCGTTCCGATGCTGCTGAAGGTGGACTTCGCGTCCCTTTCGCAGGTGCGCCAGCACTGGCGCGGCATCGGCGTCACGCTGTTCGTCAACTGGGCCGTCAAGCCGTTCTCGATGGCGCTGCTGGGCTGGATCTTCATCCGTCACGTCTTCGCGACCTGGCTGCCCGCGGCGCAGGCCGACAGCTACGTCGCCGGGCTGATCCTGCTCGCCGCGGCGCCGTGCACCGCGATGGTCTTCGTCTGGAGCCGCCTCACCGGCGGCCATGCGCTGTTCACGCTGAGCCAGGTGGCGCTGAACGACACGATCATGGTCTTCGCCTTCGCGCCCATCGTCGCGCTGCTGCTCGGGCTGTCGGCGATCAGCGTGCCCTGGGACACGCTGATCACCTCGGTGCTGCTCTACATCGTGATCCCGGTGATCCTGGCCCAGGTCTGGCGCCGCGTGCTGCTTGCGCGCGGGCCGGCGGCCCTCGAGGCCACGCTGGCGCGGATCGGCCCCTGGTCGATCGCCGCGCTGCTCGCGACGCTGGTACTGCTGTTCGCGTTCCAGGGCGAGGCGATCCTGAGGCAGCCGCTGGTGATCGTGATGCTGGCCGTGCCTATCCTGATCCAGGTGCTGTTCAATTCGGGCCTGGCCTACTGGCTGAACCGGCGCCTGGGCGAGTCGCACGACGTCGCCTGCCCGTCGGCGCTGATCGGCGCGAGCAACTTCTTCGAGCTCGCCGTGGCCACGGCGATCAGCCTGTTCGGCTTCGAGTCCGGGGCCGCGCTCGCCACCGTGGTCGGCGTGCTGATCGAGGTCCCGGTGATGCTGCTGGTGGTGCGCACCGTCAACGCGAGCAAGGGCTGGTACGAGCGCGGCAGGGCCTGACGCGCCGGCGCCGAGAGCCGGCGTCGACAGGCCGCGCCGTCGCGGTGCGGCCCGGTATCGGCATGCCGGACCGGGCCTCGGCATGCTCGGCTGAAGTTCATGCGCGGCCGCGCGAGCGACCTCAACATCCGCGGCGCGTTCCTGCACATGGCCGCCGACGCGCTGGTCTCGGCCGGCGTGGTGGTGGCAGGCGGCCTGGCGCTGGCCTGTCGTTGGACCTGGCTCGACCCGGTCGCGAGCCTCGCCATCGCCGCGGTCATCGTCGCGGGCATCTGGAGACTGTTCAGGCAATCGCTGCATCTGCGGTTCGACGGCGGGCCCGAGAGCGTCGACCTGCGCGCCGTGCAGGCCTTGCTCGAAGCGTTGCGTGGCGCGGGTGCACGGCCTGCATGTCTGGGCGATGGCATGTTGCGATCTCCCGTCGCGGAACCGATGGTTCCGCGTGAACCTCGACACGAACCCGATGCCGACATCGTTCGGCACCGCACGGACGAAGTCGCCTCGGCCGGCGGACAATGACCGTCGTCGGGTCCATGGCAGGCGCGGCCTACGTCGTCGCCGACACCAACCCGGAAAACAACATGAACTTCCGCCGACTCTCCGCTGCCCCCGCCCTCGAGCCTTGCGATTTGCCGGCCTTGGCCCCGAAGGTGCTCGCGTCGAACCCAAGGCGCGCGCGCTGGTCGATGCTGGGATCCGCCTGCCTGCTGGCCGCGTTGTCGGGCTGCGGCGGCAGCCCTGGCGGCAGCCCTGGCGCCAGCACCGATGCCACGACGACAGCGCCGTCCAGCGGCACTTCCGACTCGACCACGGCCGCCTACGGTGTGCTCGGCACGCCGACCGCCCGCATCGCCTTCGTGCCCGCGCCCGGCGGCGTGACACCCTTCGTGCTCGAAAGCACCGACGGCAAGGCCGTTACCTGGGGCGGGACCACGGTCCTGTCGAACCTGCCACCGACCGTGCCGCTGACGTTCACGGCGAGCGCGTGCACGGTGGACTCGGACAACCTGCGGACGGTCTGCATCGGCTACGGCTCGAGCGAGATCGCCGTCCTGGACCTGAGCAAGTTCGTCGGCAGCCTGCAGATCTCGGATATCCGCCTGACCGAATTCGACAGCGGTGCGGGCAGCGTCCCGAACGTGTACTCGGGTGCCTCGTGCATCCTGTGCGGCGTCGCCGCCGACATCGGCAAGAAGCGCTTCATCGTCGGCGGCGCCGGGGGTTTCCGAGTCTTCGACTACGGCAGCACGAGCGCGGCGGCCGTCTACGACATCCCGGTGGGCGAGAACTTCGCCTTCCTGCCGCAGGCGGGCGGGGCCAGCGTCATCGTGGCGCCCGAATACGCCCCCAACGGCGGCCAGCGCAAGCTGCGTGTCGTCGACCTGGATGCCGGCAAGGTCTACGTCTGGGACAAGAACACCGACTCGGCGGCCGACCTCGGCACGGGCGGCAGCGTCTTCCAGACCAGCGAGGTCGATGCCGCGTCGATCGACGCCAGCACGAGGACGATCGTGCTGTCCAGCGAGGACAGCGCGACGTTCCTGCTCGTCGACTTCGGGCAGGCGGTGTTCGATCCGGCGGCGCTGACCTTCAGCGCGCCCCTCGCCTTCGCACTGCCCGACCCGGCCACGCCGGTGCCGCGCCTGTCCGACCTGGCGATCTCGACCTCCGGCAGCATCCTGCTGTCGCACGAAGAGGCGGGGTCGAACGTCGGCGTGACGCAGTTGCCCACCGTCTGGGGCAGCACCGCGCCCGGCGCGCTCGGCGTGCTGGACCTCAACGACACCGCACTCGACCATTCGCCCTGCGGCGCGTCGTTCGTCTTCGCCGGCAAGGGTGACCCGCACGGGTTGAGCCTCTATGCGGGCCTGAGCGGAGGCCAGCGCGGGCTGGTCATTGACGCCGGCAACTCCTGCGCCGCCGTGCTCGACCTCGTCGGCCTGCGCGATGCGCCGCACAGCGCCACCGACCCGAACCGCATCGACACCGCGGCCCCGGGCGTGAGCGCGATGGTGCGGTTCGTGAAGCTCAGGTAGCGGCGCGGCCGCGCAGGCGCCAGGCCGCCGGACCGAGCGCGGCGCAAAGCGCCCAGCACCTTGTCGGCTTGCCTCACATCCGAGCGCAAGGCCGCCGGCCGGCCGACGCGGGTGCGTTGATCCTAAAAGCCGCAGTTACCCCGACGCCGCGAGCGCGGCTGGCGGCGTCGGCAGGCCGATCTGACCGACGATGAGCTGGCAGATGTAGGCCAGCAGCGCCCGCCAGCGGTCGAGCTTTGGCAACTGCTCCGCAGCTGCTTTGACGTGCTCGATGGCCGCATGAACATTGGCGATCATCGACTTGATCAATGCGGCTTCGGCATGCATCGGTGTGAGGTACAGCGTCGTTTGGTTGCCGCTGCTCGTGGCCCGGCCCACGGCGGCCAGCAGCAGCGGCCGGCTCGTCAACGCCTCCCGGCGGGCCTGCGGGTTGGCCGCCCGCACGTACCAGCTCCACCAGTTGTAGACCAGCGCCACCGCGCGCGCGGTGACCTGGCTGCGGTGCATGTCTTGCGTGGTGAAGCCGCCCCAACCCCATTGATTCTTCAGCTCGTCGAACCCGTTCTCGCAGTCACAGCGGTCGCGGTACAGCTGGCCGATGGCGGCGATCTCGTACGGCACGTTAGTCGCCAACACCGTGTATTCCCAGGCCTGCGCGCGGTCCTGCACTTCGTCGTGCGGCAGCGCCAAGACGAGCTGTTCGTTGGCCTCGTGCTGGCCTCGTCTGTTGGCCGTCAGTGCAATGTCGTGTTTGATCCGTCGACGCAGCACGACCACGCGACGTGCCTTGCTCCAGCCGCTCAGGCGCAGCTCGTCTTCGATGGCCTGCCAGCCCTGGCTGGCCTCGGTGGCTCGGGTCCAGTCGTCGCGCCTGAACAGTCGCTCGATCAGCCGCTTCACATTGGCCGTCTTGCGCAGGCGCAGCAGGTAGCGCAGCTCGCGCTGCTCGCACACATCGATGATGTCCTCGTTGCCGTACCCGCAGTCACCTCGCACGAGCGCCGGCGCCTTGTCGCCCAGCTCGTCGAGCAGCCGGGCCATCGCGGCCTTGGCGTGTCCCGATGTGTGCTGCTTGCCCGAGCTGAGCACCGCATCGAGCACCAGGCGCAAATTGCCCACCCAGAAGGTGTGCAGCACATGGCTGGGTCGGCCCGGCTTGTGCGGGTTGTAGCCAATCTCCGCGCCCTCCTGGTGCCCGTACAGCGGCTTGATCGTGGCGTCCATGTCCAGCACCCAGGGCCGGTCCAGCGCCTCGCGCACGCTACTAATCAGCGCGTCGCGCATCCACGGTTCGCTGGCCGCTGGCGCCATCGCCGCCAGCGCGCGGCGTACCGAGTCTTCGCTGACCATCCCGCGCAAACCCAAGGCCTTGGCCGCGACCGCGTCGCCTCGAACGCCGGCAATGTGCGCATAGCGCTTGCTACCGGCCAGGATGCCCAGCATCAGCGTGCCCAGCACGTCGCGCGGCCTCGATGCGTTGGGGCTGCTGTACCGCAAGGGCCAGGCCTGCACCCAGCGATCGAACACACCGGCCGTGGCCAGGAACTCGGCAAAGAACACGATCTGCCCGTGCGGCGTGGCTTGCGCCGTTTCGTCCCAGCGCACGTGCACACGGCCACCCATCGTGTCGGCCACCATCGCGTCCTCGCTGGCCTGCGCCAGCGCGGTCTTCTTCGGTTCGTCGGCTTCACCCATCGGGTGAGTGTGCCAAACAGCCTCAACCCCTCGCCAGCGTTGAAGAAAACGGCCACGGCGCAGGTTCAACTGCGGAACTTAGGTTGATTCCAGGCTCGGTTCCGAGCCCCGGCACACTCGTTGCTTCGCTGTCGGATCGGCCTCGAATCCCTCGTTCCAGGCCGCGCGCTCCGAGCCCCTCGAAAGAGGAAGGCCATGGCATCCACGCGTCCCGGCTCCCGAGGCTTCACGCTCATCGAACTGCTCGTGGTAATCGCCGTCACGACAGTGCTGTTCACGCTGCTGCTGCCCGCGGTCAGGAACGTGCGCGATGCGGCCGCTGCGCAGGCGGCGCTCGAATTGCGCACCAAGTCCTACGTCGCCGCGGCCCTGTGCACGCCGCCGTTCTGCAATTCGCTCGACGGCAACCACCGCGACGTGAGCCTGAAGTACCCGCCGATCCCGGTTGAACTCCAGCCCGCCACCGTGCTCGCGTCGGGCCTGCGCGTCGCTTACGACGGCACTTACCTCGACGCCCAGCCCTTCGGTGTCGAGCCGTGGGACGCGAACAACGTCCACGACCCCGGCATCGTCGCACTGGACATCGAGGTGCACGCACTGATCGAGGCCGACTACGCGATCGCAGCGGTCGCCTGGCTCGACGGCGAGGTCGACTGCCTCGTCCGCCAGCCCGAGGGCGGCCAGGCCCGGAAGCTGCGCGCGCTGATCGCACCCGAAAGACTGGCGGTGCGCATCGTCGAGGATGCAGCGGCCATCCCCGAGCCGTCGAGCCTGCTGCTGGTCGCGGCGGCGACGCTGGGCCTCGCCCTCGCGCACCGTCGCAAGCCGTCAGCGCTCCCCTTCGGCGCGCTGCAATGGGCGGCTGCGGAGAATCTGCGCCGGAAGGAACAACGGCTTAGGCGAATCGCCTAAGCCGTTGATTTTGTTGGTGGGCCCTGACAGATTCGAACCGTCGACCAACGGATTAAGAGGCCGATGGAGCCTGGGAAGGTTGTTATAAATCAACCACTTGCGACGCTTGCCACATCGCTTCCCAGGCTCGCCACGGCACAATTTCGGCACAGTCAAGGCGGGCACGGCACAAGTGCGGCACAGGGCCAAGGCGGCCTGTGTCTTGCTGCTCTGCGGGCAATCGACATCGAATCAGTCTTCGGGCATTCGTAGATGCGCTTTGACATGTGGAGTATGACCTGACCGGCACCGAAGCCTACCCAACAGACTTCGTTGGCGACTGCTGGCGCCGACTCCTGCGCACCTGCCGGTCTCCCACACCGTGGCAAGGAGAGGGACGGTGTGAACCTCAGGCTCGAAACCGGTCGGCGACGGTGGGCGACCTGCTCATGACGAATGGACGGACCGCAGGTGGCCCTTGGCCCGCTTCGCCTCGTGCGTTGGTTCCTTTGCGGCTTTGGCCAGGCCGCAAAGGATGCCGCATTGCTCTGCAGACCGAACTTCACCGCAGCGCTCTCGAAGCGCCTTGAGCTGCTTCTCCAATGCTCGAAGCTCGCGAATGCGCTTCGACACGTGCCCGATATGTTCGTCCAGCAGCACGTTGACGTCGCCGCAGTCGTCACCCGGCGCATCCTTGAAGCGCAGCAGGACCCGCACCTCGTCCAGCGACATGTCCAACCCCCGGCAATGGCGGATGAACTGCAGCCGTTCGAGGTGTTGGGCCTCGTAGACCCTGAAGTTGCCCTGGGTGCGGGCGGGCGCGGGCAACAGACCCGCGCGCTCGTAGTAGCGGATGGTCTCGATGGGGGTGGACAACTCGGTCGCCAGTTCGCCAATCTTCACGGGCTTCTCCACGATGACAAGGTGGCAAGTGTAGGGACTTGACTCTGGAGTAGCTACAGGGACTCCAATGCCGGAAACACCAATCGGCCTCCTATGTCCACAACCCCAATCGTCCATGCGGGGCATGCTCACGAGCACTCACACCCCGATGGGCATGAACACGACCACGAACGGCCCCAGGCGCCAGAACTTGGCAGCGAGCACCTGCAACGACTGCTGCGGCTCTGCCTGTGCCGCCACGCTGCCGGTGGCGACCTCTCCAGTCCCGGTGCCGGCAAGCCCCGACGCGCTTCAGTTGCGAATCCCGACGATGGACTGCCCCACCGAGGAGGGGCAGATTCGCGTTGCCCTGGAGCAGTTCGTCAACATTCGGCGACTGAGCTTCGACCTGGCCGGCCGCGCGCTGGCGGTGGAGGCTCCCCCCGCAGTCTGGTCCGACATCGTTGGCGCCATCAACGCCGCCGGGTTCAAGACTGAGATGCTCTCGGCGCCGGTCGCGCCAGAGGAAGGAGCACGCGCACAACGAAGCGAGTTCCTGCGGTTGGCCGCAGCGCTCATGGTCGCAGTGCTGGCCGAGTTCGTCCACTTCTTCGCTCCGGAGACCACCGCCTGGAAAGCGGTCGGCATGGCGGTGGCGGCCGGCGCCATTGCGCTGGCCGGCACGTCTGTGTTTCGCAAGGGACTGTCGGCACTGGCTGGCGCAAAGCTCAACATCAATGCCTTGATGACGGTGGCCGTCATCGGTGCCTTCCTCATCGGCCAGTGGCCCGAGGCGGCGATGGTCATGGCCCTGTACTCGCTGGCCGAACTCATCGAGGCGCGTGCCGTCGACCGGGCGCGGCACGCCATCACCGGTCTCCTGGCACTCTCGCCACAGCAGGCCGAGGTGCTGCAAGCGGATGGCACCTGGGGGAGCGTCGAGGCCAAGAGCGTGGCCGTGGGCGCGGCCGTGCGCGTGCGCCCTGGCGAGCGCCTGGCACTGGACGGGCAGGTCACCGCCGGCCATGGGGCCGTGGACCAGTCGCCCGTGACGGGCGAGAGCGTCCCAGTGGACAAGGGCCCCGGCGATGAGGTGTTCGCCGGCACCATCAACCAGAGCGGCGCTCTGGAGTTCAAGGTCACCGCCCCGGCCAGCGACACGGTGCTCGCCCGCATCATCCATGCGGTCGAGGAGGCGCAGGGCAAGCGCGCGCCGACGCAACGCCTCGTCGACCGATTTGCGGCGGTCTACACACCGGCGGTCTTCGTGCTGGCGCTGGCAGTTGCCGTGGGGTCACCGCTGCTGCTGGGCCTGGCATGGACGAACGCCATCTACAAGGCGCTGGTCCTGCTGGTCATCGCCTGCCCGTGCGCGCTCGTGATTTCGACCCCTGTCACGGTCGTCAGCGGGCTGGCCGCCGCGGCGCGCCGGGGCATCCTCATCAAGGGCGGTGTGTACCTCGAAGAGGCGCGCAAACTCAAGACGGTCGCTCTGGACAAGACCGGAACCATCACCGAGGGCAAGCCCAAGCTCGTCGCCCAGGTCGTGCTGACCGAGTCCGTGCCTGCAGAGATGGTCCTGCGCATCGCCCACAGTCTTGCCGCACGCTCGGACCATCCCGTCTCCAGAGCCATCGCGATGGGCCTGGACGGAGAGCCGCTGCCGGTGGAACGCTTCGGCGCCGAGGTCGGGCGCGGTGTCTACGGCAGCATCGCCGAACACGACTACGTGCTTGGCAACCACCGCTGGATTGAAGACCGCAACCAGTGCTCGGCGGCACTCGAGGCAAAGATGTGCATGCACGAGTTGCAGGGCCGCACAACCACGGTACTGGCCAACTCCGAGGGCGTGCTCGCGCTGTTCGCAGTGGCCGACACCACCAAGGCGACATCGAAAGAGGCAGTCGCCGAGTTGCTGCGCATGGGCGTCACGCCGGTGATGCTGACCGGTGACAACCCGGCCACGGCAACAGCGATTGCCGCGCAGGCAGGCATCTTGGATGTCCGGGCAAACCTCTTGCCTCAAGCCAAGCTCGACGCCATCCAGGCGCTGGCGGCGTCAGGGAATGCTGTCGCCATGGTGGGCGACGGCATCAACGATGCCCCCGCCCTCGCCGCATCGAGCATCGGCTTCGCGATGGGCGGCGCCGGCACTCACACGGCCGTGGAGGCCGCAGACGTCGTCATCATGAACGACGACCTTCGCCGCGTGCCGGAGACTATCCAACTGTCCCGCCGCACCCACGTCGTGCTGTGGCAGAACATCGGTCTGGCGCTGGGCATCAAGCTCGTGTTCCTCGCACTCGCCCTGTTCGACAACGCCTCGATGTGGATGGCGGTCTTCGCCGACATGGGTGCCAGTCTGCTCGTCGTGTTCAACGGCCTGCGACTGCTGACCGGGCGCTCCAGTCTCAGGGCCACGACCGCCGCCGGCTTCCCGTCAGCGGTGAAGCAGGTCCAGTGACGTTAGCGCGGCTGTACTGCAATCGACCATCACGTGCCCGGAGTGCGGCCATGTGAAGGAGGAGTGGATGCCCATAGAAGCGTGCCAGTGGTGACCCAGCGCGCATTCGGTGCGTATCTCGGACCAACGTGACCGCCCGTTTCGGATGCGTGACCGCCGAATTCGGGAGCGTGACCGGTGATTCCGGCAACGTGACCGACGGTGCATGCCGCTGACCGGGCCATCGCCGCGCTGCTGCCCTCGCTCAACGAGCGCCGCTTCCAGAAGATCGACGGCAGCCGAGCGAGCCTGTTCGCCTCGCTGGACGCGCCGGCGCTGTCGGCGCTGCCGGCGCAGCGCTGGCAGTGGACCAGCTTCAAGACCGTGCGCGCGCACATCGACTACCACGTCGAGGTCGACGCCCACCGCTACAGCGTGCCGCATTCGCTGGTCGGGCTGGAGCTGGAGGCGTGCATCACCGACGCGTTGGTGGAGGTGCTGCACCGCGGCCAGCGCGTGGCCTGTCATGCCCGCAGTTCGCGCCGCGGCGGCTTCACGACGCTGGACGAGCACATGCCCGCCGCGCACCGCGCTCACAAGCAATGGACGCCCGAACGGCTGATCCACTGGGGCGGCGAGGTCGGCCCCAGCACCCAGGCCTTCGTGACCCAGCTGTTGCAGCGTCACCGCCACCCCGAGCACGGCTACCGCAGCTGCCTGGGCCTGCTCGGTCTGGCCAAGCGCTATGGCGCCGCCCGGCTCGAGGCGGCCTGCACGCTGGCACTCGGGCTCGGGGCGGGCTACTACCGCCAGGTGCGCGAGATGCTGGCCAATGGCGCCGACTTGATCGAGCCGCCGGCGCAGCCGCCCCAGTGGGTCGCTCCCGAGCACGACAACCTGCGCGGCGCGGCGTACTTCCATTGAACCCGACGAAGACACTCGAGGAATTCCAATCATGATGATGAACAACACCCTGGCGCAGCTGCGCGATCTCAAGCTCGCGGGCATGCTCCAAGCCGTCGAGGAACAACTCGCCGGCGGCGCCGGCACGGCGCTGTCCTTCGAGGAGCGGTTGGCGCTGATGGTCGACCGCGAGGTCCACTACCGCGGCGACAAGCGCCGCGCTGCGCTGCTCAAGCGCGCGGGCCTGAAGTACCCGCAGGCCTGCATCGAGGATGTCGACGGCCGCGCCGGGCGCGGCTTGGAGCGCAGCGCGCTGATGAGCCTGGCGCTGTCGCGCTGGGTCGCCCTGAAGACGGTCGCCCCGGCGGGGCAGGACGGCGCGCAGCGCAGGGGCGCAACGCGGAGGGAAAGCCTCGGGGGCTCGGCGCTTTCACTTTCACAAAGACGCAGCGCAGCCGATGTCCGATCCGACGCCGCCGACCGCGAGCGGGTCACCCAACCGGCGCGACAGCCCGTCCGCCGGGAGCAGCTTGTCAGTCGCCGGCCGAGGCATCAGTGAAGCGTATAGCTCGCGTGGCAGGCGACGCAGGTCTCGTTCAGCTTGGCCAGGGCGGCCAGCACGGGCTTGAGGTCTGCGGTCACCGAAGCATCCTTGGCGACGATGGCGAACGGGCTGGCCGTGTGATGCATCGCGGTCCCCGCGTCCTGCATTCCCCTTGGCATGTACATCGCCAGTTCGTGCGCGCCGTGCATCTGGAGCGACGACATCCCCAGGCGCTGCTCGGCGAGGTTGCTCGCCTTGTCGAAGGCGCCATGGGCCAGCGCCTCCTGAATCTGCGCCAAGGTGGCGAGATGGTCGCGCATGTTCGCGAACGTGTGGATGCGCATCGGCTCCGGGTACTCGACGAGTCGACGGGGGTCCTTCATCGGCCCGGCCGTCTCGGCCGGCATGGGCATGGTCAACTCCATGCCCATGGGGTGGTGGTGACTGGCCTCGGACGGGTCGGCGCAAAGCGCCAGGCTGCTGGCGCCTGCGGTCAAGGCAAAGGTCAGGCCGAGGACGAGCTTGTGCATTCGATGGACTCCGGTTCGACAAGAGCCGAATGTTGGACCGGGGGCGCCGCCGGCGCATATGACCTGAATCATAGGTCCGAGCCGTCGCGGGACGCCATTCGGATGCCTTTTCGACGACGTGCGTCAGCTCGCTGCGAGCAGGCGCCGGCCCCCGCTATCTGGCGGGACGGGTAGACGCGTCGAACCCGCCGCGCGCCTTCCACTCGTTGAAGCCGCCGTGCAAGATGCGCACGTTCTCGTAGCCCGCCATGCGCAGCGCCATCGCTGCCTGGGCCGAGAACGAGCCGGTGTTGCAGTAGGCGAGGATGGTCTGGTCCTTGGGCAGCTTCGCGCGCTCGGCGAAGACCTTGCGCCACTCGATGTTCACGGCGCCCGGGATGTGTTCCTTGCCGAACTGACCGGCGTCGCGCACGTCGAGCACGTAGAGCTTCTTCCAGTCCTCGGCCGGAATCTGCTCGGCCATGAGCGTGCCGCTGTTGTAGTCGATGAACTCGAAATAGGTTTCCAGCGCTTCGGTGGTCGCCTTGTCGGAATCGGCACGGGCCGCCATCGGCAGGCTGACGAGGGCGGCGGCGAGGGCAGCGGCCGTGGTGAACAGGCGCAGCCCGCGCGGCAGCGAGGTGGGTGTCTTCATGGGCGTGGTGGCTTCGTGGGGTTGGTTGATGAGCGCTTGCATGGTTGTCTTCGTCAGGCCCGGCGTGCGGCGAGGGTCTCGTCCATCCGCAAGGCCGCGATCGCCCCGGAGAGCAAGGTCAGTCCGGCGACCAGCCAGACCGCAGCCGTCAGTCCGAACCGATCGGCCGTGAACCCTGCCAGCAGCGCACCCACGGCATAGCCCAGGTCGCGCCACAGTCGGTACACGCCAACGGCGGACGCCCGCCAGGAAGGATGCGCGACGTCGCCGATGGCCGCGAGAAGGGTCGGGTAGACCATCGCCGTGCCGAGGCCGAGCAACACGGCACCGACGGCGAAGGCGGCGAAGTGGACGGCGAGCGCCGTGACCGCGATGCCGGCCGCTTGCACCGCCATGCCGCCGGCGATCAGCCACTTGCGGCCGACGCGGTCCGACCAGGCGCCGGTGAAGATCTGCACGATGCCCCAGACGGCCGGGTAGATGGCGGCGAGCATGCCGACCTGCGCGAGGCCCACCCCGGCAGCAGCGAACACGAGCGGGAACAGCCCCCAGGCCATGCCGTCGTTGAGGTTGTTGACGAGCCCCGCCTGGCTGACGCTGGACAGGTTGCGGTCGGTCCACGAGGTTCGACGGAAGATCTCGCCCTGCGTGAGCCCGCCGCCCGCCGGCGTCGGATGATGCGCGCGGACTTCGTGCGCCACGTGCTGCCGCGTCTCGCGGATCGTCAGCGTCGACAGCAGCAGACCTGCGGCGACGTAGACGACGCCAAGATAGAACGGTTGGGGTCGGAGTCCGTAATGCGCGGCGATCCATCCCGTGGCGAGTGCGCTGGCCGCGACCGCGAAGTAGCCCGAGAACTCGTTGAGCCCCATCGCCAGGCCGCGGCGGCTCGGGCCCACCAGATCGATCTTCATGATCACCGTCGTCGACCAGGTCAGGCCCTGGCTCACGCCGAGCAGCACGTTGGCAGCGATCACCCAATTCCAGGTCGGCGCCCACATGAGGACGAAGGGCACGGGAATCGCGACCAGCCATCCGGCGACCAGCACGGCCTTGCGCCCGTAGCGGTCCGACAGCCGCCCGGCGACGTAATTGGTCAGCGCCTTCGTGACGCCGAAGACGACGATGAAGGAAAGGATCGCCGTCGTCGCCGCGATGTGGAAGTCCTGCTGCGCGATGGCCGGAAGAATGCTTCGCTCCAGCCCCACCATGGCCCCGACGAAGGCATTGACGAGCACCAGCAGCGAGAACTGGCCCAGGTTCTCGCGCAGCCCGAGCCGGATGGTCGCGGTCGCCATGGGTCAGCCGACCTGGCCGAGGTTGAAGCGCAGGATCTCGTCCATGCCGGCCGGTGGCGCCTGGATGTCCGCGGTCAGGTCGGCGACGAAGCGCGCCTTGTCCATGGCCAGCGCGGGATTCCAGCGCTTCTCGAAACCCAGCGTCGACGACGGCTTGCCCGACAGGCCGACGCCGCATGCGCTGCCCGCCTGGTGCCCCGGAAAGATCTCGAGTTCGTCCGGCAGCGTCAGCAGCTTGGAGTGCAGGCTGTCGTGCAACAGCGCGGCCATCTCGCGCTCGCGCCCGGCGAGGTCGGGGCGACCGACGGCGCCGACGAACAGCGTGTCCCCGGTGACGACGAACCAGGGTTCGTCGCCGCGGCGCAGGTCGCGCACGAGCAGGCAGATGCTGTCGGGCGTGTGGCCGGGCGTGTGCAGCACGTCGACCAGCACGTTGCCGGCGTCCAGGCGCTGGCCGTCCGCGAGGGGCGTGAAGTCGAACGACACCCGTGCCTTGTTGCTCTCGTGCAGGCAGCACGGCGCGCCGGCCCGGCGCGCCAGTTCGCGACCGCCCGAGCAGTGGTCGGCGTGCACATGGGTGTCGATCACGTACGAGATCGGCACGCCGACCCGGGCCGCCTCGGCGAGGAACCAGTCCTCGTCGCCGGCCACCACGTCGACCGCCACCGACCTGCCGATCCCGGTGCAGCCGAAGTAGTAGGACAGGGTCGCGTTCTCGGCGGCGCGTTGTCGAAAGAACATGGTGGTCTCCTGTCAGGTCAGGTGTCTTCGACCCAGCGGTCGACCGTGTCGGTTCCGGCCAGCCAGCGCACCACCTCGGCGGCCATGGGGTGGCCCACGGGCGCGTAGCGCTGACGCAGACGTTCGCGGTCGTCGCCCAATTGATCGAGGCCGCGGTCTTGCAAGTGATGCAGGTCCTGCTCGAACATGCCGGCCAGGTCGCCGCCGGCCAGGTCGCGCGCGGCCGTCCGGAAGGCGTCCATGTAGCAGTAGCCAGTGCCCTCGCGGTAGCTCGCTGCGAGCGTGGCGGCGGGGATCAGGCTCAGGTACGGCTGCAGCGCCGGGTTGATGGCATGCGCTGCGATGTGCGGCCCGATCACGCTCGGCCTGCCGGTGAACCCGCGCAGGTGCAGGCAGCGCGACATGCGCGGCCCGTCGTTGACAGGGTAGTTGTCCCACAGGGTCGGCTTGCGCCCCAGGGCGTCGGCCACGCGGGCCAGGTGGCCGGGGCTGAATTCGCGCGCGCAGATCTCTTCGCCCGTCCAGTACACCCCCACGCGTGGGTCGAGCCGGCGCCCCAGGTCCTTCAGGTAACCGGCCGGCCGCTCGCCGAATACCATATCGAGCATCCGGTCGTCGGAGTAGTAGGTGGGGCACATGAGCACCCGGCTCGCGTGCGTGTGAGCCATCGCGGTATGCACGATCTCGGCCTCGCGCGCCGCCAGGTCGGGCACATCGCCACGGGTGTCGTCGAAGAGGATCGCGAGGTCATCGATGCCGATCTCGTCGAGCGCCCGGATCTTGGCGACGAAGTCCTTCACCGCGGATCCGCTGAGGTCCCGGTACAGCTCGTAGGGGCTGAGCCCGAGGCCGAAGCGCAACCCGAGGCTGCGACAGTGCGCCGACAGGTCAGCCAGCTCAGCAAGCGCGGCGGCGTGATGGGGCTCGCGCCAGCGCCTGCGCAGAAAGGCATCGGCCTTCGGCGCGTGATGAAACCACGAGTAGCCGAGTGCCCGCAGCTGGCTCAGTACGCGCTTGCGATCCTCATGGCGCCATGGCCGACCGAAATAGCCTTCGATGACACCGAGTTCGGGAACCATGCGCGCTGGGCTCCGGGGTCAGAAGACCAGGACCTTGTCGGCCTCGGCGGTCCAGTCCGCAAGTTGCGCGAGGGTGCTGCGCTTCGCCCCGTCGACCAGTTCCTCGTCGCGCAGACCGCGTGCGTCCATGCAGGTGCCGCACAGGCCAACCTCGCCCTTGCGTAGCACCTTGCCCAGCATCAGCTGAGCGTTGTAGTACCCCTCGGGCACCTTCTGTCCGGTCTTGGCGCAGGTGACGGCGTCGGCCAGGAGGAACAGGCGCACCGCCTGCCCCTCCCGGGCGGCCAAGGCGCCCGCCAAGCGCAGGGCGTTGTATGCCCGCTCGTTGCCGTAGGGTGCATCGTTGACGATGAAAAGCGTGAAGGTCATGAGAATCCTCCAGTGAGCTTGAACGTGGCGTCATCGACGAGCCAGAGGCAGGCCAGCGGCCTGCCACTCGCTCACACCATCGGAGGTCTTGCGCGCGCGAAAGCCGTGCTCGCGCAGCAGCTTCACGGCCTCGTCCGACATCAGGCAGAAGGGGCCGCGGCAATAGGCGACGATCTCCACGCCGCGCGGCAACTCGGCCAGACGCCGCGCCAGCTCCGGCAGCGGCACCGAGCGAGCGAACGGCAGGTGCGCGGCGTCGAACTCCTCAGGGGGGCGCACATCGAGCACCACCACGTCGCCCCGCTTGGCCTGCGCGAGCAACTCCTTGCGGCTGACCTGCGCGAGTCGATCGGGCTCGGCCATCATCTGCTGCAGCGCCATGCGCAGTTCGAGCAGGTGCTCTTCGGCCACCTGGCGCAGCATTACGCCGAGCGGGGCCACGTCGCCACCGCTGAGCCGATAGATCATGCGCTTGCCTTCTCGCCGCCTCTGCACGAGGCGCGCTTCCGTCAGCGCCTTCAGATGGGCACTGGCCAGCTTGACGTCGATCGCGACCTCCGCGGCCACGGTCTCGACGGCCTTTTCCCCTTGCGCCAGCATCTCCAGGATTTCCAGCCGCTTTGGGCTGGCCAAGGCCTTGCCGACGCGGGCGACCTGCTCGTAGAGAAGATCTTTGAGGGAGCGGTTATCCACACCATACATTCTAACGGCCTTTAGAATGTACGGCAATTGCCCAGAGTTCGATTGCAGGTCCGCACTGCAGCTCAATCGTCAACCTGGCCGACGCAGTCAAGGCCTACAAAAAGGGGATGGGTGGGTTGCGCGCGACTGCCCAGGCACAGGGCGTTCACGTGGATTCGCTGCGCAAATGGGTTGCTGG